>NZ_AUIW01000001.1 GCF_000423905.1 Thermus antranikianii DSM 12462 | reverse complement strand
GCAGGAGGGCCTGGCGGAAGGCCTCCTGGAGTTCTGGGGGGAGCAAGGGGGGCTGGCCTGGGTTTTGGTGGCGGAGGTCGGCCATGGGCTTGCCTTGGTTGTAGCGGTGGAGGGTGTCCCGGACCCAGCGGGTGGAGTAGCCCAGGGTTTGGGCGACTTTTGGGATGGGGTGGCCGGTGGCGAGGAGCCAGAGGGCGTGCCAGCGGGAGCGTTCTATGGGGTCTTGGCTTTCCCGGTACAGGGCGTGAAGGTTATCCGGGTGATGCTGCAGCTTGAGTTGCAGCCGGGGGCGGCGTTGGTGTTTGGCGAGGTCCATGGCCCCATTCTACGGGAGAGGACTAGGGGGATTTCTTATAAGAAGGCTGGGTAAGATGGAGGGGATGCGTTGGCATCCCCTCCTTCTTTTGTTGTTTCTTGCCTCCTGCACCCGGCCCGACACCGCTCCCCCTGAGATGGGGCTTACCGAGCCCTTGGGCGGGGCGGTGGCCCCGGGAAGGGAGGTTAGGGTGCAGGGTTATGCCTTCGATCCCTCAGGGGTGGTGAGCGTCCGGGCCAATGGCCAAGAGGTCCTGTCCTCTGGGGAGGCGGGTAAGCGCTTGGTTCAGTTTCGCTTCCGCCTGCAGGCCCCGGCCTCCGGCAGGGTGGAGCTCCTTCTGGAAGCGGAGGATGCCCGGGGTAACCGGGGGGAAAAGCGGGTCCCCCTGGTGCTGGATGCGGCGCCTCCCCGCATCGTGGTGGAGCGGGTGGAACGGGAGGGGAACTTGTACCGGGTGTACGGATGGGTGGAGGACAACGTCCAGGTGGACCGGGTGGTGGTCCGGGTGGGCGGTCGTTTTAATCCCCTTTCGCTTCCCAAGGAGGCCACGGTGGCCTTTTCCGCGGAGGTGCCGGCCGGGGCTGTGCTGGTCGCGGTGGATGCCGCTGGGAACCGCACCAGCCGGCGCATTCCCTAGGGGCAGGGTGTGGTACACTCCTGGGGGCTATGAGGCCTAACGGCGATACCTTGGCGGACTTGGCCCGGGCGTTGAGGGGAACTCCCCTCGAGGCCAGCCAGGCTCCCAGGTTCCGCGAGATCGCCAGGCTTCTCCACCGGCTTCCCCCAGGGCGGGAGCGGGATGGGCTTTTGGCCGTGGCCTACCTTAGGCTGTACCAGCTATTGGGCCAGGAGGAGGATTACCTTAGGGGTTACAGCTATGCGCGCACGGCGAAGCTGGAGCCCGTGCGGCTTCTGGGTGAGCGGCTAGGGGAGGGAAAGCGGTGAAGGAGCTTTTGGGTTTGCTGGCGGTGTGGAGCATCGTGCTTTCCGGGTTGGCCTTGGTGACAGGGGTTATCTTGATCAAAAAGGGGAACAGGGTGGCCCACCATCGGGCCATGTTGACGGCCACTTCCTTGGCCCTCCTTTTCCTGGTGTTCTATCTTGCTAAGTGGGCCCTTTACGGCACCACCGCCTATGGGGGGCCGGAGGCCTGGCGAGGGGCCTACTATTTCCTCCTCCTCACCCACACTTTGCTGGCTGCCCTCAACGGCCCCCTGGCCCTTTACGTGATCTGGCGGGCTTTTAAGGGGGAGTTCATCCTGCACAAGCGTTGGGCCAGGGTGCTGGTGCCCATATGGCTGTACGTGGCTGTATCGGGTTGGATTATTTACCTGGTGCTGAAGCGCTACGGGGTGGAGACGGGAACTATCGCTTTCTAGCGGGCTCCACCACGATCCTTCCTTCCTGGACCCGGGCGATCTCGGGGCCCCGTGTGTTTAAATCCTCCGGCGCTTGGGCCAAGTGGGGGCCGATGCGCACCTGCTTAGCGGCCAGTTCCAGGGCGAAGATGAAGCGCTCCTCGTCCCCGCCAGCCCCGGCGTGGGCGAGGCCGCGTAGCTTGCCCACCACGATCACATCCCCTCCCGCTACCACCTCGGCCCCGGGGTTCACGTCACCCAGAACCACCACCGTGCCGGGGTGCTCCACCCGCTCGCCGGAACGCAGGGTCTTGCTGAGGACCAGGGTGCCGGCGGGAAGGCGGTTTCTGGGAGGGATCAGGGTAAGGGGCCGGCCTAGCTCCAGAAGGGCTTCCAGCACCTTTCCGGATACAGGCCCGGCCACCTCCACCTCGAGGGGAAGGTCTTCTGGCAGCTTGAGGTTCTGGATTTCTTCCGGGGTTTCCCCCCCATCCAGGCGCAGGGCTAGGGCTTTGGGGGTGGCGCGGAGGCGCATGGCGCTATTCTACCTGGCCTGCGCTTCCTCCACCTGCCAGTAGGCGGCCATGACCTTGCGCACCGCGGGAAGGGCCACGCGGCTTCCCTCCCCGCCGTTTTCAAAGAAGGCCACCACCACCAGAGGAGGGTAGGGGGAGCCAGGTTCAGCGGGGCCATAACCCATGTACCAAGCGTGCTCGAGGCCTGCCCGCTTGCCTGGGGTTTCCGCGGTGCCCGTTTTGCCGCCGGTGGGCACCGGAAAGCTCCCGAGAATATGGCGAGCGGTACCCTCCTTCACGGTCTTTCGTAGACCCTCTTGGAGTATTTTCCAAAAACGTCCGGGTACCGGTTCAAGCCGGGGTCTGACCTCCTTTTGGCCGATGCGCTTGATCAGGTGGAGGGTAGGCTTCTTGCCACCGTTGGCGATGCTGGATAGCATGCGGGCTACCTGGGCTGGGGTGGTGAGGACGGGGCCCTGCCCGATGGCCAGGGAAAGGGTTTCCCCCGGGTACCAGGGCTCTTTGAGGGCTTCCCGCTTCCAAGCCCGGGTGGGGATAAGCCCCGTTCGCTCGGCGATTTCCAGCCCGGTAGCTTCCCCTAGGCCCAGAAGGCGGGCCCTCGCCGCCAGGCGGTCCACCACCCCCAGGGGGTCTTGGGCTACCGCCTGGTAGTACCAGGTGTTGCAACTCCAGGCGATGGCCTCCTTGACGGTCATGGGGCCCATATCCCGGGTGGCCCAGTTGCGGCGCACCTGGCCTCCAAAGACGATGTAGGGGCTGCACCGGAAGGCGGTAGAGGGGTTCACGTACCCCTCTTCCAGGAGGGTGTAGCTGGTGGCCAGCTTGAAGGTGGAACCTGGGGTGTAGGGTTGCACCGCCCGGTTCAGGAGGGGAAGGTCCTTGTCCTTAAGAAGGGCCTGGACCTCTTGGGGTACGGGCCGTTTGGCGAAAAGGCTCGGATCGAAGGATGGGGCGCTGGCCATGGCCAGAACCTCCCCTGTTTGGGGGTTCACGGCCACGATGGCCCCCTTGACCCGGGTGGCGGGGGGAAGACCCTTGGACCTCCGCCCAGCGTTGATATCGGCCAAGGCTTCCTCTAGGGCCTTTTCCGCCGCTCGCTGGAGGTCCAGGTCCAGGGTGAGGACCACATCCTGCCCGGGGGTGGGTTCCTCCAGGATGGTTTCCCTAAGGCGCTCCCCCCGGACGTTGACCTCCACCGCCTTCACCCCGCGCTTGCCCCTGAGATAAGGCTCGAGGGCGGCCTCGAGGCCTGCCTGGCCCACTTGCTCGTCGGGGCTGTATCCCCGCTTCACCTGCTCGGCATTGGCCTGGAGCACATACCCCAGCACGGGGCCCGAGATGGGGTTAGGGTAGGAGCGCTCGATGCGCTCCACCAGCTTGAGGTTCTTCTGCCCAGCGGTGATCTCCGCCAGGGTGGGCAGGAGGTGTTCGGGTACCCCTGCCTTGAGGACCGTGGGGCCTTGGACCTTGGGGAGTTCCTTCAAGCCCAGGAGGGGGAGGAGCCTTTCCTTGAAGGCCACCTCGCCCCCCTCGTACACCAGGTCCACCACCAGCCGGTCCTGGGCGATCACCCGCCCCTTGCGGTCCAGGATGCGGCCCCGGGGGGCAGGAATGCCCTCGGTCTTCAGGTAGTTGCCCTGGCTCCTTAGGGCGTACCGCTCGTGCTCCAACACCTGGAGGTGCCAGGCCCTTAAGGCCAGGAGGCCGAAGGCCAGGAGGAAGAAGAGCATGAGGGCGTAAAGCCGGCTGGTCATGGTCGTCGGGGGGAGGGCAGAAAGCGCCAGGCCAGGAGGAGCAGGGGAAGGGTGAAGAGGCCCTCGAGGAAAAGGTCCAGGGGCAAGAGGGAAGGAAGCTCCAGGCGGAGCCAGTAGGCCACCAAGAAGTAGCCCGCCCACTTGGCCAAAAAGGCCCACAGAAAGGAAAAGAGAACCCCAGGGGTTTCTCCCGGGGCCAGGCGGCGGCTTGCCGCATAGAAGGCGTAGCTGGCGCTCAGGAGCCCCACCGCATGAAGGCCCAAAAGCCCGTAGCCCAGGAGGTCTTGCACAAGTCCGAGGAAAAAGGCCCAAGGGAGGCCCAGGTAATAGGGAAGGCTACGGGCATAAAGGAGGGCCAGGACCAGGAAGAGGTCCGGGGCCATCAACCCCTGGGGCCAGAGGGCTCCTAGGAATCCGGAGAGCACAAGGGTAAAGAGGAGAAGAATCCCCATCATAAGGGCCTCAGCACGATAACCTCCTCCAGTAGGGAAAGCTCCACCAGAGGCTTGACCCAGGCCCGTAGCTTTAAACCGCCTTGGACGCGTTCGATGCCTTCCACTCGGCCCACAGGGATCCCGTCCGGGAAAAGGCCCAAGGGAGCCCCGGTGAGCAGGAGGTCTCCCGGAGCCACCTGGACCGTGGGGGGAAACTCCGCCACCAGGTGGTCAGGGGGAACCCCCCGGGCCACTCCCCGCCCCGGGGCCTTTTCCGGCCGCACGCCCACTTGGCTTTCCGGGTCCAGGAGGGTGCGCACCAGGGCCCGGCGTTCCTCCACCTCCACGATGAGCCCCACCAGCCCTTCCGGGGCGGTCACCGGCATGCCCACCCGGAGGCCATCCCGCTCCCCTAGGCCCAGGATCAGGCGGCGGTAAAGGCCGGAGAGGTCCTCCCCCACCACCGGGGCCACCGCCACCACCCCTGGGGCCTGCGAGGCCCGCACCTTGAGGGCCCGGGAAAGGCGTTCCACCTCGAGGCGAAGCCTTCGGTTTTCGCTTTCCAGCTGGGCAATCCGGGCCTTCAGGGAGCGGTTTTCCCCGTAGAGATCCTGGCGGTTCAGGAGAATGGCGGAGGCAGCCCGCAGGTTCTGCCCCAGGCGGTGGCCCAGGGCTGGCAGGGGAGCGGTGAGGGGGGAAAGGGTGAGGGCGAGGCGGGGGGCAAGGGGGCGCGTTAGGGCCGCCATGGCCAGGCCCAAGGCCAGGAGGAGGAGGAAGATCCCCCGTCGCAAGGCCACTTCCCTCACGGCCTGAACCCCCTTTCCCAGAGGAGGGCGAAGACCCGGGCCACGGGCAGGCCCACCACCGTGTAGAAATCCCCCTCGATTCCTTCCAAGAGGGCCATTCCCAAGCCTTGGGCTCCGTAGCCTCCAGCCTTGTCCAGCCCTTCGCCGCTCTGCACGTACCAGGCGATTTCTTCTTCGGAAAGGTTGCGGAAGCGGACCCGGGTGGTGTGCACCTCCACCACCAGGTCCTGAGGGGTGCGCAGGTAAATGGCGGTGTGGACCAGGTGGGTTCTCCCGGAAAGGAGGCGGAGGAAGAGGTGGTTTTCCACCCTATCCCTGGGTTTACCGAGGACCTGGCCGTCCAGGTCCACCACGGTATCCGCCGCCAGCACCCACTCCCCCGGCACCTCCTCCCCTTTGCGCCGGGCCAGGGCTAGGGCCAGCTCCCTGGGATCTTGGGGAAGGTCTTCCCCAGCTTCCTCCACCCTTGGGGGCACCACCTTAAGGGGGAAGCCCAGGGCCTCGAGGAGGGCCCTTCGCCTAGGGCTTCCCGAGGCCAGGGTCAGCACTAAAGGGGTTGCCCTTCCTGCCATAACCTTAGGATCTCCTCCCGGTAGCGTTCCGCCAGGGCGGGGCTTTGCAGGATCAGAAGGTTCTCGTTGTTCACCTGCCAGGCCCTGGCGGTGAAGTTGTAGCTTCCCGTGATCACAAAGGTACCGTCGATCACCATCACCTTGTGGTGGAGGGTGTAAGGATTGCCATCCTTCCGTACCGCCACCCCAGCCCGCAGGAGGTTGTCTTCCCGGCTATCCTCGAGGTTGCGGGTTTCCAGAAGGACCTGGACCCCCACTCCCCTCCGCTGGGCCTGGACCAAGGCTTCCACCACCTCCCGGTCTGTGAGCACGAAGGCCGCCACCAGGATCTCCTTCCTGGCAGCCCTGAGCCTTTTCAGGAGAGCCTCCCGGCCCAGCGCACCTCCTTTGGGGCTGAAGTAGGCGGTGCCCTTCGCCGGTATGCCCTTTTCCGGGGAAAGGTGGAAGGCAACCGGTTTTCCCAGGCCCTCCTTGGCACCCTCGAAGAGGGCGGCGAACTCCCGGGCATAGCCTTGGGCCAGGGTGGGAGAGGGCAGAAGGAGGTTGTTTTCGTTGTTCCGGGCGAAGGCATTCCAGGTCATGTTGGTGCTTCCCGTCCAGACCACCTGCCCGTCCACCACCAAGAACTTGTGGTGCATGAAGCCTTCCCGTTCGTCAAAGCACACGGGGATCCCCACGATTTCCTCGCAGTCCAGGGACAAAGGCCGGATGCGCTCCCGGAGGGCCGCCTGGGGTATGCGGGGGGTTTCCCCTTGTTGGCCCAAGGCTCCACCCACCAGGTAGCGGCGGAAGTCGTTTCGGTAATCGCTTTCCCCGTAGAGCCTCACCCTCACCCCCCGCTCCTTGGCCCTGAGCAAGGCCTTGGCGATCTCCAGGTCGCGAAACTCGTAGAAGGCCCCATCCAGGCTTTCCTTGGCTCCGTCCATGAGGGCGATGAGCCGGGCCTTGGCGGCCTCCCCTTCCCGGGGCATGAAGTAGACCTCCACGCCCCCTGCTTCCACCTGTGGGGGAGGTGGGGGGAGGCCTGGACGGAGCTCCTGGAAAAGCCAGAGGAGGAGGATGACCAGAAGGAGCAAATAGCCGGGAAGCCCGGCCAGGGTGGGTTTTTTCCGCCGCCTTTTAGTACCCATCCCCGCCTTCCCCCTTCACCAGGGCCACCCCGCTGGAGGTACCCAGCCTTTGGGCCCCCGCCTCGAGGAGCTTGATGGCGGTTTCCCGGTTGCGGATGCCGCCTGCGGCCTTGACCTGGGCCCGGCCCCGGGCCACCCTTACCAGGAGTTCCACGTCCTCCAGGCTGGCCCCCCGGGGTCCAAAGCCGGTGGAGGTTTTCAGGAAGTCGGCCCCGCCCTGGATGGCCGCCTCGGCCAGGTTTTCAAGATAGCCCCTACGGGGCTGACCCTGGGCTTCAGGGGTGAAGTAGCCTGTTTCCAGGATCACCTTGAGCACCGCCTTGGGTGCTGCCTGGCGCACGGTGCGGACTTCTTCCTCTATGTAGGCGTAATCCCCGGCCAAGGCCCGGCCCAGGTGGATCACCATATCCACCTCATCGGCTCCCTGGGCGATGGCCAAGGCTGCCTCGAGGGCCTTGACTTCCTTGGCCTGGTAGCCCAGGGGAAAGCCCACCACGGTTACCAGGCGAAAGGGAGCATGGGGGTAACGCTCCCGCACCAAGGGAACATAGGATGGAGGGATGCAGAGGCCGAAAAACCCGTATTCCAGGGCTTCCTCCGCCACCTTCAGGATTTCCTCCGGGGTGGCGGTGGGTTTTAAGAGGGTGTGGTCGATGTGGGCGGCCAGGTCCATACCCTGCCATCATACGCAAGGGATGTGATAGGATGAAAAGAGGCCCCTAGTTGGGGCTTTTTTTGAGGTCGAGATGCTGGCTGTGGGAATCGTCGGTCTACCCAACGTGGGCAAGTCCACCCTCTTTAACGCCTTAACCCGGGCACAGGCTTTGGCGGCCAACTACCCCTTCGCCACCATTGACAAGAACGTGGGCGTGGTATCCCTGGAGGACGAAAGGCTTTACGCCCTGCAGAGGGTCTTCGCCAAGGGGGATCGGAAGCCTCCGGTTGTCCCCACCCACGTGGAGTTCGTGGACATCGCGGGCCTGGTCAAGGGAGCCCACAAGGGGGAAGGCCTCGGCAACCAGTTTCTGGCCCACATCCGCGAGGTGGCGGCCATCGCCCACGTGCTCCGGTGCTTTCCCGATCCCGATGTGGTGCACGTGATGGGCCGGGTGGATCCCCTGGAGGATGCGGAGGTGGTGGAAACCGAGCTCCTCCTGGCCGATCTCGCCACCTGGGAAAGGCGGCTTGAGCGGCTTAGGAAGGAAGCCCGGGCCAACCGGGATCTGGTCCCCACCCTCGAGGCGGCGGAGGCCCTTTACACCCACCTGCAAGGGGGAAAGCCCGCCCGCACCTTCCTCTTAAACGGAGAGCAAGGAGAGGATGCCGAGCTCCGCCGCCTGCTTAAGGAAACCCCCCTCCTTACCGCCAAGCCGGTGATCTACGTGGCCAACGTGGGCGAGGAGGACCTACCCGAGGGGGCGGGCAGCCCCCATGTGCAGGCGGTGCGGGAAAGGGCCAAGGCCGAGGGGGCCGAGGTGGTGGTGGTTTCCGCCCGGCTGGAGGCGGAGCTGGCCGAGCTTTCCCCAGAGGAAGCACGGGAGCTTCTCGCCGCCTACGGCTTAAGGGAAAGCGGCCTCCAGCGCCTGGCCCAGGCGGGGTATAGGGCGCTTGGCCTCATCACCTTCTTTACCGCCGGGGAGAAGGAGGTGCGGGCCTGGACGGTGCGCCGGGGAACCAAGGCCCCGGAGGCGGCGGGGGAGATTCACTCCGACATGGAGAAGGGCTTCATCCGGGCTGAGGTCATTTCCTGGGACAAGCTGGTGGAGGCTTCTGGATGGGCCAAGGCCAAGGAAAGGGGTTGGGTGCGCCTCGAGGGCAAGGAGTACGAGGTTCAGGATGGGGATGTCCTCTACGTTCTCTTCAACGTGTGATCCCATCCGGACTTGGGTCAAGGCGAACTCCAAAAGGGGATTTGACGGGAGCCCTGCTTTGCCCTACAATCTGGATGGCTTTGCCCGTTGGGGCAAACACCCTGGTTGGCCCTGGGGCGTCGTCTAATGGCAGGACAGCGGACTTTGGATCCGCCGGTCGTGGTTCGAATCCACGCGCCCCAGCCAAATTTTTCACATCCCTTTCGCAACCTTTGGATAAACTGGCCCCGTGGCGACGGATTATCCGGGGCTTCTCCTATTAAGCTGCAACGATGCCCTGCGGGCTTATGTGGACTTGGTGCTTTCCGAGCGGGGCATCCCCGTCCGCCACTTTGACCTGGCCCGGGAAGGCCTCTTCTGGTTATTGGACCATACGCCCAGATATGTGCTTTTGGACCAGAACTTGGATGTGGACCCCTTTGCCGTGGCCGCGCGCATCCGGCATGTGCGCCGGCTTAAGGAGGTGCCCTTGGCGGTGCTCATAGAGCCCACCGAAAAGCTTAGGACTACCGCCGAGGTGGTGCGAGTGATGGCCATAGAAAAACCCCTCACCCGGGACAAGCTATTCCGCTTTTTGGGTTTGGGGTAGGCCCATGTAAACTGAGGGCCGTGCGGGTGCTCCGCTTCCTCCTCCTGTCCCTGGCCGGACTTCTTGCGGGCGCAGGCCTGGCCCTGGGGTATCTGGCGTACGCCTACACCCGCCAGCTTCCTGACCTCTCCCAGTTTGATCGGCTGCGCCTCACCGCCACCTCCACCCTCTACGCCCGGGACGGCACCCCCTTGGCCCAGATCGCCAGCGTGGAGGAGGGAAGGGCCATCCACCGGAGCCTGGTGCGGCTTTCTGAGGTTTCCCCGGCGGCGGTGGCGGCGGTGGTTTTTTCGGAGGACCGCCGGTATTTCCAGCACTATGGAGTGGATTTCGTGCGCCTTCTAGGGGCTCTCTACGCCATCCTTCGGGGAGATCTTCAGGGGGGGAGCACCATCACTACCCAGGTGATCAAAAACACCCTCCTCAAGGAGCTGGCCCAGGCCCGTTCCCTGGAGCGCAAGTTCAAGGAGTGGGCCCTGGCCCTCGAGCTGGAGAGGCGCTACACCAAGGAGGAGATCCTGGAGATGTACCTGAACGTGGTGCCCTGGGGAGGCAACGCCGTGGGCATCAAGGGGGCGGCGGAAGCCTATCTCGGTAAGGACCCTGCTGCCTTGACCCTGGCAGAAGGCCTCTATTTGGCCTCCTTGATCCCGGCTCCCAACGCCCGCTACCAGGACCTGAAGGGGGTGCGGGAGCGGATGCGCCTGCTTCTGGACCAGATGGTGGCCGAGGGCTGGGTGAGCCCGGAGGTGGCCGAGGCTGCCTGGCGGGAGCCCCTTGCCCCCAAGGGGTGGGAGGTGCGCTACGACGGGGAGGGAAACCTCCTGGAGGCCAGGCTGGTGGATCCCGAGGCCCGCATCCTCAGGCAGCTGGACTACCGGATGGCCCCCCATTTCGTCCTCGAGGTGCGCCGCTTCCTCGAGGCCCGCTTCGGGAAGGAAAAGGTCTACGGCGAGGGGGGGCTTAAGGTGTACACCACCTTGGACCCAGCCATGCAACGGGCGGCGGAGGCCGCGGCCAAGGGAGCCAGGCTGCCGGAGGGGGCGGAGCTGGCCATCGTGGGCCTGGATCCCGAAACGGGGGAGGTGCTGGCCCTGGTGGGGGGGGTAAGGCGGGAGGGGGATGAGTACAACCGGGCCACCCGGGCCCTGCGCAACCCCGGGAGTGCGGTGAAACCCTTTGTCTACGCCACCGCCTTGGAGGAGGGTTGGACCCAGGCCACCTTGGTTCCCGATCGCCCCCTGGAGTTTCCCGATCCCAGCCAGAAGGGAGGGGTATGGCGGCCTAAGAACTTCTCCGGCACCTTTCTTAACCGGGAGATCACCGTGCGCTATGCCTTGGACCTCTCCCTCAACCTGCCTGCCATCTACACCGCCCAGGCCATAGGGGTGGAGAAGGTGGCGAGAAAACTGTCCCAGGCGGGTTTTGCGGTGAAGTATCCCACCCTGGCCATCGCCATCGGGGGAGCCTCCATCACCCCGGTGGACCTGGCGGCGGCCTATGCCGCCTTTGCCAACGGGGGTTACCGGGTTACTCCCATCTACGTGAAGCGGGTGGAGGATGCCCAAGGGCAGGTGCTTTACCAGGCTCTTCCGGAACGGCAGCGCCTCTTTGATCCCCAGGTGGCCTACCAGGGGTGGGACCTCCTGAAGGGATATGTCTACGACCTGGGGGAAAAGGGTCTGGCCAAAGGGGCCCGCATCCCCGGGCGGGTGGTGGGGGGAAAGACCGGCACCACCAACGAGGCCCGGGACCTGTGGTTTGCCGGGGTGACTCGAGGGCTTTCCGCGGTGGTCTGGGTGGGCCGGGATGACAACAAGCCCTTGCGCATGGGAGGGAGGGAGCCTTCCAGCTCCGTGGTCAACCCCCCCATCTGGCGGGAGTTCGTGGCGGGGGCCCTGAGGGGAAGGCCTGGAGGGGATTTCCCCCCGCCTGCAGGCCTGGTGCAGGTGGGGATGGATCTCCTCTCGGGCCAGCCTTCCCAGGAAGGGGTAAAGGTCTGGTTTCCCCAGGGGAAGGCACCCGTACCCGCCCTGCAGGCCCCACCTTCGGGTGGGACTGGGCTTCCTCAGGAAGCCCCTCCGGCTGGGGTAGGGTCCATGGATTATCCCCCTGGTTCTGGCGAGGAGGCTTTCCCTACCCCCCCGCCCGGGCAGTGAGGACCTCGAGGAGGAGGCTGTGCTGGAACGTGTGCGCATCGTCTTGGTGGAACCCCAGGAGCCCATGAACGTGGGGGCGGTGGCCCGGGCCATGCGGAACTTTGGCCTTTCGCGGCTTTACCTGGTGAAGCCTTCGCCCCGGGTGGGGCCTCCTTGGGCCCGGGAGGCCTACTGGCTGGCGGTGCATGCCGAGGAGGTGCTGGACCGGGCGGTGGCGGTGGAAAGCCTCGGGGAGGCCCTCAAGGGGGTGAGCTTCGTGGTGGCCACCACGGGAAGGCCCCGGGAACTCTACCCGGCCCCGGTGGTGACGGCCCGGGAGGTCCCCGCCCATGTGCTTTCCGTAAAGGGAGAGGTTGCCCTGGTCTTTGGCCGGGAAACCTTTGGCCTCACCAACGAGGAGCTGGACCTGGCCCACCTCATCGGCACCATCCCCACCGCTCCCGAGCAGCCTTCCTTGAACCTGGCCCAGGCGGTGGTGGTCTTCGCCTACGAGCTTTACCAGGCCTGGTTGCGGGAGGGCAGTGTGGCGTCTAAGGAGGAGTTGGCGGATGTGGAGGCCCTGGAGAGATTTTTCGCCGATTTGGGGCGGTATGTGCTGGAGATCGGGTTCACCGACGAACACCGCCACCCTTACGCCATGCGCCGCCTGCGCCGCATCTTCCACAAGGCCCGGCTTTCCCCAGGGGAGGTGCAGCTTCTCAGGGGGCTTCTGCACCAAAGCCGGTATGCGGTAACCTCCTCTCTGAAAAAGGAGGGTACGAAGGGAAAGGATGGCTAGCCACAGCCTTTACCGATTGGTGCGCTTGGCCCAGCGGATTTTGCCGCCCTTGATCGCTTCGGTGGTGGTGGTCTTTGAGCTGGCCCTTCTGCCCTACCGGCACGTGGATAGCCTCCTCTGGCTACGGCTTGGCTTTTACGGTTTGGTGGGCCCTCTGGTTACCTATGCGGTGCTGGAGTGGATCGCTCAGGAAACCCTGGAGAAGGTGCGGGCGGAAAGGGCCTTGGAGGAGGCGAACCGCCGCCTTTTGGCGGCAGGGCGGGTGTTCCGCGAGGCCTTGGAGAGCGAGAACCTCGAGGAGGCGGTCTCCCGCATCGCCCGGGCTTTGGGGGAGACCTTGGGGTACCCTGTGGCCCTCGAGGCCGAGGGAGTCCATGCCGGGGAGGAATGTGGGGGGATGCGGGTGGAGCTTCCGGGTTTGAAAGGCTACCTGGAGGCCTGCCCTCCGGAGCCGGAACGGGTGTTTTTGGAGGTGCTGGCCCACGAGGTGGCGGGGGCCCTGCAATCCGTGGTGGCCCGGAGCCGGGACCGCCTTACCCTCTTTGAGGTGGACCAGGCCCTCAAGGCCGAGGCCAACCTGGACCGCCTCCTGGAAGGGCTTCTGGAGCGGATCCAGGTCTGGGCGGAGGCGGAGGGGGGTGGGGTTCTCCTGATGGACGAGGAGGGGTTCCTGGTACCCCGGGTGGTGCGGAACCTGGCCCTGCCCTCCCATCCCTTCCTGCCGGATGGCGTTTGGAAGGGGAGCCTCGAGGGGCCGGTGTTCGTGGATGAGGAAACCCTGGCCCTGCCCCTAAAGGCCAGGGAGACGGTGGGGGTGCTGGTCCTTAAGGGCAAGGGCCTTTCCCGGCGGATTCCTTTCCTCTCCTTCCTGGCCTCCCAGGTGGCCTTGGCGGTGCGCAACGCCCAGGCGTACCTCAGGGCGGAGGAGCTGGCCATCAACGAGGAGCGCACCCGCATCGCCCGGGAGATCCACGACGGCATTGCCCAGAGCCTGGCCTTCATGGCCTTGAAGCTGGATCTGGCGGAGAGGCTTCTTGCCAAGGACCAGGAGGCGGCCCTGAAGGCCTTGGCCGAGGTGAAGGAGACCCTGAGGGCGCAGATCCGGGAGGTGCGCCGGAGCATCTTCGCCCTGAGGCCCATCGACCTGGAGCGCTACGGCTTCCTGGAATCCGTGCGCCGCTACGCCCAGGCCTTTGCCGAGCAGGCGGGCTTTCGGGTGCAGCTTTCCCTACCGGAGGGAGTGGGGCTTTCCCAGGCCAGCGAGCTGGTCCTCTTCCGGGTTCTGCAGGAGGCCCTCACCAATGCCGCCAAGCACGGCAAGCCCAGCCGGGTGGAGGTGGAACTCCTCCCCTTGGGGGAGCGGGGGGCGCGGCTGGTGGTGCGGGACAACGGGAAGGGGTTCCAAAACGCCGAGGCCCAGGGCTTAGGTGGGTTTGGCCTCACGCAGATGCGGGAGCGGGTGGAGGCCCGGGGTGGGCGCTTCCAGGTGCGTTCGGAGCCGGGAAAGGGTACGGAGGTGGTGGCGGAGGTTCCTTACTGAGGACCTGCTTATCATGGGAGGCATGGACCGTCCCGTACGGGTGCTTTTTGTCTGCTTGGGGAATATCTGCCGAAGCCCCATGGCGGAAGGAGCGTTCCGCAAACTCATCCGGGAGCGGGGCCTCGAGGCCCGGTTTGAGGTGGATTCCGCCGGCACGGGGGCTTGGCACGTTGGGGAACCCATGGATCCCCGGGCTCGCAAGGTGCTGGAGCGGGAAGGGGCCTACTTCCCCCATGTGGCCCGGCAGATGACCCGGGAAGATGCCCTTTACTACGACCACATTTTGGTGATGGACCGGGAGAACCTGGCGGAGGTCCAAAGGCGTTTCCCCGAGGCTAGGGGGAAGGTGCGCCTCCTCCTGGACTACCTGGGCGGGGGGGAGGTGCCGGACCCGTACTACGGGGACCTGGAGGACTGCCAAGAGGTCTACTGGATGGTGGAAGCGGCTGCCAGGGCTTTCCTGGATCGCCTTTTGGGGGAGGATGGACCCCAGGAAACTTCTTGAGCGGGCGGGGCTTGAGGCCAAGGGTGTGCCTCAGCCCCTTTACGGCGGGGATATTTCCCGGGTGTACCGCCTGGGGGCCTATGTGGTGAAGCTTTCGCCGAGCCCCCCTTTAGGCCTCTTTCCCGCGGAAGCCCGGGGGCTTAGGGCCTTGGCCGAGCGAGGGGTGCGGGTGCCCCGGGTATTCTTTGCGGCCGAGGAGGGATTGATCCTGGAATATTTGCCGGAAGGCCCACCCGATTGGGAAGGTCTGGCCCGCATGCTGGCGGGTCTACACCGCCAGCGCGAAGCTCTATACCGGGCCGAGGCGGGGTTCTTGGGCACCTTTCCCCTGCCGGGCGGGGAGGGGAGGGAGTGGACGGAGTTCTTCTTTTCGCGGTGCATAGAGCCTCTTTTGCAGGCCACGTGGGACCGCCTTGAGGGCCTTGGTCCCAAGGTGGAAGCCCTCTTTCAGAGGCCTCTGCCCGCCGAGGGGCCTGCACCCCTACACGGGGACCTTTGGCACGGCAACGTCCGCTTTACCCCGGAGGGGCCTGCCCTTCTGGATCCTTCCTTTTTCGTGGGAGAGCGGGGGGTGGACCTGGCCATGATGCGCCTTTTCGGAGGGTTTCCCAAAGTTTTCTGGCAGGCTTACCAGGCTCTTTACCCCATTCCGGAGGAGGTGGAGGAGGCCTTGCCCCGGTACCAGGTCTACTATCTCCTGGCCCACGTGCACTTCTTCGGCAAGGGATACCTTGGTTCCCTATGGAAGGCGATTTCCGCCTCTTAGGTCCCATTGACTGGTTGCAGCTCCTCGCCCAGGGGGGAAAGACAGGGGTTTTTACCGTGGAGGCAGGGGGTGGAAGGGGGGAGGTTTACCTGGAGCAGGGCCGGCCCGTCCATGCGGTGTTCAGGGAGAAGGTGGGGCAGGAGGCCTTGCTGGAGGTGCTGGCGTTGAAGGAGGGGCGCTTTCGCTTTCTGCTTTCCGTACGGCCTCCCTTGAGTTCCCTGGAAGGCCCCCTCGAGGCCTACCTCTTGCAGGCGATCCGCCTTCTGGATGAGCGGGTGGAGGTGGGTCCCTTTGACCTGGTGCGGCCGGGGTCCCGGGCCCAGGCGGTCCAAAGTACCCTAGACCCCGTGGAGCTTTCCCTCCTCCTGGCCCTGGGCAGTGGCCAAAGCCCCCTGGATCTGGCCTTCCGCCTGGCCCTGCCCCTGGGGGAAGTCCTAAGGCGTCTGGGCCACCTGGCCCGGCTGCGCCTGGTGGAGGTACTCCCCCGGGTACCGCGCACGGCTCGGCTTCGGGTAGCCCTGGGGCGGCAGGGGACCCAGGTGGATACCCTGCTCCTTGCTGCCTGGCAAGAGCATTACGGTTTCTTTCAACGGGTGCGGGTCAAGGCTCACAAGGAGGTGCTTCTGCCCGTGGAAGGCATGGAGGGCCTGGGGTTGGAGATCCGCCTTGCGCCGGAGCTTCTCCTCTTCCACGGGCTCAAAGTGGGGGAGGAGGTCGTGGTGTGGCCGGAAGTGTGAAGCATGGTATCCTGCCCCCATGGCGGAAGCTTTGGTGGCCCTGGAGTCTGCTTTCCTGACCCATGGGTTACCTTACCCCTTGAACCTGCGCACCGCTAAAGCCCTGGAGGAAGCGGTGCGAGCTGAAGGAGCTATCCCCAAGACCATCGCCCTCGTGCAGGGGGAGGTGCGCGTCGGCCTTTCCCAGGAGGAGATGGAGGCCCTAGCCCAAGGCGGTGCGGAGAAGGCGAGCCTCTGGAACCTTCCCGCCCTCTTGGTCCAGAGGAAAAGCGCCGGAACCACGGTGGCGGCCACGGTCCACCTGGCCTACCGCCACGGGATCGCGGTCTTCGCCACTGGAGGGATCGGGGGGGTGCATCCCGAGCCCTTTGACGAGAGCGCTGATCTTTTGGCCCTTGCTCGTACCCCCATTCTGGTGGTTTCCTCTGGGCCCAAGGCCATCTTGGACTTGAGGGCCACCCTGGAACGTCTGGAGACCCTTGGGGTTTCCGTGGTGGGCTACCGCACGGACCGCCTGCCCGCCTTCTTTTCCCCCTCCTCCCCCTTCCCTGTGCCCGCCCGGGTGGAAACTCCCCTCGAAGCTGCCTTGGTCCTCCGCAAATCCCGGGAACTTGGCTTAGGCGCGGTTCTTCTGGTGAATCCCGTTTCCCAAGGCCTTCCCTACGAGGAGGTGGTCCTTTGGGTGGAGGAGGCCAGCCACCAAGCGGCCAGGGAGGGGGTGTTTGGCAAGGCCCTTACCCCTTACCTCCTGAGGCGCCTTTCGGAGCTTTCCCGAGGGGAGACCGACCGGGTAAACGAGAGGCTTCTCCTGGAAAACGCACGCTTGGCAGCCCGGGTGGCCCTGGCCTGGGCCGGGCTAGAATAGCCTTGTGTGTGAACTAGGGGAAAGGTTAAGGCGGGCCCGGGAGGAGAAGGGGCTTTCCCTTAAAGAGGCGGCGGCGCGGCTAGCCTTGAGGGCCAAGGTGTTGGAGGCCCTCGAGGAGTGCCGTTTTGAGGAGCTCCCTGAGCCGGCCTTGGCCCGGGGCTACCTCCGGCGCTATGCCCTTCTCTTGGGGTTAGACCCCGAGCCCCTTTTGGCTCTTTACCCCCTGGCCCCCACCTTTCCGCCTTTCCCCCCGCCGGCTTCCCGGCGCCCTTTTCCCTGGTCTCTTTTGTTGGTCTTGGCCTTTTTGGGGGCCTTAGGGTATGGGGCGTACCTGGTTTTGCGTCCGGCACCCGTGCAGACGGTAAGCTTGCCCCCTGAGCCCTCGCCCAAGCCTCCGGAGCGCTATGGGCTTCGAGTGGTGAGCGAGCCCCCGGGAGCCCGGGTATACCTGGATGGCTTCTACCTGGGCCAGACGCCCTTGGCCTCACCTCCCCTGGAAGGAGGTAGGCGCTTTCTTAGGCTGGAGCTTCCGGGGTACGAGCCGGTGGAGGAGGAGGTGAACCTGGACCGGAACCTCTCCTTAAGTTACCGCCTGGTTCCCAAGCCTTCCCCTGAGTCCACTTCTTCCAATCCCCAGCCGGAAGTTTCCCCGGGAAAACTGGTACTTCGCCTCGAGGGCCGGAGCTGGCTTAGGGTCACCCAAGGGGGGAAGCGTTTGTATGAGGGCATTCCTGAGGTGGGTGCGGAGCTGGTCTTTGACCTTCCGGTGGAGGTGCGCTCGGGGAATCCCGGGGCGGTGCGGGTTTTCTTGGATGGCAGGGACCTTGGGCCCTTGGGGGAGCCGGGGAAGCCCCTTACCCGTCGCTTTGAAGCGCCTTGATGCCCCGGCACAGGAAGCTTGGAAGGGGGCTATACTGGTTCGTTGGAGCCCCGAAGATGGCCCTTCGGGCTGACCGGGCTCCTGGAGGTCTATGGCGAAGATCGGCTTTGTGAGCCTGGGCTGCCCCAAGGCCCTGGTGGACTCGGAACAGATCCTTTCCCGGCTGAAGGCCTTAGGCTACGAAACCAGTTCCACCTACGAGGAGGCGGAACTGGTGGTGGTGAACACCTGCGGCTTCATCACCCCGGCCATTGAGGAGAGCCTCGAGGCCATCGGGGAGGCCTTGCGGGAAAACGGCAAGGTGGTGGTGACGGGGTGTTTGGGAGCCAGGCCCGAGGTGATCCGGGAGAGATACCCCATGGTGTTGGAAATTACCGGCCCCGGGGAAGTGGAGAGGGTTCTGGAGGCTGTGCAAGCAGTCCTGCCCGCACCCCGCAACCCCCTTTTGGACCTCATCCCGCCCCAGGTGAAGCTTACCCCCCGGCACTACGCCTACCTGAAGCTTTCCGAGGGGTGCGACCACCGCTGTAGCTTCTGCATCATCCCTAAGCTGAGGGGAGGCTTGCGCTCCCGCGACGCCGGGGAGGTCCTGGCGGAGGCCGCCCGGCTGGTGGCCACGGGTACCCGGGAGCTCATCCTCATCGCCCAGGATCTCTCTGCTTACGGGGTAGACCTCCGCCATCGGGAAAGCTTCTGGGGTGACCGCCTGGTGAAGGCGGAGCTTAAGGACCTTCTTTCCCACATGGCGGAGCTCGGGGCTTGGATACGGCTTCACTACGTCTACCCCTATCCCCACGTGCGGGAGCTTCTTCCCCTCATGGCCGAGGGCAAGGTGCTTCCCTACCTGGATGTGCCCCTCCAGCATGCTTCGGAGCGAATCCTCCGCCTCATGCGCCGTCCCGGAGGGTACCAAAGCCACCTGAAGACCCTGAGGTCCTGGCGGGAGGTGGTCCCAGGGCTTTGCGTCCGCTCCAGCTTTATCGTGGGCTTCCCTGGGGAAACGGAGGAGGACTTCCAGATCCTCCTGGACTTTGTGCAGGAGGCGGAGCTGGACCGCGTGGGGGTCTTCACCTATTCCCCAGTGGAGGGAGCCGAGGCCAACGCCCTGGAGGGCCATGTTCCTGAGGAGGTCAAGGAGGAACGGAAGGCCAGGCTTATGGAGGTGCAGGCGGAAATCAGCCTGCGAAAGAACCAAAGCTTCGTGGGCAAGACCCTCGAGGTCCTGGTGGACGAGCTTCCAGAGCCTGGCTTGGCCGTGGGCCGGAGCTACCGGGATTCCCCGGGTATAGACGGGCTGGTCTACGTGGAAACCGACGGCACGGCCCGGGTGGGGGAGAGGATCCCGGTTCGGATAACCCGGGCGGATACCTACGACCTTTACGGGGTCCAGGTTTAGGATAGGAGCGGTATGTACATCGTCATCGCCGGGGGCGGGGAGGTGGGCGGGGAACTGGCCCGCACCCTGGAAAAAGCCCATGAGGTGGTGGTTTTGGATCGCAATCCCCAGGCCAAGGAGCGCTTTGCCCATCTGGACGTGAAGGTGGTGGTGGGCGGGGCCACCGACCCCGACGCCCTTAGGGAGGCCGGGGTAGATCGAGCGGACCTCTTCATCGCCAGCACGGATTCCGATGAGGTGAACCTGCTGGCCTCCCTTTTGGCCAAGGGGCTTGGGGCTAAGGAAACCCTGTGTTTTGTGGGCAAGGGAGGGTATGTGGAGGTGCTCACCGATCCCCGCACCGCCGAGATTCTGGGTACCCGCATCGACAAGGTCCTCTGGCCGCAAAGGGCCATGGCCAGGGAGATTGTGGAGGTGATCCTGGTTCCCGGGGCCGTGGACACCGAGGTGCTGGCGGAGGGGCGGCTCCGCTTCGTGGAGTACCGGGTGAAGGAAGGAGGGCCCTACGCCCACCGGCTTCTATCCGAGCTTTCCTGGCCGGAGGGGGTCCTGGTGGTGGGGTTGGTGCGGGATGGAGCCTTTTGGAGCTTCGCCCACCCGGAGTATCCCGAGGTCATCCTGGAGCCGGGGGACAAGATCCTTTTCGTCACCACCTTAAGGGCTTTCCCTGAGCTGGAAGCCTGCTTCGCCACGGGGCGGGGCGTGCGGAGGGTAATGGTCATCGGTGGGGGAAACGTGGGCTTCATGGTGGCCCAGGAGCTTTTAAGGCGGCGCCTCGAGGTGGTGATCATCGAGCCCAGCCGTGAGCGGTGCGAATGGCTTTCCCAGGAGCTTCCTGGTGCCCTCATCATCCAAGGGGATGGTACCGACCTGGAGCTTTTGGAGGCGGAGGGATTGCGGGAAGCCGATGCGGTGGTGGCGGTGACCGATAACGACGAGAAGAACCTCCTGGCCTCCCTCTTGGCTAAGCAGCTTGGGGTGGGTAAGGTGATCACCCGGGTGTCCCGCTCGGAGACCCGAAGGCTCTTTGAGCAGGTGGGCATAGACCTGCCCCTCACGCCCCGCCAGGCGGCGGTGCGGGCGGTTTTGGACTACCTGGGACCCGAGAACGTGGAGCATGTGTCCACCATGGACGAGAACATTGAGCTATTGGAGGTGGAGCTTCCGGAAAGCTTCAGGCCCAGGTACCTAAGTACCCTGGCCACACCCCAGGTGGCCCCGGTGGCCCTAGAGCGAGACCATCGGGTGATGCTCTACCGCGAGGACCTCGAGGCCCTTCCCAAGGACCGGCTCTTTTTGGTGGTGGCCCGGGAGGTGGCAGATGAAACCGTGGCCCGCATCGTCGGCTAGGCAGGGGTTTCGCTCCAGCCTGTACCTCTTGGGCCTTACGTATCAGGGCTTCGGCCTTCTCATGCTGGCCTTTGCCCTCCTGGCCCTGGGTTGGGGGGAGGATGCCCGGGGGTTTCTCCTGGGAGCGGTGCTGGGGGTGGGGTTGGGTAAGGCCTTGCAGGAGGTGGGACATCCAGAGGCCCAACCGCATCGGGCCGAGGTTTTCGCCGCCGTGGCCCTGCTTTGGCTTTTGGTGCCCGCCTTAGGGGCCATACCCTACTGGGTCTCGGGGGGGCTGAACTATCTGGACGCCCTTTTTGAGGCGGTTTCCGGCTTTACCACCACTGGGGCCACGGTGCTTTCGGATTTCCAGCAGTTTGGCAAGAGCCTCTTTCTCTGGAGAAGCTTCACCCAGTGGATGGGGGGCATCGGCATCGTGGTGCTTTTCCTGGTGGTCTTTCCCCAACTCCAGGTGGCGGGCCGCCAGGCCTTTTTCGCCGAGAGCACGGGGGTGGAGAAGGAAAGGCTTACGCCAAGGCTACGGCACACCGCCCAGGCAGTTCTAAAGGTATACCTGGCCCTTACCGCCTCGGCCTTCCTGGCTTATTGGTGGGCGGGTATGCCTGTCTTTGAGGCCTTGGCCAACGCCCTCACCACCATCCCGGCGGGCGGGTTCAGCCCCAACCCGCAAAGCTTTGCCGCCTATCCCCTCCAGGCCCAGTGGCTGGGCAGCGCCTTCATGTTCCTGGCGGGGGTGAACTTCCTGCTGCAGTACCGCCTTTTCTTCGGACGGGAGATCAAACCCCTCCTCAGGGATGCCGAGTTCCAGGCTTATGCCCTGCTGGTGCTCCTTGCGGGCCTACTGCTCTCCCTTTACCTCTACACCCACCACATGTATAGCCTCGAGGCCAGCCTCCGCCATGCGTTCTTCCAGGTGATCTCCTTTGTTACCACTACTGGTTTCGCCAGCGTGGACTTTGCAAAGTGGGTGGTACCAGCCCAGGCCATCCTGGTGATCCTCATGTTCGTGGGGGGAAGTGCGGGCTCGGGGGCGGGGGGCATCAAGGTGGTGCGCTGGCTCCTGCTTTTTGGGCTTCTAAGGCGGGAGATCACCCGCACCCTCCACCCCAGGGCGGTCCTTCCCCTTCGCCTGGGTCCCCGGGTGGTTTCCGAGGAGGCTTTGCGGCAGGTTTCCGTTTTCATCTTCCTTTACACCCTCCTCTTTGGTTTCGGCGCCCTGATCCTGGCGCTTTTGGAGGGAGATTTTGTGAAGGCCTTTACCGCCAGCGCCCAAGCCATCGGCAACATCGGGCCGGGGCTGGGCACGGTGGGCCCCATGGGTTCCTATGCGGAACTCCATCCTGCTTCCAAGGTGGTTCTCATCTTCCAGATGTGGGCGGGGCGGATAGAGATCCTCCCTGTGGTCCTCCTCTTCAGCCCAGAGCTCTGGCGGCGGCTTCGGTGAGGGGTATAATCCACCCCATGAGGGTACTTGGGCGTCTTACCGCCATGCCCGAGCTTCCAGAGGCTCTTAGGGGCTTGAGGAAGCTGGCCTATAACCTGTGGTGGAGCTGGAATCCGGAAGCGGCAGAGCTTTTCCAGGAGATCGATCCGTTGCTTTGGAAGCGCTTCCGCGGAAACCCGGTCAAGTTGCTTTTGGAGGTGGACCCCGCCCGCCTCGAGGCCCTGGCGGATGGCACCTATCCTGCCCGGGTCCAGGCGGTGGTGGCGGCCTTGGAGGCCTACCTCAAGGAACGGGAGGTAAAGCAAGGGCCTCTCACCGCCTACTTCTCTGCGGAATACGGCTTCCATAGCTCCTTGCCCATCTATGCGGGGGGGCTTGGGGTGCTGGCTGGGGATCACATCAAGGCAGCCAGCGACCTGGGCTTGAACCTGGTGGGAGTGGGGATTTTTTACCACGAGGGTTACTTCCACCAGCGCCTTTCCCCGGAGGGAGCCCAGGTGGAGGTGTACGAAACCCTGCATCCGGAAGAGCTACCCCTTCTGCCCGTGCAGGACCAGGAGGGTCATCCCTTAAGGGTGGGGGTAGAGTTTCCAGGGCGTACGGTTTGGCTTGGGGCCTTCCAGGTGCAGGTGGGTGCCGTGCCCGTATACCTCCTCACCGCCGATCTTCCGGAAAATGCCCCGGAGGATCGGGCCATCACCGCCAGGCTTTACGCTCCTGGTCTGGAGATGCGCATCCAGCAGGAGATGGTCTTGGGAATCGGGGGGGTTAGGCTGCTACGGGCCTTGGGGCTTAACCCCCAGGTCTTCCACATGAACGAAGGGCACTCGGCCTTCCTGGGCCTGGAGAGGGTGCGGGAGCTGGTGGCCGAGGGATACACCTTCCCGGTGGCTTTGGAACTGGCCCGGGCCGGGGCCCTGTTCACCACCCACACCCCGATGCCCGCGGGGCACGACGCCTTCCCCCTGGAGCTTGTGGAACGGTATCTCTTGGGTTTCTGGGAAAAGCTGGGCGTGGACAAGGAGGGCTTTTTCGCCCTGGGCCTCGAGGAGAAGCCTTGGGGCAAGGTCTTTTCCATGTCCAACCTGGCCCTTAGGACCAGCGCCCAGGCGGGTGGGGTTTCCCGCCTCCACGGGGAGGTTTCCCGGGAGATGTTCCACCACCTCTGGCCGGAGCTTTTGCGGGAGGAGGTGCCCATCGGCCACATCACCAATGGGGTCCACACCTGGACCTTCCTCCACCCCAGGCTACGCCGCCATTACGCGGAGGTGTTTGGTCCTGACTGGCTGCGGCATCCTGAGGACCCCGCCACCTGGAGGGTGGAGGGGTTGGGGGAGGAGTTTTGGCGCATCCACCGGGACCTCAGGGCTGAGCTGGTGCGGGAGGTGCGCTCCCGCCTTTACGAGCAACGCCGCCGGAATGGGGAGAGCCCAAGCCGCCTCCGCCAGGCGGAGCGCATCCTGGACCCGGAGGCCCTTACCGTCGGCTTTGCCCGCCGCTTCGCCACCTACAAGCGGGCTGTTTTGCTTTTCAAGGATCCCGAGCGCCTCCTCCGCATCCTCCAGGGGCCTTATCCCGTGCAGTTTGTCTTTGCGGGCAAGGCCCATCCCAAGGACGAGCCCGGCAAGGCTTACCTCCAGGAGCTGGTGGCCAGGATCAAGGAGTACGGCCTCGAGGACCGCATGGTGGTCCTGGAGGACTACGACATGTACCTGGCCCGGGTTTTGGTCCACGGCAGCGATGTCTGGCTCAACACTCCCCGGAGGCCCATGGAAGCCTCGGGCACCAGCGGGATGAAGGCGGCGTTGAACGGGGTCTTGAACTTAAGCGTCCTGGACGGTTGGTGGGCTGAGGCTTATAACGGCAAGAACGGCTTTGCCATCGGCGACGAACGGGTCTACGAGAACGAGGAAGCCCAGGACATGGCCGACGCCCAGGCCCTGTACGACGTGCTGGAGGGGGAGGTGCTTCACCTCTTTTACGCCACAGGCCCCGAGGGGTACTCCTCGGGGTGGCTCTCCATGGTCCACGAGAGCCTCCGCACCGTGGGTCCGAGGTTCAGCGCCGCCCGTATGGTGCGGGAGTACCTGGCCCTTTACCAAAGGGGGCAGGAGTGGGCGGGGAAGGCCAGAGGGGAAGAGGAGGTACTGCGCGCCTTCCACCAGGCCCTGCCTGCCTTTTACGGCCTGGCCCTCCGGGTGGAGGTTCCAGGGGACCTGACCTTGAATGGGGAGCCCTTGCGGGCGCGGGCTTACCTGGAGGGGGAGGTGCCGGAGGCCCTAAGGCCATTCCTCGAGGTCCAGCTGGTGGTGCGCCGCGCAGGCGGGGGGCTGGAAGTGGTGCCCATGGAGGAGGCCTCGGGATGGTTCGAGGTGGCCTACCGTCCTTCCCGGCCGGGAAGCTACGCCTACGGGGTGCGCATAGCCCTCAGGCATCCCGTGACGGGCCGGGTGGAGTGGGTGCGGTGGGCCTAGGGTATAATCGGCCCGTGCATCAGGGAGGGTGAGCATGAAAAGGATTCTTTTGCTGCTTGGGGTACTAGGGTTGGCCGTGGCCTTCGCCCAGGTGCGGACCTTGGACCAGATCAAGCGCTCGGGTGAGATCCGCATCGGTACCGAAGGGGCCTTTCCTCCCTTCAACTACTTTGACGAGAAAAATCAGCTCACGGGCTTTGAGGTGGACTTGGGTAACGCTATCGCCAAAAAGCTGGGGCTGAAGCCCGTATGGATCACCCAGGCCTTTGATAGCCTTCTTATCCAGCTGAACCAGGGCCGGTTTGACTTCGTGATCGCCTCCCACGGCATCACCGAGGAGCGGGCCAAGGCCGTGGACTTCACCAACCCCCATTACTGCACGGGCGGCATCCTCGTGAGCAAGAAGGGAGGCCCCAAGACGCCCAAGGAACTCCAGGGCAAGGTGGTAGGGGTGCAGATCGGCACCACCTATATGGAAGCTGCTCAGAAGATCCCCGGCATCAAGCAGGTCCGCACCTACCAGAAGGATCCCGATGCCCTTCAAGACCTCCTTTCGGGCCGTTTGGACGCTTGGATTACGGACCGCTTCGTGGCCAAGGAGGCCATCAAGGAGCGGAAGTTGGAGAATACCCTCCAGCTTGGGGAGCTGGTTTTCCAGGAAAGGGTGGCCATGGCGGTGGCCAAGGGCAATAAGAGCGTGCTCCAGGCTCTTAACCAGGCCCTGGCCGACCTGATGAAGGACGGTACCTACGCCCAGATCAGCAAGAAGTGGTTCGGCGAGGACGTGCGCTGTAGGTAAGCCAGTCCCGGGCCCGGGGTAAAGGGGTTGCCCTGGGCCCTTTTCCTGCCGTGAAGATGCCATCTTGGTTGCGGGTCTTTTTGCTCCTAGCCCTTCTCCTTGGGGGGTATTTCGGCCTGTTCGCCCTTCTGGGCGTGGTGCTGGAGCGCTACTTCCTTCTTACCGGCTTTGGGCCTGACCGGGCGGCTTCCGCGGGCCAGGCCATGGCCTTGGGTGCGGAGATCACCTTAAAGCTCACCTTGATCTCCAGCCTAGCAGGGCTGGTCATCGGGGTGTTCGCCGGGATGTTCCGCCTATCCCGGCGCCTGTGGGTGCGGCTTCCCGCCAGCTTTTACATCTGGGTTACCCGGGGCACGCCCCTTTTGGTGCAGATCCTCTTTGCCTACAATGCCTTGCCCCTCTTGCTCCAGCCCCTCTGGCCCGAGGCCCAGCAGGTTCTCACCCCCTACTGGGCGGCCTTTATCGCCCTTTCCTTCAACGTGGGGGCGTATAACGCCGAGGTGGTCCGGGCGGGCATCCAGGCCATTCCCAAGGGGCAGTGGGAGGCCGCTTGGTCCCTTGGGCTTTCCCCGGCGGACACCATGCGCTTCGTGATCCTGCCCCAGGCCTTGCGCATTGTGGTACCTCCCTTGGTCAACAACGTGGTGGCCCTTCTCAAGGATTCCTCCCTGGCCAGCGTTATCGCCCTTACCGAGCTGGCCCTCTCCGGGCAACGCATCATCTCGGCCACCTTCCGGCCCGTGGAGGTTTACCTAGCGGTGGCGGCCATTTACCTCCTCCTGACCACCGTGCTCACCTTCTTCACAAACCTTTTGGAGCGGAGGCTCCAGGTGGCGGGGAGGTAGGGCTTGTGGAGGGGAAGGGGCTACGGGTATACTGCCTGCGGCATAAAGGAGGTGTAAGGTTATGTGGCTGAGGAATACGTTATTGGCAGGGATCGCCTTCCTGGGCTTGGGCCTAGCCCAGGAGTTCGTCACCATCGGCTCGGGCGCCACCACGGGGGTCTACTTTCCCGTGGCCACGGGCATGGCCAAGCTGGTGAACGATGCGGGCGTGGGCATTCGGGCCAACGCCCGTTCCACTGGGGGCAGCGTGGCCAACATCAACGCCATCGCCGCCGGGGAGTTCGAGATGGCCTTGGCGCAAAACGACATCGCCTACTACGCCTATCAGGGATGTTGCATCGCTGCCTTTGATGGGAAGCCGGTGAAGGGCATCCGCGCTTTGGCGGCCCTTTACCCTGAGGTCATCCATATCGTGGCCCGGGCGGACGCAGGCATCCGCACCGTGGCGGACCTCAAGGGCAAGCGGGTGGTGGTGGGCGATGTGGGCTCGGGTACCGAGCAAAATGCCCGGCAGATCCTCGAGGCCTACGGCCTCCGGTTTGAAGACCTGGGCCAGGCCATCCGGGTGAGCGCCACCCAGGGCATCCAGCTCATGCAGGATAAGCGGGCGGATGCCCTCTTCTACACGGTGGGCCTGGGGGCCAGCGCCATCCAGCAACTGGCCCTCACCACCCCCATCACCCTGGTGGCGGTGGACCTGGGCAAGATCCAGGCCATTGCCAAGAAGTACCCCTTCTACGTGGGCTTCAACATCCCCGGGGGTACCTACAAGGGGGTGGAGGTCACCACGCCCACGGTGGCGGTGCAGGCCATGCTGATCGCCTCGGAGAAGCTATCCCCCGATACCGTGTACAAGTTCATGAAGGCGGTGTTCGGCAACCAGGAGGCCTTCAAGAAGATCCACCCCAACCTGGAGCGCTTCTTCAGCCTCCAGAAGGCGGTGAAGGGCCTGCCCATTCCCCTCCACCCTGGTGCGGAGCGGTTCTACAAGGAGGTAGGAGTCCTCAAGTAGGCTCTTGGCTGAGCCCAGGGGGCCCCGCCTGGGGCCCCCTTTGCCTGGAGGAAGTATGGAGAAGGACGCCTCGCTTTTGGTGGAGGAAACCGAGCTAGGAGGGCGAAGGCCCAAGGGAGCAGGCCGGTATGTGCTCTTCGGCCTGGGGGTGGCTTGGAGCCTCTTTCAGCTTTGGGCCACCGAGCTGGGTACCCTGGACCCCATGCGGCTCAGGGCGGTGCACCTGGCCTTCGCCTTGGCCCTAGCCTTTTTGGCCTACCCGGGGAGGCGGGGACCACGGGAGCGCATTCCCCTCCTGGACTGGGGCATGGCCCTCTTGGGAGTAGCCGGGGCCCTCTACGTGGTCTGGGATTACTACGGGATCACCCAGCTCCGGGGAGGTATCCCCAGCCAGCGGGATGTCTTCATGGGGACCCTGACCCTTGGGGTTCTCTTCCTGGCTGCCTGGCGGGTGGTGGGGCCTGCGCTGCCCATCATTGCCTCGGTGTTCGTCCTCTACGCCCTTACCGGGCCCAAGGGGCTTCTGCCCTTTACCCTTCCCTCCTGGCTCCAGCTCCATGCGGGCAGCCAGTGGGGGCAGCTCATGGGGCAGCTCTACACCACCGCGGAGGGCATCTGGGGGGTACCCTTGGGGGTTTCCGCCACCTTTGTGTTTCTCTTCGTCCTCTTTGGCGCGCTCTTGGAAAGGGCTGGGGCGGGGCATTTCTTCATCCAGGTGGCCTACGCCCTGTTGGGCCACTTCCGCGGGGGGCCCGCCAAGGCGGCGGTGGTGGCCAGCGCCCTCACGGGGGTGGTTTCGGGCAGTTCCGTTTCCAACGTGGTCACCACGGGCACCTTCACCATCCCCTTGATGAAGCGGGTGGGGTATCCGCCGGAGAAAGCCGGGGCAGTGGAGGTGGCCTCCTCCTCCAACGGGCAGCTCATGCCTCCGGTCATGGGGGCTGCGGCCTTCATCATGGCGGAGTTCCTGGGCATCCCCTATAGCCAGCTCATCCTGATCGCGGTCATCCCCGCCATTCTGGCCTATGCCACCCTTTTCATCACCGTGCACCTCGAGGCCCTGCAGCTGGGCCTCAAGGGGGTACCCAGGTCGGAGCTACCCCCCGTGGGTCCTATTCTCCGCTCGGGCCTCCACTACCTTTTGCCCCTTGTCTACCTGATCTACGCCCTGGTGGCCCTGCGCCTGACCCCCGAGCGGGCAGCCTTGAACACCATCTTCCTCATGCTGGTCCTCATCCTGGTCCAGGAGGTGTGGCGGGCCTATCGGGCGGGAACCGGGCTCGGCTTCGGCCTTCTTAAGGGGGGAAGGCTCATTCTGGAGGGCCTCGAGGCGGGCGCCCGGGGCATGGTGGGCATCGCCTTGGCCACGGCCAGCGCCGGGGTCATCGTGGGCATCGTCACCATGACCGGGATTGGCTTTGGCCTCACGGACATCGTGGAACGCTTATCGGGGGGGAATCTGATCCTGGTTCTCATCCTGGCCCAGCTCACCAGCCTCCTTCTCGGGATGGGCCTTCCCACCACCGCCAACTACATCGTCATGGCCTCCTTGGTGGTGCCGGTGGTGCTTCAGCTGGCGGAGAAAGCGGGCTATGCGGTGCCGCCCGTGGCCGCCCACATGTTCGTCTTCTACTTCGGCATCATGGCGGACTCCACGCCCCCAGTGGCCTTGGCCGCCTATGCCGCCAGCGCCATCGCCAGGTCCGATTTCTGGAAGACGGCGGTTCAGGGCTTCGTGTACGAGCTTCGCACCGCCCTCCTCGCCTACATGTTCTTCTTCAGCCCCAAGCTCCTCCTTTTGGGGGTGGAAAGCGTGGCGGAGGGGGTGTGGATCGTTCTTTCCGCCCTCTTGGGCATGACGGCCTTCAGCGCCAGCCTGGTGGGCTTCCTGCACAAGCGCACCACCCTCTTGGAGAGGGCCCTGCTCATGGCGGCGGCCCTCACCTTGGTGATACCGGGTCTTCTCACGGATGCCATCGGTCTAGCCCTCTTCCTCCTGGTCTACGCCATGCAACGGGTGCGAAAATGAAGGCGGTGGACCCCATCATCCGCATCCACAACCTGCAGAAGTGGTTCGGTACCCTGCACGTGCTGAAGGGGATCCATTTGGAGGTGGCCCCTGGGGAGAAGCTGGTGATCATCGGTCCCTCGGGCTCGGGGAAGAGCACCCTGATCCGCTGCATCAACCGCCTGGAGGACTTCCAGGAGGGGGAGGTGGTGGTGGACGGCCACAACGTGAAGGAGGAGCGGGCCCTCAAGGAGGTGCGGCGGGAGGTGGGGATGGTCTTCCAGCAGTTCAACCTCTTCCCCCACATGACGGTGCTGGAGAACATCGTTCTGGCCCCCATGCGGGTGAGGGGCTGGACCCGGGAGCGGGCGGAGCGGAAGGCCTTGGAGCTTTTGGAGCGGGTGGGGATCCTGGACCAGGCGAGGAAGTACCCGGGGCAGTTATCCGGGGGCCAGCAGCAACGGGTGGCCATTGCCCGGGCCTTGGCCATGGAGCCCAAAGTGATGCTGTTTGACGAGCCCACCAGTGCGCTGGACCCGGAGATGGTGGGGGAGGTGTTGGACGTGATGCGGGACCTGGCCCGAGGGGGGATGACCATGCTGGTGGTGACCCACGAGATGGGGTTTGCCCGGGAGGTGGCGGACCGGGTGATCTTCATGGACGGGGGTCAGATTGTGGAGGAGGGGAGGCCGGAGGAGATCTTCTCCTCCCCCAGGGAGGGGAGGACCCGGGCCTTCCTGCAACGGGTCCTGCACCACTAGGCCCATGCCTGCACCCGAGCGCAAAGAAGGTCTTTGGGGGCTTTTGGAAGCCCTCCTGGATCCGAAGGCCCCTTCTTCCTTGCGCCTTCGGGGCCTTAGGCTTTATGCGGGTTTCCTCCTGGTTCTCCAAGGGGGGGTGCTCTTTCTCCTGGCCTGGGTGGTGCCCCGGGCATCCCACCCCCTGCTTTGGGCCTTGGCCCTGGGAGGCGCTTTATGGCTTCTTTTTCAGGCGGAGGCCAGTTGGCGGAGGGAAGGGGAGGAGCCCCTCACCCCCTTGCGGGTGGTGGGTTTGGGGGGAGCCCTCTTCTTCTTTTTGGGGGTGATGGGCCTCCTCCTTTGGCCAGGGGGTTTTCTGCTTTTTCTCCTGGGGGTCCTTGGGTTTTTGTACCTTTGGTCCCGCTCGGAACGGGCCTTGCTGGCCAGAAAGTAGTTTCTATTGGGAAAGCCTCAGGGCCCGGGCCACATCCTTTAGGCGCACCCGGGACAGGGCCTTGATCCTCTCGAGGTGTTCCCTGGCCCGCTTCTGCCCAAGCTGGTAAACCAAGGGGAGGGCCTCGTGGTCAAAGGTGTCGATGGCCATGGGGGGATTGAGGGCGATGACCAGGTCAGCTTCTTGCAGGGCCAGGTCCTTCAGGCGCCTACGGCTCGCCTCCCCGGCTAAAAGCGCTGCCTCCAGGGCTGTTTTTGGCCCTTCCTTGGGTGGAGGGTTGGATACATCCACGGCCACCACCTTGGGGAAAAGCTCCTTGGCCGCTCGCACCGGCACCTTTTCCACCACGTCTCCATCCACCAAAAGCCTTCCCCCCCAGGGCACGGGAGGGAAGAGGCCAGGAATGGCTATACTGGCGAGAACCGCCTTCCACACCGGGCCCTGGCGGAGGATTACCCGTTCCCCCGTGAGGAGGTCCGCCGCCTGGATGGCTAAGGGGATGGAGCTGGCCTCGAGGTGCGCCTCCCCGAAGAGGCGCTGTAACCCCAGGGCGATCCTTTCCGCTTCAAAAAGATGGGGGCGCCGGAAGGCGGTGAAGAGCCTGGCCAGGGTGCGGAGGTTTCCCCCCTGGCGGAGCCCGGCGATCTCCCGGTCAAAGATGGCCTCGTGAACCCTCCAGGGATCCTTGTGGCCGAAGGCGTAGGCGGCGGCCGCCAAGGCCCCGGCGGAGCTTCCCGCAAGGCCTCGGATGGGTATTCCGGCCTCCTCCAAAACCGCCAGCACCCCCAGGTGGGCGTACCCGCGCACGCCGCCCCCTCCTAAGGCCAAGGCTACCCCCCGCACAATCCTTACCCTACACGTAAAAAGGCAACGTATGAAGCCATGGTATAACGTGGGCATGCGCCCCCACTTGAGTAGGGTTCCCGGTGTGCTAGGGGAGATTGCCCGTAGGCGGGCGGAAGAGGTGGTTCCCTATCCCCTTCCCCCTGCTCCCGAGGCGGTGCCCTCCTTCCGGGAGGCCCTGCTTCAGCCAGGGCTTTCCGTGATCGCCGAGGTGAAGAAGTCGAGCCCCTCGGAAGGGGCCATAAGGGCGCTGGATCCCGTGGCAGCTTCCCTGGCCTACCAGCGGGGCGGGGCCAGGGCCATCAGCGTCCTCACCGAGCCCCATTACTTTGGGGGCAGCCTCGAGGACCTTCTTAGGGTCCGCCAGGCGGTGGACCTACCCCTGCTGCGCAAGGACTTCGTGGTGGATCCCTTCATGCTCAAGGAGGCCAGGGCCTACGGGGCCAGCGCGGTTCTCCTCATCGTGGCCCTTTTGGGGGAACTCACCGGGGTCTACCTGGAGGAGGCGAGGCGCATTGGCCTGGATGCCCTGGTGGAGGTGCACACGGAAAGGGAGCTGGAGCTGGCCCTCGAGGCGGGGGCGGAGATGGTGGGCATCAACAACCGGAACCTCACCACCCTGCAGATAGACCTCACCACGGCCCCGAGGCTTGGCCGCTTGGCCCGGGAGGCTGGCTTTGGCGGGGTTTTGGTGGCGGAGTCGGGCTATTCCCGCCGGGAGGAGCTGAAGCCCTTGGAGGGGCTTTTCGACGCCGTGCTCATCGGCACCAGCCTCATGAAAAGCCCCGATCTGGAGGAAGCCCTGAGGGCGCTGGTAGGATAGCCCCATGTTGCTGATTCCCGCCGTGGACCTGAAGGGGGGCAAGGTGGTCCGGCTTTACGAGGGGGACCCGGGGCGGGAAACCCCGTACGGGGATCCGGTGGCGGCCGCCTTGCGCTGGCAGGAAGAGGGGGCCAGGCTCCTGCACCTGGTGGACCTGGACCGGGCTCTGGGAAAGGGGGATAACCTCGAGGCCCTCCGGCGGATCGCCCAGGAGATACGCATTCCCTTTGAGGTGGGGGGTGGGGTGCGTTCCCTGGAGGTTCTCCGGGAGATCCTCCTGCTCGGGGCTTCCCGGGTGGTGGTGGGCACGGTGGCGGTGAAGCATCCTGCTCTCTTGGAAGCCATGTTGGCGGAGGTGGGGCCCGCAAGGCTAGCGGTGGCCTTGGATGCCCGGGGCCTCGAGGTGGTGGTCTCAGGTTGGCAGGAGGCTGCTTCCCTTTCCGCCCTGGACCTCCTTGGGCGTTGGGAAGCCATGGGGGTGCGCACGGTGATCTACACCGATGTGCGGCGGGATGGGACCCTGAAGGGCTTGGACCTGGAGGTGGTGGCCCGGGTACGGGAAGCCTGGCCCCATGAGCTCATCGCAGGCGGGGGGATCGCTGGCCCGGAGGACCTTCTGGGTTTAAAGCGCCTGGGGGTGGAGGGTGCCCTTTTGGGCAAGGCCCTCTACGAGGGGCGGGTGCGCCTTTCCGACTACAAAGAGGGGGTATTCTAAGGCCATGAAGCTGGCCCACTGGGTGTTTCTCCTCGTCACCTTGGGGGTGGCGGGAGCGGGGTTTTACCTGTACCTGGCCTTCCCCTTCCTGGAGGTGCCCACGCCCTTGGGTTCCTGGCCCCTTTACTACCTTCTTCCGGGGGCCTATGTCCTGGGGTTTTTGGTGGGGGGAGTGTATGCCCTGGTTCTTTGGCTTTGGGGCGTGGGGGAAAGGCGCGCCCTTCTCAGGGAGGTGCGGCGGCTTCAGGGCGAGGTCAACGCCTTAAAACGGGAACGTATTGAGGAGATTCCCAGAATCCCCGATCGGGAAGAGGTGTAGTATCCCCGCTCTGGGAGGATAGGGGAGGGAGGCTTAGGGGGTTATATGAAGGACCGGGTGCGCTGGCGTCTTCTTCCCTTGCCGCCCTTGAAGGAGTGGCGGGAGGTGATGGAGGCCTTTGGGGTGGGGCCGGAGGCTGCCTTGGCCTACTGGCACCGGGGGGTGCGCCGCCCGGAGGACCTGAAGCCTTCCCTGGGCCTTCTTCCCCTCAGGGGCCTGAAGGAGGCGGTGGAGCTTCTCCTTTGGGCGCTAGAGGGGAGGAAGCGCATCCGCATCCACGGGGACTACGATGCGGATGGCCTCACCGGGACCGCCATCCTGGTGCGGGGCCTCAGGGCCTTGGGGGCGGAGGTGCATCCCTTTATCCCCCATCGCCTCGAGGAAGGGTATGGAGTCCACCCCAAGCGCATCCCCGAGCACCTGGAAGCCGCCGATCTTTTCCTAACGGTGGACTGCGGTATCGCCAACCATGCCGAGCTTCGGGAGCTTGTGGAAAACGGGGTGGAGGTTCTGGTGACCGACCACCACACGCCCCGCGATACCCCTCCTCCGGGCCTCATCCTTCACCCCGCCTACACCCCGGACCTTAAGGAGCACCCCACGGGAGCCGGGGTGGCCTTCCTGCTTCTCTGGGCCCTCCATGAGCGGCTGGGCCTGCCCCCGCCCCTGGAGTATGCCGACCTGGCGGCGGTGGGCACCATCGCCGACGTGGCCCCCCTTTGGGGGTGGAACCGGGCGTTGGTGCGGGAAGGGCTTGAGCGCCTTAAGGACTCCCGCCTCTTGGGGCTTCGCCTTCTTGCGGAGAGCGTGGGTTACACCGGAAAGGCCCACGAGGTAGCCTTCCGCATCGCTCCCCGCATCAATGCGGCAAGCCGCCTGGGGGAGGCGGAGAAAGCCCTTAGGCTTCTTCTCACGGAGGACGAGGAGGAGGCTAAGGGTTTGGTGGAGGAGCTCAATCGGCTGAACACCCGCCGCCAGGCCATAGAGGAGGAGATGCTAAAAAGGCTTCTTCCCCAGGCTGACCCCGAGGCCAAGGCCATCGTTCTGCACGATCCCGAGGGGCACCCGGGGGTGATGGGCATCGTGGCGAGCCGCATCCTCGAGGCTACCTTGCGCCCGGTCTTCATCGTGGTCCAGGGGAAGGGCACGGTGCGAAGCCTCCCCCCCATCAGCGCCGTGGAGGCCTTAAGGAGTGCCGAGGACCTTCTTCTCCGCTATGGAGGCCACCGGGAGGCTGCGGGCTTTGCCGTGGATGAGGCTCATTTCCCCCGGTTTAAGGAGCGGATGGAGGCCTTTGCCGCCTCTTTCCCCGACCCTGTGCGGGAAGTGCCCTTGGTGGGGTTCTTGCCCCCTCAGTCCTTCCTCCCCGAGCTCTATGAAGCCCTGGTGGCCTTGGAGCCTTTTGGAGAGGGTAACCCCGAGCCCCTTTTCCTCCTAACCGGCTCCCCAGAGGAGGTCCGCTCCATGGGGGGTCAGCCTCAAAGGAGCCATCTGGGGGGCAAGCACCTCTCCTTCCGCCTGAGGGGGATTCGGGTGGTGGCCTGGCGCATGGGGGAGCGGGCGGCCGCTATGCCCTCGGAGTTGGAAGCCGCCGTCTTGCTGGTGGAAAACCGCTGGAACGGTACCGTGTCCTATGAGGCCCAGGCCTTGGACTTCCGGGAGCCAGGGGAGCTGGAGGGGGGGATATCCCCCTTTGCCTTTCCCATCTCCCTGGCGGAGGCCTTGGCCAGGGCCAAGATGGGGGAAGGGGTCTATGTTCCAGAGGAAAACCTCGAGGGACTGGAGTACGCGAAGAAGGCGGGGTTTCGCCTGCTGGCCCCGGAGGAGGCCTCCCTTTGGTTGGGCCTGCCGCCTTCTCCCGTGGGATCGGCCCGAAAGGGCTACGTTTGGGTACCCCGGGGGCCGGTGTATGTGGCCCTGGGGTCGGTTACCCAAAAGCGGCTCGCCGCCCTGCCTGTCCTCGACACCTGGGAAGGGCGGCTTAGGGCCTTGGTGGGGCAGAGGCTCCTCTTCGCCTATCAGCGAGGGCATGCCCCCCTTTTCAGCGAGGCTCTTTTGGCTTACTGGGCGGTTTTGTCCGATAGGGCAGATGCGTTGGTGTGAGCAGGGGGTGAAGGGTGTACAAGCAGCCGCGGGAAGTTCATGAGGCCAGGATCTACACTCAGGCTTACCGGGTCTACGGGCTCATCTACCTGGTGCCCGGGGCAGGCACCGCCGATCTTTTGAACCAGGAGAAGCCCTATCTTCCGGTCACTGGCGCCCTCCTTTACACCCCGGGCTACACCCATCCCCCGGAGGCCAAGGACCTCAAGGCCAGCACCGGATTCCTGGCCTTGCGCAAGGAGCGGATCCAGTGGGTGGTGGGTGGGAAGCCCAGCGAGCCCCGTACCAGCCCGTCCCTTTTGGAAAGGCGGAGGCTTGCCTTTCTCTATGGGGATTACCTCCTTGCGGGCGACCTTCTGCTTCCCCGGGGGGTCCGGCTTTCCGACCATCTTTCCCAAACCAAACCCTTCCAGACCCTCCTCGAGGCCAAGCTGTACGTCCTCACCCCCAACAAACCCATCGTGGACCTTACGCCTCTGGAAAGCTTTCCCTTCATTACTTTAAACCTGCGCCTGGCCGAGGCGGTGGCCGAGGCTCCGGGGGAGGCCCAAGACCCCCGGCTTACCCTATTTGGCTGAGGGCCTCCCGGATGCGCTCGATCTGGGCCAGGTTTTCCTTAAGCCTTTCCTCCTCGGCCTCCACCACCTCCTTGGGAGCCTTCTCCCGGAAGCCAGGGGCGGAAAGCTTTTTCTGGCTCCTTTCCGCCAGGGCCAGGAGTTCTTGCAGGCGCTTCTCCTGCCGACGCCTCCACTCCTCCACGTCCAGAAGGCCCTCCAAGGGCATGCGCACCGTCACCTTGGGCATGGCCTTCACCAGGGCCCTATTGGGCCGCTCGGATAACAGCTCGGCCCGGGCCAAGAAGCGGAAGACCTCCTGGTTTTCCACCACGGGCGTAGCTTCCCCTTCCAGGTAGACCCGCACCTCCTGGGCCAAGGGAAGCCCGGCTTCGGCCTTTAGGGCCCGCACCGCCGTTACCGCCTGCTTGAGGGCTTCAAACCGGGCTTCGGCTTCCTCGTCCGTGGCCTTGGGTTGGGGCCAGGCCTCGAGGGCCAGTTCCTCCTTGCCCGTGAGGGCCTGGTAGAGCTCGCTGGTGAGGAAGGGCATGATGGGGTGGAGGAGCTTCAGGAGGGTGGCGAGGGTTTCCTCGAGGGTGCGTAGGGTAAAGGCGTTTCCTGCCTTGAGGGCTGGCTTGCTGGCCTCCAGGTACCAGTCGCAGAACTCGCTCCAGACCAGCTCATACACCTCCCGGGCCGCCTGGGCCAGGTCCAGGGCCTCGTAAAGGGCAGTGATCTCCTTCACCCCTCGGCTCAGGCGGCTTTGCATGAAGCGGTCGGCCAGGGTGGGCTCTTCCGCCTTGGCCTGGAAGGCCTCCCGGCTCAGGAGCACAAAGCGAGCGGCATTATAGAGCTTGTTGGCGAAGTTCCGGGCCATTTCCAGCCAGCGGAGGTCCAGCCTGATGTCCTGGCCTCCGGTGGCCAGATAGGTGAGGGCAAAGCGGAGGGCGTCCGCTCCATAGCGCTCCACCATTTCCAGGGGATCTATGACGTTCCCCTTGGATTTGGACATCTTTTGTCCCTTCTCGTCCAGGACGAGGCCGTGGAGGAGTACGGTCTTAAAGGGCCTTTCCCCCCGGAAGTGGTAACCGGAGACCTCCATGCGGCTCACCCATAGGAAGAGGATGTCGTAGCCCGTGACCAGGACGTCCCCGGGGTAGAAGGCCTTAAGGTCCTCCGTTTCCTCGGGCCAACCCAGGGTGGAAAGGGGCCAAAGGGCCGAGGAGAACCAGGTGTCAAAGACGTCTTCATCCCGCTTGAGGTTTGGGCTTCCGCAGGCCTCGCAGGTGCTGGGGTCTTCCAGGTAGCGCTCGGGGTGGGGCACGTTCACCGCCTGGCAGTCCTGGCAGTACCAGGCAGGGATCTGGTGCCCCCACCAGAGCTGGCGGGAGATGTTCCAGTCCCGAACATTCTTTAGCCAGTCCAGGTTTACCTTCTTCCAGCGCTCGGGTACGAAGGCGATCTCATCCCGTTCCAGGCCCCTGATCACCTTTTCCGCCAGGGGCTTCATGGAAAGCCACCACTGGGGGAAGATGGCGTACTCCAAGGGGGTGCCGCAGCGGGAGCAGGTGGCCATCTGGATGGTGTAGTCCTCCTCCTTGAGAAGGTGCCCCGCTTCCCGGAAAAGCTCCACGGCCTTTTTCCTGGCCTCAAACCGGTCCAGGCCCCTTAGGGCTTCCGGCACCCGTTCCCCTTCCATACGCCCTTCCAAGTTGATGACGGAAACCGCCTCGAGTCCGTGCCGTTCCCCGATCTCGTAGTCCAAGGGGTCGTGCGCTGGGGTCACTTTGAGGGCCCCGGTACCGAACTCCCGCTCCACGGCACTGTCCGCCAGGATGGGGATCCAGATGCTCGTGAGGGGGATGCGGGCCTTTTTGCCGATAAGGTGCCGGTAGCGCTCGTCCTCGGGGTGGACGGCGATGGCCTGGTCAGCGAAGACGGTTTCCGGCCTTACGGTGGCGATGGCGATGCGTTCGCCGCCTTCCACCTCGTAGGCCAGGGTGTAGAGCTTGCCCGGGGTGGGCTCCGTTTCCACCTCCAGGTCCGAAAGCGTGGTCTCGCACCGGGGGCACCAGTTGACCAGGCGGGGGGCTCGGTAGGCCAGGCCCTCGTGATAGTAGCGGCTGAAGGCGTAGCGCACCGCCTTGGAGCGGACCTCATCCATGGTGAAGGCCTCCCGGCTCCAGTCGGCGCTGGCCCCAAGGCGTTTGAGTTGCTTTAGGATGGTACCCCCCGATTCCTCCTTCCACTCCCAAACCCGCTTCAGGAAGGCCTCCCGTCCCAGGTCGTGCCGGGTCTTGCCCTCCTTCAGGAGAAGCCTTTCCACCACCACCTGGGTGGCGATGCCCGCATGGTCGGTTCCGGGAAGCCACACGGCTTCATACCCTTGCATGCGCTTATAGCGGATGAGGGCATCCTGTAGGGAGTTGTCCAGGGCATGGCCCATGTGGAGGCTTCCCGTCACGTTGGGGGGTGGCATGAAGATGACGAAGGGGGTCTTGCCGCTTTTGGGGTTGGCCACGAAGGGGTTGTTCGCCCACTTCTCCGCCCACTTGGGTTCCACGGTCTTGGGGTCGTAGGCCTTGGGTAGGTCCATGCTGTCCGATAGTTTACCCAAGCTGGGTGGGGTGCGTTCAGGGGGTGTTAGGATGAGGTTGGCATGGGGGAAGTAGCTCGGGCCTTGCCCATGTCCTTCACTGCCTACCTAGAAATGGAGGAAGGAAGCCCCGTGCGCCATGGGCTGATGGGCGGTTTCCCCCACGCTATGGCCGGGACCAGCAAGACCCATAACCTCAGGCGTATCTTCTGGTGAGCACCCGGGAGCCGCGCCTGGAGCTTTACCGTAGGGGGGAAGGAGGCTTCAGGTGGGAGGCGTTACGCGGCGGGGCGGGTAGTTCTGCCTTGCCCGGAAGCGGCCTTGGACCTCGAAGCCCCCTACGAGGGCGTGGAGCTGGAAAGCGCATAGAGGTAGTAGTGGCCCTCCCCCAGGTCGAAGAAGGCATCCTCGTAGGCCAGGCCCTCTATCGGGGTTTCCCCAGGGATGGCCAGGAAGGTTTCCCCCACCCGGATCCCTTCCGGTTCCAGCTGGAGGATCCCCTGGGATACCTCCCTCGAATCCGCTTCGGGGTCGTTGATGGGTGTGTGGAGGAGCCGGACGGGAAGGCCCTCGAGGCTATGGAGGACGTTGCTGGGGTCCCGGAAGGGAGCCCGGTGGAGAAGGCGCTCCTCCACCAAGGCGATCTCCCCCAAAAGGGCATAGCGGTCCAGGGGCAAAAGGGCCTTGCCGCTTTCCAACAGGACCAGGAAGCGGGTGCGGTCCTCCGAGGAAAGGAGCACGGGAGCCTTGTTCCTTCCCACCTTGGGATCCTGGTCCAGCCTCTCCCCTTTAAGGAGGGTTTTGGCGGCCTCCAGGGCTTCCTCACGGGTTTTGTAAAGGCTATAGGGGTTGATCTTGAAGAGGAGATCGTAGCCCCTGGGTCCCTGAATCAGCCAGGCCAGGTGGAGTTCAAAGAAGGGTTGCTTCCGCCACTCGGGGTACATGCAAATCCATATTAGCCCAGGCCTCAGGAGGGTTTTGATGAAAACTGTGAGTCCCCCCCTTGCCCAAAACCATATCCGGGTATACCCTGAGCCCGGTATGGCGCTTACGGAAGAGCGGGTCCTCGAGGCCCTGCGCACGGTGATGGACCCCGAGCTGGGGAAAGACCTGGTTTCCTTGGGCATGGTGGGGGAGATAAATCTGGAGGGAGGCCGGGTGGACCTCCTGATCAACCTCACCACCCCCGCCTGTCCCTTAAAGGGCCAGATAGAAGCGGACATCAGGCGGGCCCTTCATCCTTTGGGGGTGGAGGAGGTGCGGGTGCGTTTCGGCGGTGGGGTTAAGGCTCCCGAGCAGTACCCCATCCCCGGGGTGAAGCACGTGGTGGCGGTGGGCTCCGGCAAGGGGGGGGTGGGCAAGAGCACCGTGGCCGCCAACCTGGCCCTGGCCCTCTTGCAGGAGGGGGCCCGGGTGGGCCTCTTGGACGCTGACCTCTACGGGCCCAGCCAGGCCAAGATGTTCAGCCTGGAGGGGGAGAGGCTCAAGGTGGACCAGCACCGGAAGATCCTTCCCCTCGAGGCCTTTGGCCTCAAGGTCCTGTCCATCGCCAACATCGTTCCCCCTGGCCAGGCCATGATCTGGCGGGGGCCCATTCTCCACGGAACCATCAAACAGTTTCTGGAGGAGGTGAACTGGGGGGAGCTGGACTACCTGGTGGTGGACCTACCCCCAGGTACCGGGGATGTGCAGCTTAGCCTGGCCCAGCTCACCAAGGTTTCCGGCGGGGTGATCGTGACCACCCCGCAGGAGGTGGCCCTAATCGATGCGGAAAGGGCTGCCGATATGTTCAAGAAGGTGCAGGTGCCCCTTTTGGGGGTACTGGAAAACATGAGCCACTTCCTCTGCCCCCACTGCGGAAAGCCCACCCCCATCTTTGGGGAAGGTGGGGGCCGGCGGCTTGCGGAAAAGCTCAAGACCCGCTTCCTAGGGGAGATTCCCCTTACCCTACCCTTGCGGGAGAGCGGGGATAGGGGAAGGCCCATCCTGGTGGAGAACCCGGAAGGCCCGGAGGCGGAGGCCTTCAGAAGGGCGGCCCGGGAGCTGGCGGCTGCCTTGAGCGTGCAAGCCTTTATCGCCTTGCCCATGGCCTGATATGGCCCTAGTTCTGGAAGGCACCAAGGAACGGGTTTTGGACCTCCTGAGGCTAAGGCCCTATACCGCCAAGGAGCTGGCCGAAGCCCTGGGGGTAAGCCGGGTGGCGGTTCTGAAGCACCTACAGGACCTCGAGGCCCGGGGCCTGGTGCGCTCGGAGGTGCGGAAGTGCCTGGGCCGGGGCCGGCCTTACCGCCTTTACATGGCCCAGGATAGAGAGGCTCCCTACGCTGCCCTTTGCGGGGATGTGCTTAGGGAGATGGAGAGGGTTCTGGGCCGGGAGGGGGTGGTGCGCCTCCTTTTGGAAAGGAACCGTAGCCTTTTTGCTTCCTTGAACCTGGAGGCCCTTCCCCTCAGGGAACGGCTCGCCCGCCTGGCCCAGTTCCTGAGGGAGCAGGGCTATGAGGCGGAGGTGGTGGAGGAAGGGGGAAGGCTGTACCTTTGCCAGAAGCGCTGCCCCAAGCTGGCCCTCTCCCGGGAGCACGAGGCCCTTTGCCAAAGCGAACTCCTCGCCTACCAGGAGTTGCTGGGCCTGCCCTTGTTGCGGGAGGAGAGGCTGGCGGAGGGGGGAAGCTGTTGCCGGTACCGGGTAGAATAGCGGGGTGTGGGTTTACCGCCTGAAGGGCACGGCGGCGGAACTGGACCCCCTGATCCCCGATCTCTTTGACCGGGGGGCCCGGGGCCTCGAGGAGCGGGAGGGGGAGGTGTGGGCCTATTTCCCTGCTCCTCTGGACCTCCCCTTTGGGGGAGTATGGGAGGAGCTCCCCGACGAGGACTGGCTTTCCGCCTGGCGGCGAGACCTTAAGCCCGTGTGGGCTGGGCCCTTCGTGGTGCTGGCTCCCTGGCACCCCTGGGAGGGGGAGGGGATTCCTTTGGTGATCGAGCCCGGCATGGCCTTCGGCACCGGGCACCACGAGACCACCCGCCTGGCCCTTTCCGCCTTGGCCCGCCACCTGCGTCCTGGGGAAAGGGTGCTGGACCTGGGCACGGGCTCGGGCATCCTGGCCATCGCCGCTGCCAAGCTGGGGGGCAAGGCCTTGGGGGTGGATATTGACGAAACCGTGCTTCCCCAGGCGGAGGAGAACGCCAGAAGAAACGGGGCCGGGGTCTGCTTCCTCCCGGGTAGCCTCGAGGAAGCCCTACCTCACGGGCCCTTTGATCTCCTGGTGGCCAACCTGTTTGCGGAGCTTCACCGGGAGCTTGCTTCCCGCTACCGCCAGGCTCTGGCCCCTGGGGGGAGGCTCCTCCTCACGGGGATCCTTTTGGAAAAGGCTTCCCTGGTGAAGGAGGCCATGGCCAGGGAAGGCTTCTCCCTCCTGGAGGAGGAGAGGGAAGGGGAGTGGGTGTTGCTGGCCTACGGGATCTGAGCCATGCGCCCGCACCGCGCCTATAGCCCAGGCCTTACCGGGGTGCTTCCCTTAAGGGAAAGCCGGCACCTCCTGGAGGTGCTGCGGGCCAAGGTGGGAGACCGGTTCACCGTCTTTGACGCGGACCGGGAGGCCCTGGCGGAGGTGGTGGAGCTGGGGCCACCGGTGCGCTACCGCATCCTGGAGGAACGGCGCCCGGAGCGGGAGGTGGGGGTGGAGGTGGCCCTCTACCCCGCCCTTTTAAAGGGGGACAAGCTTTCCGAGGTGGTGCGCGCGGCCACGGAGCTCGGGGCCACCCGCATCCAACCCCTCGTCACCCGGCACTCCGTGCCCAAGGAGATGGGGGAGGGGAAGCTGAAAAGGCTTCAGGCCATCGCCGTGGAGGCGGCCAAGCAGTCGGGGAGGCTAAGGGTGCCAGAGGTCCTGCCTCCCATTCCCCTTAAAGAGGTGCCCCAGGTGGGCCAAGGGCTAGTGGCCCATCTGGGAGCCAAGGTCTTGGTGCGGGAGGTGTTGGACCTAAAGAAACCCTTGGCTTTAGCGGTGGGGCCGGAGGGGGGATTCGCGGAGGAGGAAGTGGAGCTTTTGCAGGAAAAGGGCTTTACCCCGGTCTTCCTGGGCCGGAGGATTCTGCGGGCGGAAACGGCGGCCATCGCCCTCCTGGCCTTGTGCACCGCCGGGGAGGGGAGGTGAAGACCTTCGGCTGGCTTGGGGGTGTGGCGCTCCTCCTTTTCCTCGCGGGCTGCCGCTACACCTTCCTGCCCCTGGACCCGGGCAAGCCCCTGCCCCTGGAAAGGCCTTTTGTGGTGGCCCGCCTGGAGAAGGGCTCAGAGGAGGCCTTCCTGGTTCTCAGGGTGGAGCGCCTTCCTTCCCCGGGCTACCTTCACCTCAAGTGGTTCCGGGAGGAGGCTTTGCTCCAGGAGAAAGCCCTGTTTCTAGAGGAGCCGGGCTCCTACCGGGTTTCCTTTCCCTTGAGCCAGGGCTACCACCGCCTGGTGGGGCTTTGGGCGGGTGGGGTTCTTTTCCAGCTGGACCTGGGGACGCCCAGGCTACCGGACCCCGATGAGGAGGAGGAAAAGGGGAATGGTCAGGAAGGCTAGGAAGGTGGAAACCACCACGCTCCTGGCCACCCGCAGGGCTTCCCCCCCAAACTCCCGGGTGAGGAGGAAGGCGTTCACCGCCACAGGGGTAGCCGACTGCAGGACCAGGACCTGGTGCTCCAGGCGGGGAAGGCCCAGGATGAACCCCACCCCGTAGGCCAGAAGGGGGGCCAGGAGGAGCCGCAGGCTGCTGGCCACTCCCTCAAAGGCCCCCACCTGGAAGCGGGTCTGGCTCATCTGCATTCCCAGGGTGAGGAGGAGAACGGGGATGGCCGCTTGGCCCATGAGGTGTAGGCCCTCGTCCAGGCGGAAGGGAAGGCTTACCCCCAGGGCCTTCAGCAGCAGGCCCAGAAGGAGGGCGTAAAAGAGGGGCAGGCGCAGGGTGAAAAGGAGCCCTTCCTTGAGGCCGCCTCCCCTTATGAAGGCCGGCCCCAGGCCGAACATGACCACGCTGGAGAGGATGAAGTACACCACGGCCCGCCTTAGGCCCTCTTCTCCTAGGGCAAAGTAGACCAGGGAAAGCCCCATGTTGCCGGAGTTGGGGAACAGGCTGCAGACGAGAAGGGACTTAGCGGCCTCGGGGGAGAGGCCAAGGAGTTTGGCTATCCCGGTGATGGCCAGAAAGAGGAGGAGGTAGGTGAGGGCAAAGCCCAAGGCAAGGCCCACCAGGCCTTCCCGGGAGTACTCCGCCCGATACATGGCGTCAAAGATGAGGGCGGGCACCAGGAGGTAGAGGGTAAGGCGGCTTAAGGTGGTGAGGTCCATGGGGATGCGCTTTCCCAACAGATACCCGGAGAAGACCACCAGGGCCACGGGAAGGACCGTGTTGAGGAGGGCCTGCATGTGAGGCATTCTAAGGGCATGGCAGGCTATCTGGCGCTTTCCAAGGCTATAGAGAGGGTGCTCCTCCGGAAGGCGGAGGTTCCGAGAAGGCAGGTTCTTCCCATCCCAGGAGGGCAGTTTTTGGTGATGCCCGCCGCAGACCAAGAGGTGGCCCTTTGCAAGCTGGTCACGGTGGAGGCTTCCCGAAGGGAACAGCCTGAGGCCCACCGCCAGCCTGCGGTGCAGGCGGAGGTCTGGGTCAAGAGGCTGGATACCGGGGAGGTTGTTCACCTGCCAGGGGAGGAGATCACGAAAAGGCGCACCGCTGCACTTTCCCTTCTCGCAGCCCGGCTCCTTGCCCCCAGGCACGAGGGGGCCCTGCTCCTGGTGGGGCCTGGGGTTCAGGGGGAAGCCCACCTCGAGGCCTTCGCCGAGGGATTTACCCTGCGCCGGGTGTGGATCCGGGGAAGGAGCAGGGAGCGGACCGAGGCCCTTTTGGCCAAGGCCAGGGGTGTGGGCCTCGAGGCGGAGGAGTGGGTGGCCCCTGAGGTGCCTGAGGAGGTGGCCTTCATCGTCACGGCCACCTCGAGCTCCACCCCCGTCCTACCCGAGAGGGTGCCGGAGGGCACCTTCATCGCCGCTGTGGGGAGCTTCCGCCCGGAGATGCGCGAGGTGCCAGGGGCCTTGGTGGAGCGGGCGGCGGTTTATTGCGACACGGAGGATGCCCTGGTGGAGGCCGGGGAGCTTCAGGGTCTTTCGAAGCCGGTGGTGACCTTAAGGGAAGCCCTTTTGGGCAAGCGGTCGGAAGGGGACCCCGTGCTTTTCAAGAGCGTGGGCCACGCCCTTTTTGACCTGGCGGCGGTGCGGCACCTCCTGGGCTTGGACTAAAGGCGGACGACGATCTTGCCCACATGGCCCCGGTCCAGGAGGGCTTGGAAGGCGGCTTCAGCCTCGGGGAAGGGGAAAACCCTTCCCACCACGGGCTTGAGCTCCCGGCCCAAACGGGGCAGGAGAAACCGCAAGGCCTCCTGCACCAGGGCTTTTTCCCTGAGGAGGGGAGCAAGCCAAAAGCCCATTACCGTGAGGTTCCTCCGCATGAGGCGCAAGGGATTCAGGGGCGCCACCTCTCCCTCGGCGGCCCCAATATAGACCAGCCTTCCCCCTGGGTTCAGAAGGGAAAGGCTTTCCTCCAGCTGGCTACCCCGCACCTCCAGAAGGATATCCACCCCGCCGAATGCCTTGGCCTTTTCGGGGAGCTCCGCATAGGTGGCGACGGCCTCAGCCCCCAGGGCCTGGGGAAGATCCAGCTTCTCGGGCCTCGAGGCGGAGGCCAGCACCTTTAGGCCCATGGCCTTCGCCACCTGCACCAAAGCTGTTCCCAAAGCTCCCGCCGCCGCCTGCACCAGGACCTTTTCCCCGGGCTTGGCCCCCGCCTGCCTCAGGGCCAGGTAGGCGGTGAGGAAGGAAACCGGGTAGGCGGCGGCCTCCTCCGGGGAGAGCCCCTCGGGCACGGGTAGAAGGGCTTCCCTGGGCACGGCTACCTTCTCCGCCAGGGCCCCATGCCCCACCAAGGCGGCAAAGCGCCGCCCCTCCACCCGGCCCACCACCTCCATGCCCGGCACGAAGGGCGGATGAATCCGGGTGAGGTATCCGCCAAGCCGCATGAGGTGGTCGGCAAAGTTTAGGCCCACTGCCTCCACTTCCAACACCACCTCTCCTGGGCCCGGCGTGGGGTCGGGGATCTCCTTAAGGGTCATGGGGCCTTGAAGGCGTTCTTGCACCCAGGCGCGCATGGCAGGAGTCTACCCCTTCACCGAGCCAGCCAGGAGTCCCCGAAGGAAGTACCGGCCCAGGAAGATGTAGACCAGAAGGGTGGGTAAAGCGGCCAGAATGGCCCCGGCCATGGGCAGGTTCCACTTCACTGCCTCACCGCCTGCCAATTGCGCCAGGGCCACGGTGATGGGCTGGCTTTCCGGCCGGGTCAGGGTCACGGCGAAGAGGAACTCGTTCCAGATCTGGGTAAACTGCCAGATGGCCACCACCACGAAGGCGGGGGCAGAAAGGGGCAGGATTACGTGGCGGAAGATGCCGAAGAAGCCTGCCCCGTCTATGCGGGCAGCCTCCACCAGCTCATCGGGGATTTCACTGTAGTAGTTCTTGAAGATAAGGGTGACGATGGGGATGCCGTAGACCACGTGGACCAGGATGAGGCCCCATAGGGTGCCGTAAAGGCCTATGGCCTTTACGAACTGGAAAAGGGGGATGAGGATGCTCTGGTAGGGGATGAACATCCCGAAGAGCATGAGGGCAAACAGGAGGTTGGAACCCCTAAAGGGCCACTTGGCCAGGACGTAGCCGTTGAGGGCTCCCACCAGGGCGGACAGCGCCGTGGCGGAAAGGGCCAGGACCACGCTGTTTTGGAACTTGGGCCGGAAGGCATCCCAGGCGATTTTGAAGCTTTCCCAGTACACGGGGTCCGGCCAGCGCCAGACCGTGTCCAGGGTAATCTTGGCGGGTTCCTTCAGGGCGGTGAGGATCACCAGATAGACGGGGAGAAGGAAGAAGAGGGTGGCGAGGAGTAAGAAGGCGTACAGGAAGAACCGGCCCATCAGCGCCTGACCTCCTTCCGAAGCTGGCTTACCAGGTAGGGGATGACCACCAAGGCCACCAAGAGCAAGAGGAGTATGCCGATGGCCGCCCCCTTGGCGAACTGGTTGCCGCGGAAGGCGAGGAGGTACATGTAGATGGCGGGTACATCGGTGGGGGCGTAATCCAACCCGGCCATGGCGAAGATAAGGTCGAAGATCTTCAGGGCGATATGCCCCAGGACGATCATGGCGGAAAGGGTGATGGGGGCGAGGAGGGGAAGGATCACGTAGCGGTAGGTCTGCCACTCGCTGGCCCCGTCCACCTTGGCCGCTTCCAGCACCTCCACGGGAATTCCCCTTAGACCCGCCAGATAAAGGGCCATGGTGTAGCCGGACATCTGCCAGACCGCCGCCACAATCACCCCCACCAGGGCCAGGCTGAAGCCGTGGGGCTCGGGATAGGGGAGAAGGTGGGTGGTTCTGCCCAGGGTGAAGGCCCAAACCAGGAGGACCCCGCTGGACAACAGGCTCCAGAAAAGCCGCTTCCTTTCCCCTTCCCGGTGGGCTTTCCAAGCCACGTACAAGAGGGTTAGGCCCACCGCCAAGGCGGTGTAAAAGGGCAGCTGGTTCCAGTCAAAGACCCAGGTCTGCTGCCTGGTGGTGAGCCAAGGGAAGTGGAAGGGGGGGAGGCCAAAGAGGGTGGGCAGGACGTTGACCCCACCTTGGGGCTGCAAGAGCCAGCGCCAGATGGTGCCGGTGACCACGAAGGAGAGGGCCATGGGGAAGAGGAAGACGGTGCGGAAAAAGCCTTCTCCCTTGGGCCCGCGGTCCAGGGCCATGGCCAGGAGGAGGCCTAGGCCCAGGCTTCCCCCCATGAAAAAGAGGGTAAAGAAGATGAGGTTGACCACGCTTTGGCGGAAACGCACGTCCACGAAGCCGGTGAAGAGCTCACGGTAGTTTTCCAGGCCCACGAAGTGGAGCTCCGGCCTCAGGGCCAGGGCCTGGGCTGGGTTCTTTCCCCAGTCGGTGAGGGAAACCCAGAGGTTTTGCCCGATGAAGCCATAGACGAAGATGGCCACCGCCCCTAACGAGGGAAGGAGGACCAAAAAGGCCGTGATCCGGTCGCGCATGAGGCCTCCGGGAAAAGCCCGTGGGGGCTTTTGCCCCCACGGGCCGAGGGGTTCTAGCGGCCCAAGCCCACCTGGTTGGCAATGGCCTGGGCGGCATTGGCCGCCGCTTGCGGGTTCCTGCTTTGCAAGAAGATCTCCATCACCGTGCCGAACTGGCTCATGAAGCTTTCGGGTGCCACCGCCCCGTGCACCAAAGAGCCCACGATGCGGTTGGACTTCCAGTCCTTCATGGCCGACTGGCCATAGGCGTTGTACTTGGCGGGGTCGGAGTCCAGCCGGGCGGCGATGGAGCCCTTCAGGGGGTTAAAGGTGTCCTGCCCCTCCTTGGAGCCCACCAGCTTGAGCCAGTTGATGGCGTTTTGCCGGTTCTTGGCTCCCTTGGGTAGGCCAAAGGAGTCGGAGAGCATCATGAAGATCCCGGAGGTGCCAGGGGACGGGGCCCAGGCAAAGTCGGTGCCGGGCTTGAGCTTCAAGGTGGTGCTCATGTAGCCGGCGGCCCAGTCGCCCATGATGTTGAAAGCGGCCTTGCCCTGGACTACCCGGTCCACCGCCTGTTGCCAGGAAAGCCCCGCGGCGTCCTTGTTGGCGCAATCCAGCACCTTGCCAAAGGTTTCCCATACGGCCACCGCCTTGGGGTCGGTGAACTTCAGCTTGCCGCTCCAGAGGTTATTCCAGCCGTCGGCTCCCAGGGTGGCCAGGGCCACGCTTTCCCAAAGGTGCTGCTGGGTCCAGTTCTCGCCCAGGGCCAGGGGCGCTTCAAGGCCCTTCCGCTTCAAGGTCTGGCAGGTGGCGAGGAACTCCGCCCAGGTCTTGGGCGGGGTCACCCCCCACTCCTTCAGCTTGGCGGGGATGTACCACATGACGTTGGAGCGGTGGATGTTGACGGGCACGCTCCAGATGCCTCCCTTGTAGGAGAGGAGGTCGATGAGGCCCTTGGGGAAGGCTTGGAGCCAACCCTCCTGCCGGAAGAGGCTGGTGAGGTCCTCCATGCGCTCGGCCACCACCCAGGTGCCGATGAGTTCCTGTCCGGCGTGCACCTGGAAGGTATCGGGCGGGTCACCGCCCAGCATGCGGGTCTTCAGGACCGCCTTGGCGTTCACCCCTGCCCCGCCGGTAACCGTGGCGTTGATGACCTCCACACCGGGATACTTTTGCTTATAAAGCCGGATGAGGGCCTCGAGGGCCGGGCCTTCGTCTCCCGCCCACCAGGAGAAGATCTCCAGCTTGCCCGTCTGGGCCAGGGCGCTAAGCCCCAAGGCCACGCCGATCGCCAAAAGCCACTTCCTCATACCTACCTCCATTGCGACGTGGGCTTTCCGCCCACAGGCCGCCCAGCTCGAAAAACCTCACCAAAAAGAGGCTGGCCCCACCCACCGCCGGGGCCAGGTGACCATAAAGGGAAGGTTGCACGGGCAAGGAACGATGGGCTTCCAGGAAGGCATGGGCCGCCAAGGACTGGCGCAAGGATTGCTCCAGGTAGGGGAAGAACTCGGCCGCCTTGCCCCCTATGACCACCCGGGCCGGGTCGTAGGCCACAGCCAGGTTGGCCAGGAAGCGGCCCAAGGCCTCGCCCAAGTGGTGGATGGCCTCGAGGGCCAAAGCCTCCCCCTGCTTGGCCTGCTGGAGCAGGGCCTCGAGGTCCCCCGCCTTTCCGCCCAGGGACCGGTAGTGCTCCAAGAGGGCACCGAGGCCCAGTTCGGTTTCCAAGCATCCCACCCGGCCGCAGGCGCAGGGCTTGTGCCCCTGGCCGAGCCAGTGGCCCAGCTCCCCAGCGGCCCCACCCGCTCCCCGCAGGATCCGGCTATCCGATACCACCCCGATTCCCAAGCCCGTGCTGAGCACTAGATAGGCGAGGTTGGCCTCTCCGTGAAAGAAGACCTCGGACAGGGCTGAGGCCTTGGCATCGTTTTCCAAGGCCGTGGGCAGGGGAAAGTGGGAGAGCAGGGGCCGCAGGTCCAGGTTTTTCCAGCCCAGGTTGGGGGCCAGGAGGAGCCGGTCCTCCACTACCACCCCAGGCAGGGTGAACCCTAGGCCCAAGGGTCCCGGTACATGGGGAAGAACCTCCTGCAGAAGCCGTTCCAGACGTTCCCTGGGACCAGCTTCCCGGGGGTGGCTCCATTCCTTGGCCCATAGGACCTCCCCCCGCCAGTCCAGGGCCAGAAGGACGGTTCCCTCCACCCCCAGTTCCGCGCCTAGGGCAAAGCGTGCGCCAGGGCGCAGGTGCAAGAGGGTGCCGGGCCGGCCCACGGGGGGAGAGGTAAAGGCCCCTTCCTCCAGAAGGCCCTCTTGTAAAAGCTCATCCACCAGGCGGCTTACCGCGCTTTTAGCCAAACCGGTAAGCCGGGAAAGGTCCGCGCGGGTAAGGGGGCCCTGCCTCAGGTGGGCCAGGATGGCCCGGCGGTTGAGCCTGCGGATTTCCTGCGTGTCCCCTTTGCGCATCCCAGCTCCTTTCCCTTTGCCCTTTAGTTCGTTCTCGGGACTAAGTAAATCACCCGTCCCCGGATGTGTCAAGCCCTTGCCTTTTTGCCCCGTTAGGCTTAGCCTGGCCTTAAGGCCCGCTAGGGCCTCAAAGCCAGGTCCGTTGCCCTGGTGCCTGGGCGCGTAGTCCAGGCTTAAAGTGGGGAAGTCCGGTGCAAGTCCGGCGCTGTCCCGCAACGGTAACCGGCCCAGCCTCAGGCTCTTCTTCGCAGGCCGGAAGCCCGAATACCTGCCAGGGCCGCCCGCCAAACCCCTTAGGCGGGCACCTCACGCGGATGGGGGAGCGATGGGGGTTTGCAAAGCCATTTGCGCCCCTGCCGCTTTCCGGCAGGGGTTTTCCCTACCTCCCCCGGGCCTGGCCCTAGCGGCCTTAGGGAGGTAGGCATGAAGAGAGTTTGGGCGGTTCTTTCGGTCCTTTTGGCCTTGGCCTTCGCTTTTCCCTTAACCCTTACCGACGACCTAGGGCGCACGGTCACGGTCAAGGCACCCCCAAAGCGCATCGTTACTATGCTCCCATCGGTGACGGAAACGGTGTGCGCCCTCGGGGCCTGCGATCGCATCGTGGCCACCGACGACTACTCCGACTGGCCCGAGAGGGTGAAGGCCCTGCCCAAGGCGGGGGGGCTTTACAATCCCAACCCCGAGTTCATCGTCTCCCTGAAGCCGGATCTGGTTTTGGTTTCCAAGTACGGGCGTTTGTACGAAACCCTGGAGCGGGCAGGCCTAACGGTGTATGCGGTGCGCACCGAGACCTACGAGGACATCTTCCGCACCACCCGCACCCTGGGGAGGCTTCTTGGCCTCGAGGGCCAGGCGGAGCGCGTGGTGGCCCAGATCCAGCGGGAGGTATACCAGGAGGAATCCCGGGCGGCCAAGGCCAAGACCCGGCCCCGGGTTTACTACGAGATTGACCCCACCCCCTACACCGTGGGGCCCGAGAGCTTCATCGGGGTCCTGATCCAAAAGGCCCGGGGGGTGAACATCATCCCCAAGGAGCTGGGCCTTTTCCCCAAGATCGCCCCCGAGTTCGTGGTGGAGAAGAACCCCGAGGTGATCGTGGCCACCTACCCGGGTGCCCTGGAAACCATCCGGGCCAGGCCTGGCTGGAGCCGGGTGAAGGCGGTGCAGACAGGGCGCATCTGCGTGTTTACCGGGGGCCAGGATAGCCTCCTTTCCCGCCCAGGCCCCCGGGTGGCCCAGGGGCTTAGGCTTCTGGTGGATTGCTTCCACGGGCGTTAGGCCATGACCCGGGCCCTCCCCCTGGCCCTTAGGCGGAGCCTGGTCTTTTTCTGGCTCCTCCTCCTGCTCCTCCTGGCCTTGGTGCTGGGGGTAGCCATGGGGGCGGTGAGCCTGCCGCCGGGCGAGGTGCTCCAAGCCCTTTTGGGCCTAAAGGAGAATCCCATCGTCACGGAGATGCGGCTCCCCAGGGTCCTGGGGGGGATGCTGGTGGGGGCGGCCTTGGGGGTGGCGGGGGCCAGCTTCCAGGGGCTTTTCCGCAATCCCCTGGCCGACCCCTACCTCATGGGCTCGGCGGCGGGGGCGGCCTTCGCCGTGACCCTTCTGGCCAGCTTGCTGGGGGGCCTGGCCCCCGCCTTTGCCCAGCACGCCATCTTCCAAAGCCTTCCCCTTTCCGCCACCCTCTTCGGGTTCCTTGGGGCCCTCTCCGCCACCTTCCTCACCCTGGTTCTGGCAGGGGGCGCGGCCCGGACGGGGGAGCTGGTCCTGGCGGGGGTGGTGGTGGGGAGCGTTCTGACCGGGGCCACCACCTACCTGATGATGCAGGACGCCGACCGGGTGCGGGCGGTCTTCGCCTACACCCTGGGCAACCTGGCCTTCATGGGCTGGCCTTCGGTGAAGGCCATGGTCCTTTTTTTCCTTCTGGCCCTTCCCCCGCTGTTGCTTCTGGGCCGGGTGTTGAACGCCCTCCAGCTGGGGGAGGAGGTGGCCCGGAGTATGGGGCTACCCCTCGAGGGCCTGAAACTCCTCCTCCTCCTTGCCGCAAGCCTGTTGGTGGCTGCTGCCGTGGCCCAGGCGGGGATCATCGGTTTCGTGGGCCTGATAACTCCCCATCTCCTCCGGCGCCTCTTGGATGAGGACTATCGCCTGCTTCTGCCTGCTTCTGCCTTAGGCGGGGCGGCCCTCCTAACGCTGGCGGACCTCCTGGCCCGCACCCTTACCCGGCCGGCGGAGCTTCCCGTGGGGGTGGTGACCACTCTTCTTGGGGGGCCATTCTTCCTGTACCTGATGTGGAGGCGGCGTGGAAGGGCTTGAGGCCAAGGGGATCGTGGGGCCCTATGCCCTTTTAGGGGTGGACCTGGCCGTAAGGCCAGGGGAGTGGGTGGCCCTTTTGGGCCCCAATGGATCGGGGAAGAGCACCCTTCTAAAGGTTATGGCGGGGCTCCTCCGGCCCAGGGCGGGAGGGGTCTTTCTGGAGGGAAAGCCCCTTCGGGCCTATGGAAGCTATGCCCGGGGCCGGCTCCTCGCCTACTTGCCCCAGGGAGGCCCCTACCCGGAGGGGCTCTTGGTGGAGGAGGTGGTGCGCTTAGGAAGGCTTCCCCACCTGGGCCTTTGGGGGCGGGAGGGGCGGGAGGATGTGGAAGCGGTGGAGTGGGCTTTGGAGGTTACTGGGGCTTCCCGTTTCCGGGGCCGGTACCTGGGTAGCCTTTCCGGCGGGGAGCGCCAGCGGGTTCTTCTGGCCCGGGCCCTGGCGGCGAGGCCCCGCTACCTCCTTCTGGACGAACCCACCACCTTCCTGGACCTGGAATACCAGGGTGGGCTTCTGGCCCTCTTCCAAAACCTGGTTGCCAAGGGGATGGGGATTCTTTCCGTCCTTCACGACCCCAACCAGGCGGCTTTGGCTGGGCGGGTGGCGGTGTTGAAAGGGGGACGGCTTTTGGCGGAGGGAAAGCCGGAGGTGGTGCTCACGGAAACCCTTCTGCAAAACCTCTACGGCCCAGGGGTGCGGGTGGCCCACCTCATGGGGAGGCCCCATGTCTACCTGGACGGATAGGGCTAGGCTCTACATCCGGGGCCGGGCTTTCCTCTTGGACCTTGGGGAGGAGGTGGCCTTTTACACGGAGTCCGGGCCCAAGAGGGCCCGTTACCTCCTGGTGGGTAAGCTTTCCCTGCCCGAGCGCTTACGGCTTGGCCTGCCCCGGGAAGGGGTTCTTCACTACCCTTTGGCGGTGGATCCCCTGGCCTTTGAGTGGGAGGGGGAGACCCTGATCCTTCCGGGGCTCAGGGTGTATCTGGGAGGGCCTCCGGCCTTTGTGGAAACCCCCTACTACGCCTGGCGGCTGTAGGCAGGAGCCCCGTATGGGGCGTGGGAGGGTCGCGGTGGGAGCTAGCTGGCCCTTGACGGGAAGGCCCGCCACGGGGTAGGGTGAACTTACCGACCGTTCGGTCGCCAAACACGGGAGGTGGTGGATGCGGCTAAAGGACAAGGTGGTGCTGATCACGGGGGCGGCCCACGGGATTGGGCGGGCTACCTTGGAGCTGTTTGCCCGGGAGGGGGCCAGGCTGGTGGCCTGCGATCTGGAGGAGGAGCCCCTAAGGGAGGCGGCGGCGGCCACGGGGGCCTTGGCCCTTCCCATGGACGTGGCCGATCCGCTTTCCGTGGAGAGGGGTTTCCGGGAGGCCCTTCAGGCCATGGGCCGCCTGGACGGGGTGGTGCACTATGCCGGCATCACCCGGGACAACTTCCACTGGAAGATGCCCCTGGAGGACTGGGAGGCGGTGTTGAGGGTGAACCTTACGGGGAGCTTTCTGGTGGCCAGGGCGGCTTCTGAGGCCATGCGGGAGCGGAACCCTGGTTCCATTGTGCTCACCAGTTCCCGGGTGTACCTGGGTAACCTGGGGCAGGCCAACTATGCGGCTTCCAAGGCGGGGGTGGTGGGGCTTACCCGCACCCTGGCCCTGGAGCTGGGGCGGTACGGGATCCGGGTGAACGCCCTGGCCCCGGGGTTTATCGAGACCCGGATGACGGCCAAGGTGCCGGAGAAGGTGCGGGAGAAGGCCATCGCCGCCACGCCCTTGGGCCGCGTCGGCCAGCCCATAGAGGTGGCCTACGCTGCTCTTTTCCTGGTTTCGGATGAGTCCAGCTTCATCACCGGCCAGGTCCTCTTCGTGGACGGGGGTAGGACGGTGGGGGCTGCTCCTGCCTGAGGGTAGGGAGGCTAGGTTCCCAGGGGGGAACCATGGATTTTTCCCGGCTGGAGGATTTTTTGAAGAGGCAGGTGGCTGAGGGCCTTCTTCCCGGGTACGTGGCCCTGGTGGCCCGGGGGGGAGAGGTGGTCTACCAGGGAGTGGGGGGGTATTTGGATCCGGAAACGGCTCTTCCCATGCGGGAAGACGCTCTTTTCCGCATCTACTCCATGACCAAGCCCTGGGTTTCCGCCCTAGCCCTTACCTTCGTGGAGGAGGGCAGCCTTTCCCTCCTGGACCCTGTGGAAAAGTACCTGCCGGGGTTCGCCGGGGTGAAGGTGGGGCGGGAAGTGGGGGAAGAGGTGGCCCTCGAGCCCCTGAGGCGGCCCCTCACCGTCTACGACCTCCTGCGGCACACGGCGGGCTTTACCTATGGGGTCTTCTTCCGCTCCCCGGTGAAGCGGCTCTACCTGGAGGCGGGGGTGGACCGGTTTGACCTTTCCCGGGAGGAGTTTCTTGGGCGCCTGGCCGCTTTGCCCCTGCGCTTTCAGCCGGGAGAGGCCTTTGAGTACGGGTTTTCCACCGATGTGCTTGGGCATCTTTTGGAGGTGCTTTCGGGGAGAAGCCTGGCGGAGCTCTTGGGGGAACGGGTGTTCGCCCCCTTGGGGATGCGGGACTCGGGTTTTCTGGCCAAGGATCCCACCCGTTTGGCAAAGCCCTTCCCCCAAGACCCGGAAACGGGCAGGTCCATCCGCCTGATCCCCGTGGAGGCGGAGCCTCCCCGGTATGCGGGGGGCCTGGGTGGGGTGAGCACGGCCTGGGACTACCTGCGGTTCCTGGAGGCCCTGCGCACGGGCCGGGGTGTGTTGCACCCGAGCCTGTGCCGCCTCATGACCCAGGACCACCTGGGTCCCCTTTACGAGGCCGGGTTGCGGCGGGGCTTGGAGTACACCCCAGGCCCGGGTTACGGCTTTGGCCTGGGGGTGGCGGTGCGTTTGGGCCCTGGGGGTCTGGCGCCGGGAAGCCCCGGGGACTTCTACTGGTGGGGGTTTGCCGGCACGTATTTCCTGGTGGATCCCGCCCTGGAACTGAGCGCCTTGCTTTTCACCCAGGCCCCCAATCTCCTTTCCGTGCTGGAGCCGGAAAAGGTCCTTCACTCGCGGCTTGGGCAGCGGTTTGGCCTGGCCTTCCGCACCCTGGTTTACGGGGCCCTTTCTTGAAGGGCCTCTACCCCAACGGCCTGGGCCAGCTCCTCGGGAAGGCGCAATACCTCCCCTGCCATTTCGATGCCCACCCCGTCACCTTTCTCCACCACCCTAAGGACCTTTCCAGGAACCAGGCCCAGCTTGGCCAGGAGGTTGAGGGTGCCCCGGTCCTGGGCCAGGGCCCGCACCACCCGGGCCTTCCCCAAGGGGGCCTGGGAGAGGGGGAGGGCTGGGGCTTCCGGCAGGGCCAGGTCCTTGGTGGGGATGGGGTCCCCGTGGGGGTCAAAGGGAGGGTGGCCTAACAACTCGGCGATCCTTTCCTCAAAGGCCTCGCTGATCACGTGCTCTAGCCGTTCCGCCTCCTGGTGGACCTCTTCCCAACCGTAGCCGAGGGCCTGGTGCAGGTAGGCCTCGAGGAGCCGGTGGTGCCTCAGGACCTCCAGGGCGATGCGGCGGCCGGCCTCGGTGAGCCGGGCCCCCCGGTAGGGGGCGTGCTCCACCAGGCCTAGGGCGGAGAGCTTTTTGAGCATCTCCGTTACCGAAGGGGGTTTCACCCCTAGCCGCTCGGAAAGGGCCTGGGTGGGGACGGGGTTTTGCCCCTCGGTTTCCAGGAGGAGGAGGTGTTTGAGGTAGTCCTCCTGGGCCTCGGAGAGAGGGGGACGGGCCATCCCCTTCAAGGTAGCACGCCCGCTAAAGAAGAGACGCTTCCCCTGCCCAAGGTGGGGGTCCAAGCCCTAGGAGCCGCTTAAGCCCGAGGGCTGCCTCCACCCCCTGGGTGCCGTAGTTGTTGTTGAAGATTACAAAGACCTGCTCCGCCCGTTCCGCCAGGGCCTGGGTGGCCTGGGCCAGGTCTTGAAGCTCCTCCTCTGAGTAACGCCAGTTGAAGCGCTCGTAGGGCTTTTGGTGAGGGCCTTTCCAGGACTCTGCGTTTCTTCCGTGGCATCGAAGCACCGCCACGGGGTGGGTGGGTTCCAGGACCCGGGGTGGGGCCTCGGGATGGAGTGGGGCATCCACGCTCACGTGGATGAGGCCAAGTCGTTCCAGCTCCCTGCGCACGAATCCCCAGGCCACATACCACTTGGGGTTGCGAAACTCCACCGCCACCCAGTAGCCCTGGGTCCTCTCCGCCAGGCGCTCCAGGTAGCGAAAGCTTCGGGGCTTGGGTTCGGTCCAGGGAGGGAGGCCGAAATGCAGGTAACCCAGTTTGTGCGCTTCCCTGAGAGGCTGTATAGCGGCGAAAAAGCGGTTCCAGGCTTCCTCCACCACTTCCTTGGGAACCTCCCGCTGGGCCAGGTGGCCTTCTTGCCGGGGAAGAAGGGATCGGAGGTCCTTGGGGAGGGCGTTCGCCTCGAGGCCGTGGCCGGTGAAGGCGGAGAAGGCCTTGACGTGGATAAGGAAGCCCTCGGGGGTCCTCTCCGCCCACTTCCGCACCACCTCGAGGCGGGGCAGGGCGTAGAAGGTGCTGTCCACCTCCACGGTGTCAAAGAAACGGGCGTAGTGGCGGAGGCGCTTTTCTGGGTCATTTCTCGCCTCGGGGGGGTACCAGCCGGAGGCGAGGAGGGTGGGGTCGGTCCAGCTTGCCGTGCCCACGCGGACTTCCGCCACCCCTCCATTCTACGGCTTCCCTGGGGTCCCTCTTGGGCCGCCTCCCTTCCCCCACCCTGTACCATGGGGTCATGGGCCCTTCTTGGCCCAAGCCTCGCCTCGTGGTGAGCGCCTGCTTGGGGTTCGCCGCCGTGCGCTATTCCGGGGAGCTCATCCCCGACAAGGTGGTGGCGGCCCTTAGGGAGCACGTGGACTTCCTCCCCGTCTGCCCCGAGGTGGAGATCGGCCTCGGGGTGCCGAGGCCGGTGGTGCGCCTGGTGCGGGGGGAAGGGGGGGTGCGCATGGTACAGCCCCAGACCGGCGAGGACCTCACCCAGGCCATGGAGGCCTTCAGCCGGGGGTTTCTGGCCGGGCTTCCCCCCGTGGAGGGGTTTATCCTCAAGAACCGCTCCCCCTCCTGCGCCCTAAAAGACGCCCGGGTCTATGCCCACGCCCAGGGGGGCGGGACGGTGGGGCGGGGCCCAGGCCTCTTCACCCAGGCGGTGGAAAGGGCCTTCCCCCTCCTCCCCAAGGAGGACGAGGGAAGGCTTACCAGCGCCCGCGTGCGCGCCCACTTCTTCACCCGCATCTTCGGCCTGGCCCGGCTGAGGCAGGTGGAGGACCTCCCGGGCCTCCAGGCCTTCCACGCCCGCTACAAGCTCCTCCTCATGGCCTACCACCAGAGCGAGGCCCGGGCCCTGGGCCGGCTCCTGGCCGAATCCAGGGGCAGGCCCCTGGAGGAGGTGAGGCGGGCCTACGAGGAGGGGTTCCTCCGGGCTACCCGGCTCCCCTTCCGCCTGGGGGCCATGGCCGATGCCTTCCTGCACGCCTTTGGCTACTTCAAGAAGGGGCTTTCCCCTAGGGAGAAGGCCCACTTTCTGGAGCTTCTTTCCGCCTTCCGGGAGGAACGCCTTCCCCTCGAGGCCCCCCTCGCCCTCCTCCAGTCCTGGGCCCTGCGCTTCGGGGAGGGCTACCTGGAGGCCCAGGCCCTCTTCGCCCCTTACCCCAGGGCCCTCATGGACCTCAAGACCTCCTAGATGGGGTAAACCCTTCCCCGGGCCTCTTTAGGCGTGCAGGCCCCCACGGCAAAAAGGGCCACCCTGAGCTCCTCCAGGTAGTCGCGTAGGAAGGCCTCCACCCTTTGGGGGCCTTCCAGGGCAGGCCGCAGGAGGGGCCGGGCCATGGCCACCAGGTCGGCCCCCAGCGCCAGGGCCTTGGCGGCCTCCGTGCCGGTATAGACCCCCCCCGAGGCGATGAGGGGCAGGTGGGGGAGCACCGCCCGCACCTCCTGGATGGCCTCCGCCGTGGGGATGCCGATCTCGCAGAGCTCCGGGTGGCGCACTTCCCCGAAGCGCACCCACTCCTCCACCCGGGCCCAGCTGGTCCCTCCGGCCCCGGCCACGTCCACTGCCGCCAGGGGGAGGTCCCGTAGGGCCAGGGCCGCCTCCCGGGAGAGGCCGTGCCCCACCTCCTTCACCATCACGGGGAAGGGGAGGGGGAGGAGTTCGGCGAGCCTCTCCAAAAGGCCCCGGAAGTCCGTGTCCCCCCGCTGCACCGCCTCCTGGAGGGGGTTCACGTGGAAGGCGAGGGCGTCCGCCTCCAGCATCTCCACGAGCCGGAGGAGGTCGTCCCGCCCGTAGCGCCTGAGCTGGGCTAAGCCCAGGTTGGCGATGAGGAGGACCCTGGGGGCCACCTTGCGCACCTGGAAGCTCTTTAGGGTCTCGGGCCGCTCCAGCACGATCCGCCCCGAGCCCAGCATCATCCCCACCCCCAGGGCCTCCGCCGCCTCGGCCAGGGCCAGGTTGATCGCTTCTCCCCTCTCCTCCCCCCCGGTCATGGCCCCGATGAGGAAGGGGGCCTTCAGGGTCTTGCCCAGGAAGGGGGTGGTGAGGTCCACCTCCGAAAGGGCAAGCCCCGCCAGGGCCTGGTAGCGCAGGCGGTAGCGCTCCAGCCCCGTGGTGGTGCGCTGGTAGGCCACCTCCCCCTGGAGGCAGGCCTCCAGGTGCTTGCGCTTCCTTTCCAGGGTGCTCAAGCCCTGGCCTCCTCCAGGGCCCGGGGGAGGCGTTCCAGGCCCAGGTCGTGGGCGATGAGGCGGGCCGTCATCTTGGCGGACATCATCACGCTGGGCAGGCCTGCCCCCGGCTGGTAGCTCTGGCCCACCAGATAAAGGCCCTTCACGTCCTCCGAGCGGTTGTGGGGCCGGAAGCTGGCCGTCTGCCAGAGGACGGGCTCGGGGCCAAAGGCGTTGCCCAGGTGGCTGTTGAGGGTCCACTGGAAGTAGTCGGGGGTGATGAAGTGGGCGTAGACCAGCCGGTCCATGAGCCCGGGCAGGTACCCGGCCTCGTCCAGGTAGCCGAGGGCCTTCTCCAGGTACCTGGGCCCAAGCTCCCGCCAGTCCAGGCCGCTCCCGTTGTGGGGCACGGGCACCAGGGTGTAGGCCGCGTGGTGCCCCGGAGGGGCCAGGGAGGGGTCGGTGAGGGTGGGGAGGTGCAGGTAGTGGGCGAAATCTTCCGGAAGGACCTTTTTCTGGAATATGTCCTGGAGGAGGCCCTCGTAGCGCTCCGAGAGGAGGACGTTGTGGTGCCTCAGCCTTTCCCCTTCGTCCCCCCGGGCGCGGAAGCCGAAGTAGGCCACGAAGAGGCTCATGGAAAGCCGGGTGCGCTTAAGCCGCCAGTCCCCGTGCCAGCGGCGGTCCTCAGGGGAAAGGAGCTCGCCGTAGGTGTGCACGTAGTCGGCGTTGGAGACCACCAGGTCGGCGTCCAGGCGTTCCCCGCTTTCCAGGACCACCCCCACTGCCCGTCCCTTCTGGGTGAGGATGCGGCGCACGGGGGCCTGGTAGCGGATCTCCCCCCCAAGCTCCCTCAGTTTGCGCACCAGCCCCGCCACCAGGGCCCCGGTTCCCCCCATGGCGAAGTGGACGCCCCAGTTGCGCTCCACGAAGTGGATCATGGTGTAGATGGCGGGGACCGAGAGGGGATTGCCCCCGATGAGGAGGCTTTCAAAGGAGAAGACCCGCCGCATCTTGGGGTTTTGGAAGTACTTTTTCACGAAGGAGAAGAGGGGCCGCACCGCATCCAGGCGCAGGAGGTCCGGGGCCACCCGCAGGAGGTCGCCCAGGCTTCCGAAGTGGGTGAAGCCCAGCTCCAAAAAGCCCCGCTGGAAGATGGCCTTGGCGTCCCGCTCGAAGCGCAGGTAGCCCTCGAGGTCCTCGGGGGCCAGGCGGCGGATCTCCGCCAGGAGGTGCTCCCGGTCGTCGTTGTAGTCAAAGTGGGTGCCGTCGGGGAAGTGGATGCGGTAGAAGGGGTCCAGGGGGACCAGCTTCACGTACCTTTCCGTGTGCCGAAGCCCCTCTTCCTGGGGAAAGTCGGGGTAGAGCCTGGGGTCCCCGGGCCGGGTGGCGAAGAGGTCCTCCAGGAAGGCCGGGACGGTGATCACCGTGGGCCCCATGTCAAAGGTGAAGCCCTCGGCCCGGTGCACCCGGGCCCGTCCCCCGGGGCCGTCCAGCTTTTCCAGGACCAGGACCTCCAGGCCCATGGCCGCCAGGCGGATGGCCGCGGAAAGCCCACCCACCCCACTGCCAATGACGATGGCGCGCATGGGAGAAGTTTACCGGGCTTGGGTCCTTTGCAAGTTGAGCGTGGCCCACACACGGGCCTAGAGCACCCGGCCCTTCCAGCGCTTGCCGGGCAAAAGGGCCCGCAGGTAGACGGGCAAGAGGAGAAGGGGGGCCAGGGGGGTGAGGAGGGCGGGCCACGCAGGACCCCCCAGGGCCACCTGCACCAGGAGGCGCTCCCCCAGGCCCAAAAGCCCCAGCTCCGGCCGGCCAAAGGCCCAGGGCAGGGTGTAGAGGGCCAGGTGGTAGAAGGCGGAGCCCAGGAGGACGGCAGGGTTTTTCAGGTGGATTTCCAGGAAGTTTTTGCCGAACCCGGCCACGGCCTCGGGGTAGCTGGGGTACATCCGCACCCGGAAGAGGCGGGTGCCCAGGACCAGGCGGTAGCCTGGGACCTTCCGGGCCAGGGCCACGTCCTCCAGGATCTCCTCCCGCACCGCCCGGTGCCCCCCTAGGCGGAAGTAGGCCTCCCGGGAAAAGGCCAGCACCTGGCCGTTGGCCACCCGCAGGGCTTCCAGAAGGGGATGGGGCAGGAAGGAGAAGAGTCCCCCCATGACGAAGGGCACCACCCCGGCCGTGCCCAGGTCCTTGCCCGGCTCTTGCCGCGGGAGGGCGGAGACCAGTTCCTTTCCCTCCAAGGCCGCCAGCAATCCCCCCAGGGCCCCCTCCTGCCAGTACACGTCGGCGTCGGTGAAGACCAGGACCTCCCCTTTGGCCTCCTGGGCCAGCTGCCAGCAGGCCCAGTTCTTCCCCCTCCAGCCCGGGGGGAGGGGGCGGCCCCGGAGGAGGCGGAAGCCCGGGTGCCCCCCGGCCACGGCCTCGGCCACCTGGGCGGTGCCGTCCTGGGAGCCGTCGTCCAGGACCAGGACCTCCAGGGCCCCCTGGCGGAGGAGGGAGGGAAGGGTGCGCCTTAGGTTTTCCGCCTCGTTGCGGGCGGGCACCAGGATGGAGACCCTGGCCCCAGGGGGGGTGGGGGCGGGCAGGAGCTGGGGGAAGCGGAGAAGGTTGTAGAGGAGGGTGAACCACCGCAGGAGGAGGAAGAGGAGGACGCCGAAGAAGAAGTCCCCGGTCATACCCGCCTCAGGGCTTCCACCAGAGGGCGCACCCGCTCCTCCAGGCTCCGCCGCCCCTTGAGGACCTCCCGGAACCCCTCGGGGACCTCCCGGGGGTGGGTCTGGGCCAGGAGGGCGTCCAGCCGGGCCAGAAGCCCTCCCAGGGCCTCCCCTAGGTCCTCCCCGGGGGACAGGGGCCTTCCTGCCCAGAGGAAGGCCTCGGGGTGTTCAAACCCCCTCAGGACCACCCGGCAGGCCACGGGGAGGAGGGGGACCCTTGCCCGCTCGGCCAGCCACCTCGCCCCGGGGCGCAGGGGGCCCAAGGGGCCTGGGTAGCGCATCTCCCCCTCGGGAAACACCGCCACCCACTCCCCCCGTCCAAGCCGCCTCAGGGCCTCCCGTACCCGGGGGGCCTCGAGGGCCCCCGCCAGGGCCAGCACGGGAAAGGCCTTCAGGTTCTCCTCCGCCACCAGGAGGCTCACGGGCTTTCCCCGGAGTTTGCCTAAGAACCACACCAGGTGGCCGTCGTAAAACCCGTGGTGGTTCATGGCCAGCACCAGGGGTCCCGGGGGGACCTCTCCCCGCAGGTAAACCCCCCGCAGGCTTCCTTTGAGGCTCAGGAGGAGGAGGCCCTCCACAAAAAACCTGAGGAGGCGGGCGGCGGGGCGCTCAGGGGAAAGCCTCATCGCAGGCGCCTCAGGGCCTCGGGATGCCAGGCCAGGAGCAGTCCCTGGACCACCGCCAGGTTGGTGAAGAGGAAGAACACCATCTCCTCCAGAGGTAGTCCCAGCACCCCATAGCCCAGGGTGTACTCCGGGGCAATCCACCAGATGCCCTCCCGGGTGATGGCCCAGAAGTCCGCGGCCCAAAGGTAGAGGGTGGGGAGGCTCACCCCCAGGAGGAAAGGCCCCCGCCAGGCCCAAAGGAGGTCGCCGCCGAAGGCCCACTGCAGGACGAAGACCGGGGCGAAGTAGGCCAGGATGAGGCCCAGGTAGAGGTAAGGCCCCCCCAGGGCCAGGAGCATCACCCCCAGGGCGGCCAGGAGGAGCCACACCCCTCCCCCCACCACCCGGGCCAGGCCGGGTCCCGGGGCCGGGGGCCTATGGGCCAGGCGCAGGAGGAAGGCCCCGGTGAGGAGGGGTTGCAGGAGGAAGAAGAGGTACTCCTCCAGGGGCACATAGCCCAGGCGGAGGAGGACCCGGCCCTCGGGGTAGCCCCAGACCCCCTTCCACACCAGGTAGTTGTCCCAGGGGGTGGTGTAGAGGAGGGCGATGAGGGGCATCAGGAGGTAGGCCCAGAGCCTGGGGGGCCTGGGCCTGGCCCAGAGGAGGAGGAGGAAGAGGGGGGGCAGGAGGAAGACCAGGTGGAACTCCAGGTAGGTCATGCGGCCTCCAGTGGGGCCCAAAGGCCCCCCTCGGGCCTGAGGGTGACCCCGGCGTGCACCTTGGGCTCGGGGAGGGGAGAGAGGCGGAAGCGCCGGAAGAAGGCCTGAAGCACGATGGGCCCCTCCAAGAGGGCGAAGTCCCGCCCCAGGCAGAGCCTTTTCCCCAGGCCGAAGGGGAAGTAGCGCCCTGACGGGGTTCCCCTCTCCTCCAGGAAGCGCTCGGGCCGGAAGGCCTCCCCCTCGGGGAAGTGGAGCCGCTGGGTCACGTAGGGGGAGAGGACCACCGTGGCCCCCCGGGGGACCCGGTCTCCCCCCAGGTCCAGGGGGGTCTCGGCCCTGCGGGTGAGGATCCAGGCCGGGGGGTAGAGCCTGAGGGCCTCCTGGAAGGCGGCCAAGGCGTGGGGGAAGCTTTGGGCCACCAACCCCTGCCAGTCCGGCCTGCGGGAGAGGAGGAAGAGGCTCCAGGTGAGGGCGCTGGCCACGGTCTCGTGCCCGGCCACCAGCAGGGTCTTGGCCTCGGCCATGGCCCTTGGCCGGGGCAGGGCGGAGAGGGGGGGGACCTGGAGGAGGGCCTCGGCCTCCTTCTCCAGGGCCCCCTTGTCCTTCTGGAAGCGCCACTCCCCCAGGAGGTCCAGCCGGGCCAGGGGGTTTTGCGTGCGGGCGATGATCCTTTCCAAGGCGGAAAGGGCCCGCTCGGCCAGGGCCTCGGGGAGGGGACGCTGCCAAAGGGCCTGCCCCAGGAGCCTGAGGGACAGGTGGAGCATCTCCTTGTCCAGGTCCCGCCGCTCCCCCTCCTTCCAGGCCCCGAAGAAGGCCCTGGCCTCCTCCTCCCAGGCCTTCCGGTACCCCGCCACCGCCCGGGGAAGGAAGGGGTCCTTGAGGGCCCGGCGCGCCCTCTTCCAGCCTTCCCCCCAGTCGGTGAGGAGGCCCCGCCCCGTGAGGCGGGAGAGCTCCCGGTACTGGAAGGTGGCCTTGTTCTCCTCCCCCAGGAGGACCCGCTCCACCCCCTCGGGGTCAAAGACCAGGAAGAGGGGCATCCCGGGTACGGGCAGGCGGAGGCGGGCATGGCCCTTCCCCCAGGCCAAGAGCACCTCCAGGGGGGCTTCCCGCAGGCGTCTGAGCTGGGGGAGAGCGGCTTTCAGGTCCAGGGTGGCCGTCATGGTTCCAGGATACCCCCCAGGGCTTCCAGGGCGAAGGGCCCTGTGGGCCAGGCTACCCTCGCACGAGGCCCTGGGCCAGGGCCAGGTAGCGCCGCCTGCTCTGCTCCAGGTCCACCACGGGGTCCTGGGGCTCGTAGGAGGCGTATTTCGGGGCCCAGCGCCGAAGCCATCTCCCCTCGGGGTCGTGGCGCCTGCCCTGTTCCACCAGGTTGAAGACCCGGAAGTAGGGGGCGGCGTCCACCCCAAGCCCTCCCGCCCACTGCCACCCCTGAAGGTTCTGGGGGGTGTCCCCGTCCAGGAGGAGGGCCTTGAAGGCGGCCTCGGCCCGCCTCCAGGGCAGGAGGAGGTACTTCACGGCGAACTGGGCCACGGCCATGCGCCCCCGGTTGGAGAGAAAGCCCGTCTGCCAGAGCTCCCGCATGGCGGCGTCCACCAGGGGCACCCCGGTTTTGCCGTAAAGCCAGGCCTGGAAAAGGGCCTCGTCCTGGTTCCAGGGCAGGGCCTCAAAGCGGCCGTCCAGGGCCCTTTCCCGCATCCAGGGAAAGTGGTAGAGGAGGTGGTAGGAGAAGTCCCGCCAGAGGAGCTCGGCCACCCACTTCCTCGCCCCCTCTCCCCCCCGCTTCAGGGCCTCCCAGGCGGCCTCCCGGGGGGAGAGGACCCCCAGGGTGAAGTAGGGGGAGAGCCTCGAGCCCCCCTCCCCATCCAGCCGGTCCCGCCTCTTTGCGTAGTGGGTAAGCCCTTCTTCCAGGAAGGCGAAAAGCCGGGCCCGGGCCGCCTTCTCCCCGGGTTCGGGCAGGGGCACCTCGGAGGCCTCCTGGGGAATCTCCCCCTCCTCCTCGGCCCGGGGCAGGCCCTCGGGGGGCGGGAGGGGGGGCTCGGCCCCCTGGAAGTGGCGGCTGAAGGGGGTGTAGACCCGGTAGGCCCGGGGGAGGTCGGGGGGAATCAGGTGAGGGGCAGGGAGAAGATGGAGGGGAACGGGCAGGGCCTCCCGCACCCGCTCGTCCCGGTAGCGGCCGTAGGGGGTGTAGCTCCTCAGGGCGAAGACCGCCCTGGCCCTAAGCCGCCTGGCCGCCTCGGGCACCCGCTCCCAGGGGGGGCCGGCCAGGACCCAAAGGGCCCCGCCCAGGGCCCGGTAGGCTGTGCGCAGGGCCCGCACGTTTTCCAAAAACCAGGCCCGCCGCCTGGGGCTGGTCTCCAGGTTGGCGGAGTCCAGGACCACCAGGCCCACCACGGGCCCCCTCTGCAGGGCTTCCAGCAGGGCGGGATGGTCGGAAAGGCGCAGGTCGGCGCGGTGCCAGACCAGGTACATGGGGCCAGGCTAGGGGCCCGGCGCCGGGGTTTCCGTGGCCTGGAACCCGGTTCGTGCCATCCAGAGGGCCTGGGGGAGGAGCTTGAGCCGCTCCCAGGCCTTGAGGTGGGCGCGCTTGCCCAGGTTGTCGTAGCCGGAAAGCCGTAGCTTGTCCAGGATGCCCTGGTACTGCAGGGCGGCCAGGGCGATGGCTCCCCGCCCCACCTTGAGGCCGGAAAGGCCGGAAAGCCCCTCGCGATAGAGGGTTCGCGCCTTGGCCTCGAGGTGGGCCATGAGGGCCCGGTACCCCGGGGTGAGGCGGCCCTCCTGGAGGTCGGCCAGGGAGATGGCGAAGCGCTCCAAAAGCTCCCGGGGCAGGTAGAGCCGGTCCCTTTCCAGGTCCTCCCCCACGTCCCGGAGGATGTTGGTGAGTTGCATGGCCTGGCCCAGGCGCACGGCCTTCTCCTCCACCTCGGGGCCTCCGCCGGCGATGGGGGCGATCATCCGGCCCACGGTGCCCGCCACCCGGTAGCAGTACTCCATGAGCTCGGCCTCGCTTTGCAGGCGCACAGGGCCCAGGTCGGTGAGGAACCCCTCCCGCATGTCCCAGAAGGCCTCCTGGGGGATGGGCCAGCGGGCTAGAGCCCAGGCCAGGCCCTTCTCCCAGGCCTCCAGGGGCCGGCCGCGGTAGGCCCGCTCCACCCCCTGCCACCAGGCCCGAAGGGCCTCCGGGCCCCCGGCGGGACCGTCCACCGCTTCGTCCCCCAAGCGGCAGGCGGCGTAGACGGCCCAGGCCCCCTTGCGCTCCTCCTTGGGGAAGAGAAGGCTCCCCAGGTAAAAGGTGGTGGAATAGCGGCGGATGATCCCTGCCAGGGCTTTCCAGTCGGGTTCCATATACTTTCTACGTTCATCCTAACACGGTTTGGGGACTTTTGTCCCGCCTACACTTCCCCAGGTTGTACAAGAACTTGACAATAGTTGTTCAGTCGGCTGCCCTGGAGGCATGACCCGGCCTGGGGTGTACACCATCGCGGAGGTGGAGGCCATGACCGGCCTTTCCGCCGAGGTGCTGCGGCAGTGGGAGCGGCGCTACGGCTTCCCGCGCCCGGAGCGCACCCCGGGGGGCCACCGCCTCTACCGGGAGGAGGAGGTGGAGGCCCTTAAGCTCATCCGGCGCTGGCTGGAGGAAGGGGCCACTCCCCAGGCGGCCATCCGGCGCTACCTGGCCCAGGAGGCCCGCCCCGAGGGGCTGGCCCAGGCCCTCAAGGAGGCCCTGTTGCGGGCTGACCTCTCCCAGGCGGAGGCCCTTTTCCGCCAGGGGGTCCGCCTCTTGGGGCCGGAGGGGACCACCCAGACCCTGGTGGCCCGGGTCCTGCGGGAGATCGGCGAGGCCTGGCACCGGGGGGAGGTGAGCGTGGCCCAGGAGCACCTGGCCACCCAGTTCCTCAGGGCCCGCCTCCACGAGCTTCTGGACCTGGCGGGCTACCCCAGGAGCCAGGCGGTCCTGGTCACCACGCCCCCAGGGGAGCGGCACGAACTTGGGGCCATGCTGGCGGCCTACGTGCTCCGACGCCGGGGCTTTGCCGCCATGTACCTGGGCCCCGACACCCCGCTTCAGGACCTGCGGACCATGGTCCACCAGGTGGGGGCCAAGGGGGTGGTGCTCTCCGCCCTCCTTTCCGAGTGCCTCCAGGCCCTGCCCACAGGGGCCTTCAAGGACCTGGCCCCCCTGGTGGTCCTGGGGGGACCGGGGGCCTCCCGGGAGGAGGCGGAGCGCTTAGGAGCGGTGTACGCAGAGAGCCTGGAGGAACTGCCTAGGCTGCTGGAGATGGGGCAAAAGGGGGAAGCATGAAGCGGATTGCACGTAAGGAAGTGGTCTATCTGGCCGGGGATCGGGCGGACACCCTGTACCGCCTCGAGGAGGGCCTGGTGCGCATTGTGGAGCTTTTGCCCGACGGGCGCACCCTCACCCTGCGCCACGTGCTCCCGGGGGACTTCTTCGGGGAGGAGGCCCTGGAGGGCAAGCGCTACCGCTACGCCGCCGAGGCCCTCACCGACGGGGTGGTGCGGGGGTATGACCCCAAGGCCATGTCCCACGAGGAGCTCCACCAGGTGGCCCGCAACCTGGCGCGGCAGATGCGCCGGGTGCAGGCCTACGAGACCCACCTGCAGACCGGGGAGCTCCGGGCCCGCATCGCCCGCTACCTCCTCTTCCTGGCGGATACCCCCGCCTCCTTCCGGGACGCCCAGGGCCTCTACGTGACCGCCTCCCACGAGGAGATTGCCGACGCCACCGCCTCCACCCGGGAGTCGGTCTCCAAGATCCTCTCCGACCTCCGCCAGGAGGGCCTCATCGCCACCGCCTACCGCAAGGTCTACCTCCTGGACCTCTCGGCCCTGGAGCGGGAGGCCCAGGGCGTCTTGGAAGCCGCCTGATGCGGGTCTTCGTGGTAGGGGGCACGGGCTTCGTGGGCCAGGCCCTGGTGCGCCGCCTCCTCCAGGGGGGGCACACCCCCCTGGTTCTGGCCCGCACCCCCCGGGACCTGCCCGCGGGGGCCGTTTTCGTGGAGGGGGACATCACCCGGGAGGTGCCGGACCTTGCTGGGGTGGAGGCCGCCATCTACCTGGCGGGCATCATCCGCGAACGGGGCCAGACCTTCCGGGCGGTGCACGTGGAGGGGGTGAAAAACCTCCTCCAGGGCATGCGCCGAGCCGGGGTGGAGCGCCTCCTCCACATGTCCGCCCTGGGGGTGGGGAAGGGCACGGGAAGCCGCTACCACGAGACCAAGGCGGAGGGGGAGGCCCTGGTGCGGGAAAGCGGCCTGGCCTGGACCATCTTCCGCCCCAGCCTCATCTTCGGCCCGGGGGATGAGTTCTTTGGCCAGGTCCTCAAGGGGCTGGTCTGCGCCCCCCTGCCCTTTGTCCCCCTCATCGGGGACGGGAGCTTTCCCTTCCGCCCGGTCTATGTGGGGGACGTGGCCGAGGCCTTTGCCGGCGCCCTGGAGCGGGGTCTTCGGGGCACCTTTGACCTGGTGGGGCCCAAGGAGTACACCTTCCGGGAGCTTTTAGAGCTTTGCATGAGGGTTGTGGGCCGGAGGAAACCCTTTGTCCCCATACCCCTTTGGCTGATGGACCTGGCCGTACCCCTCCTATCCCGTCTTCCCTTCGCCCCCATCACCCGGGACCAGTACCTCATGCTGAAGGAGGGGAACACCGCTCCCTTTCCCGAAGCCCTAAAGGACCTCTTCCCGGCGCCCAAGGCCCTGGAGGAGGTCCTTCCCACCTACCTCAAGTGCTAGGCAGGCTCTTTCCCGTCTTGCCTTCGTTTTCCAGGCGGCAGGCGGGCCTAAGCCGCACCCCCAGGGCGGTGCCCAGGAGGGCGAAGACCCCCCAGAGGGGACCGTGGAGGCTGAAGGAGGCAGTGCCCCCCAGGTAGGCCCCGATGTTGCAACCCCCTGCCAGCCGGGCTCCGTAGCCCATGAGCACCCCTCCCAGGAAGACCCCTAGGTGGGTGGTCCAGGGGATGCGGCGCAGGTCCTGAAGCCTAAAGGCCCCACCCAGGGTGGCTCCCAGGAAAGCTCCCAGGAAGACCCCGAAATTGGTCACGCTGGTGGGGTCTTTAAGGATGCTCTGCTCTAGTTTTTCGGCGAAGGCCGGGTTGTTGAAGAGGGCCCAATCCATCACCGGGATCCCCAGAAGTTGGGCCAGCTTGCCTCCCCAAAGGGCGAAGGCCGCCGTTACCCCCCAGGGGCGGCCCAATAATAGGAGGATAAGGAGGCTTCCTAGGGCTAGGACTGCGGCACCTCCCACCAGGCTCCAAGGGCCGAAGAGGGGGTGGGTGGCTTCCCGTTGCCAGAGAGGTACCACCTGGCCCGTGCGCCTTTTTTCCACCCGGGAAACCAGAAGGTAGAGGAAGGCCAAAAGGCCTATCCAGAGGAGAAGGCCCATGTAGGGGGAGGGAAACCAAGTGAGGGCACTACCTGGGCTCCAGGCGGGAAGGGCTTGCCAGTAAGGGAGGTGGTAGACCCCCAGCAAAGAGCCCACCATGAAGCCCAAGAGAACCAAAATCCCCCGGGTGTCCCCGCTTCCCGTGTGGTAGAGGGTACCGGAGGCGCACCCGTCCCCCAGTTGCATGCCGACCCCGAAGAGGAAGGCCCCCACCGCCAGGGCCACCCCCAGGGGCACCACGAAGCCCTGGACCGCCTGGCCGAAGGCCTCCCCCTGGACCAGGAAGGGGAAGAAGAGGAGGGCGGTGAGGGCAAAGAGGAGGAAGTGGGCCCTGAGAAGGCGGCTTTCCCCGGTGAGGAGGAAGCGGCGGAAGCCGGAGGCGAAGCCGAACTTGGCGTGGAAGAGGGCTAAGCCCAGGAGGACCGCCACCCAGAAGGCCAAAACGAGCCGGGTTCCCGAAGCCAGATGGACGGCATAGGAAAGCCCCGAGGCCAGGAGGGCGAAGAGGAGGAGGGGCAGGGGTTGGGGGCGCGCTGTCCGCTCCATGCCCCTTATGGTACCCATGAGCCTATAAAAGTCAAGGGTATAAGCCGGGGTGCAACAAAAGGGACCCTGGGCAAACCCAGGGTCCCAGAAAGCTGCCTCCTAGAAGGTGAAGTCCTCCAGGTACCAGCGCTCGGTCTTCTTATGCTCCTCCTTGGGGTCCATCTTTTCCGCGTGGGCCAGGAGGACGATGAGCTTTTTCCCCGGGGTGATCTCCACGTCGGTGGCTTCCCCGGTTTTCAGCTTGCGGCTGAACTCCACCACCCAGGTATCGTTCTCGTAGGTGGCCGCAGCGGCCAGGATGGAGTTTTTACCCCCCTCCTTCTCATCGGTTACCGGGGCTCCCGTGCGCTTGGTCTGGTACATGTCCAGGGCCACCAGCTTGCCCCCCTCCATGTAGAAGAGGTACTGGTCCGCCCCCTTCTTCTTGTCGGTCTTCTCTGGCAGGAAGCCAATGCCGATCCAGCCCTTGCTCTTGCCCTCGAGGGCCAAATACAGGGTGTCCCCCACGATGCTCCAGTGCAGGGTGATGCCGCTTTTCTCGTGCTTGTAGGTTTTGGCGTACTCCCCGCTGGCGATCTTCCCATCCACCTTGGGTGCCTGGGCCAGCGCCCCACTCAGGACCAGAACCAGAAGCCAGACGATGCCCTTTCTCATACCTCTTACCTCCCGTTAGTCCCTTATGGTTATGCCCACCACAAAGGCCACCGCCCCCACATGCGTGTGCGCCAGGGCTGCCAGCACAGGGCGGCTTCCTTCAAATGCCTCCAGGAACCCCTTGAGGTTCCAAAGGCTTACCTCGGCATCCTGGGCATTCCAAAGGAGGTGATAGTAGGCCCCCAGGAGGCCTGTGGCCACGGTTACCAGCATCCAGAGTAGGAAGGGGTAGCGAACCCATTTGCCCCGGTGGAAGAACATGAGAAGGGTCAGGGGAAACCCCACCAGGGACACGAAGAAGGGAATGCGGCTTTGCCAGCTTTCCGTCCAGTGGTCCAAGATCCAGTGCTCCATGCTGTAGAAGGCAAAGCCCACCAGGGCGATGAGGAGAAAGGTGGACCGCAAGAACTCCAAAAGCCTTTCCTCCTCGGTTTGGGCTTTGATGAGGGCTTCGATCATACCTCACCTCCTACCTGGCCCGGTAGATGGCCAGAAGCCCCGTTACCCCTATGTGGGTAAAGGCCAGGGCCGCCAGGACGGGGCGGCTTCCGGCCATGGCCTCCATGGCAGCCTCAAACTCCCAAGCCACCTCCCCCTCAAAGTTCCAGAGCAAGTGAAAGTAGGCCCCAATTAGACCGGTGAACACCGAAGCCCACATGGTGAGGATGAAGGCCCACCTCACCCAGGGGGTTTTCCGGTCAAAGAGCACCCACAGGGTGAAAATGAATCCAGGGATGGCCACAAAGAAGGGAATCCTACTCTGCCAGCTTTCCGTCCAGTGGTCCAGGAGGAGAAGCTCCACCGGATACATCACCCATCCCACCAAGCACAGAAGAAGCATGACCAGGCGGATGAACTCCAGGGCCCACTGGGTTTGGGTTTGGGCGCTTCTGAAGGCGGGTATCACCGTTCACCTCCTACTATGCCGACTGTATCACGGGTATCAGGGGAGGGATGTCCCGTGGGGAACGTCCCCAAGTCCACCAGGTGGGGTGGATTTCGGCCATGCAAAGGGGAACGTACCGTCCCTGTTGGGGGAAGGAAGATGCTAGCCCCGCGGGCAAGGGCTTGGCATCCGGTGACGGCCCCTGGGATGCGTGGGGTATGCTTTGCCCAACCCGGCCCTCCAGCTGGAGGGCGTGGGCCTTTGCCCTTGGGAGAGGTCTTATAAGGGCTTCCCCGCTCCTAGGCGGGCGTAAAAGGCGTGGGTCAAAGCAATAGCCAGGGCATCGGCCAGGTGGCTGGGCTTGGGAGCCTCCTTCAAACCCAGGATGCCCCGGACCATCAAGGCCACCTCTTCCTTACCGGCGTGCCCGTGCCCAGCTAGGGCCTGTTTTACCTGCATGGGACCGTAGGCGTGAACGGGAACCCCGGCCTCAAAGGCCGCCACCAGCACCGCCCCCAGGGCCCAGCCCACCTTGTAGGCCAGCTCGTTCTGCCGGTAGAAGAACTGCTCCTCCACCGCCAGGGCCTCGGGGTGGAAGCGGGCAAGGGCCTCCTTTACCCGGGCGTGGATGCGCCCCACCCGTTCCTGGGCGGGTTCCTTGTGGGAGGTCCTCACCACCTCCCCGTGGAGGAGGCGGGCTTTTAGGGTGCCCTTGGGCTCCACCTCCACCACCCCCAGGCCCAGGTGGGTGATGCCGGGGTCTATGCCCAAAACCACCATGCCTCGAGGTTCCTAGTTGCCCTTTCTGGGGGGGTAGTCCGCATCCCCGTAGCGGATAAAGGCGGGGATGTCGAAGTTGTAGGGATCGGGGTGGGTGGGGAAGTCCACGGGCCTAAGCGGCTTGGGCACCACGGTGCTTTCCCCGAAACCTGCGGCGATGAGGATCACCCTGAGCTCGTCCTGGGCCCGATCGTCATAGGTGACCCCGTAGAGAATGTCCACATCCTCGTTGCCCGTGGCCTCCCGCACCCGCTCCACCACCTCCGCTGCCTCCATAAGGGAGAGGTCCTCGGAGCCCACCACGTTGAGGAGAAGCCGCTTGGCTCCCTCGATGGAGCGTTCCAGGAGGGGGCTGTGGGTAGCGGTCTTGGCGGCTTCCTCTACCCGGTTTTCCCCCCGTCCCGCCCCGATGCCCATGAGCACCTGGCCTGCTCCCTCCAAAAGGGTTTTCACGTCGGCGAAGTCCACGTTGATGAGGCCTGGGAGATTGATGACGTCGGTGATGCCCTTGACCCCGTGGTAGAGGACCCGGTCAGCGATGAGGAAGGCATCCTTGAGGCTTACCTTCTTGTCCACGGCAGAGAGGAGGCGGTCGTTTTGCACCACCACCATGGCGTCCACCCGCTCCTTAAGGCGCTTGATACCCTCTTCCGCCGCCTTGAGGCGTTTCGGGCCTTCGAAGCTGAAGGGGCGGGTCACCACGGCCACGGTGAGGGCTCCAAGCCGCTTGGCGATATCCGCCACCACCGGGGCGCTTCCCGTTCCGGTGCCGCCCCCCATGCCGGCGGTGATAAAGACCAGGTCGGCCCCGTCCAAGGCTTCGGCGATCAAGTCCTCGGCCTCGAGGGCCGCCTTCTCCCCGATCTCGGGGTTGGCCCCGGCCCCAAGGCCCCGGGTGAGCTTCTCCCCAAGCTGGATGCGCTGGTCGGCCAGGCTCTTGGCCAGCACCTGGGCGTCGGTGTTGGCGGCGATGAACTCCACCCCCACGAGGCCCGCCTCAATCATGCGGTTCACCGCGTTGTTCCCTGCTCCCCCGAGACCGATGACCTTGATGACTGCTCCCTCCATCTCTGCCTCCTCCCCCCAATAAATCCAGAACTAGAACAAGTTGTTCAGAATCTCCTTGATCCGTGCCCAAAGGCCCTCACCCTTAGCTTGTTCCTCACGCCTTTCCCTCCTTTCCCTGGCCCTCCGGGCCTCGGGTGCGGTGAGGGGCAAGGTGGTGGCGTACCGGACCAAACCCACGGCGGTGGCATGGGCGGGGGTAGCCACCACGTCGGTGAGGCCGGAGACCCCATGGGGCTTGCCCACCCGCACGGGGAGGCTGTACTGCTGCCTTGCCAGGAGGTCGAAACCCTTAAGAAGGGCACTTCCCCCGGTGAGGATGACCCGATTGACCTTGATTTCCAAGGGCCCTAAGGCCTCGTCCACCGACTGACGGGCCAGGTGCAGGATCTCCCGCAGGCGGGGGCGGATGATGCGGGCGAGCTCGGGGGCGGGCACCTCGCCCAAGGACCCTCCTTCCTGGTTGATCTCCAGAACCAGCTCGGGATCCGCCAGTTCCGGCAAGGCCGCCCCGTACTTGCGCTTCACCCTTTCCGCCTCCTCAAAGGGGATCTTGAGGAGCTGGGCGATGTCTTGGGTTACGTGGTCCCCACCCAAGGGCAGAACGGAGGAGTGGGCCAGACGGCCTTCCCGGAAGACCGCCACCTCGGTGGTGCCTCCACCCACGTCCAGGAGGAGTACAGTCATGTGTTCCTCCTCGGGGGACAGCACGCCGAGGCCGCTGGCCAGGGGTTGGGCCACCAGGGCCTCAATCGCCAAACCTGCTTCCCCCACGGCTCGGCGCAGGTTGGCCAAGGGTCCCCGGCCGGCTGCCACCAAGTGCACGTCCACCTCGAGGCGTACTCCCGCCATGCCCACGGGATCGCGGATGCCTTCTTGGCCGTCCACCTTGAACTCCAGAGGCAGGGCGTGCAGAAGCTCCAGGTCGGCATCAAAGGGGTAGGCCTTGGCCTGCTCTATGGCCCGCTCCACGTCGGCGGCGCTGATGCTCTGGCCCCGGCGGATGGCGGCCAGGCCATGGCTGGTCACGCTTTTGAGATGGGGTCCTCCTACCCCCAGGATGACCTGCTCCACTTTGACCCCAGCTACCCTCTCCGCCTGGTGGACGCTTTGGCGGATGGCTTCCGTGGTGCGCTCCAAGTTGACCACCACGCCCCGCTTCAAGCCCTGGGAGGGCACGCTGCCCTCGCCGATGATGTCCAGCACGCCATCGGGGGCCAGTTCCCCGATCACGGTGGTGACCTTGCTGGTGCCGACGTCCAATCCAGCGATAATCATGGGCTTACACTCACCCCCCAAGAATACAGGTAAACCCTGCCCTTTGGTGCGCCCGCCTGGGCATACTTTACTAGAAGCCGAGCTTCCGGAGCAAAGGCCACGCCCTGGGGTGTTTCCACCCAAAACCCGGCGGGCGTGTAGCGCAGCCGGGTGGCCTCGGGATAGGCGCGGGCTAAGGCGAGGAGGTCTTGGACCGGCAGGGGACCTTGGCCCTCCACCTGAGGGCCCTTGGCCATGCGGGCCCCTCCTGGAAGCACGGTCCCATCGGTAGCCAAGGCGTTGCCGTCCGTCAGGGGAAGGAAGGGTTCCCGCTCCCTGAGGATCAGGCGAACCTCTCCTATCCGAGGCTTCTCCAGCCGGGCTTCTGCCACCCAGGGATCCCGCCGAAGGCCTTGGAGGCGGTCGGAGCGGATCCAAAGCCAGGGTTCGCCAACATGGAGCTGCGTGCGGGCAAGGATGTCCTCCGTTTTTAAATGCTTGTTGCCTATCACCACGATGTGTTCCACGGGGAAGAGCACCAGGCTGGCCACATATAAGGTGGCGGCGAGAAGCAAGGCCAGCAGAAGCCTCATCGCCCACATCTTAATCTCTCCCTGTGAAAAAGCGACTAAACCTCAAGGCCACACCTCCCACTCCAGCTCCAGGGGCAGTTCTTCCTGGATCCGCTTTAGGAGTTCCAACACGTCCCTAGCTGTGGCTTGTCCCAGATTAACGATAAAGTTTCCATGTTCAAGGGATACCATGGCGTCGCCCACCCTGAGGCCCTTGAGGCCCCGTTCGTCTATAAGCCTTCCTGCGGAGTGGCCTGGGGGGTTTTTGAAAGCGCAGCCGGCGCTTTTCCGCTTGGGCTGGCCCTTCCTGGCGGCGTCCACCTCGGCCATGCGCCGCCGGATTTCCTCCAAGGGGCGCTCTTTCAGCTTCAGGCGGACCCGGGTCACGATGCCCCCGGGGGGGAGGCGGCTTTGGCGGTAGCCGAAGCCCAGTTCCTGGGGGAGGTAGATGTGAAAACGGCCCTCGTGGAAGATCTCCACTGCCTCGAGGGCATCCGCCATCTCCCCAAACCGGGTGCCCGCATTCATCTTGACCGCACCTCCCACCTGGGCGGGGATGCCGAGGAGGCCCTCGAGGCCGGAAAGCCCTTGGCGGGCTGCCTCCTGTACCAGGAGGGGAAGGAGGACTCCCGCTCCCACCCAGCCCCTTAGGTCATAGGTGGCGAACTCCCCTGCAAGGCGGATCACCCTTTCGGGCACTCCCTCGTCCATTACCAGAAGGTTGGAGCCATTCCCCAGGACCCGGTAAGGAGCCTCCGTGGCCTTTAGGAGGTCCTCCTTGGTTTCCACGGTCCAAAGCTCCGCCGGGCCTCCCACCCCTAAGGTGGTGTAGTCCTTGAGAAGCACCCGTTCAACCCTCATGGACGAGCCTCCAGGCGAGTTCCGTCACGTCCCCTGCTCCCAAGGTGAGCCAGAGGTCCTGGGGAGCGGCGGTGGCCCTGGCGTAGGCCAGGGCCTCCTCCTTGTCCAGAAAACGGGCGGATTTCCCCAGGGCCAGAAGCCGTTCGGCGATCCTTCGGGAAAGGGCTTCGGGGGAGATACCCGCCTTTTCCCCCGCGGTGTACACGGGAAGAACCACCACCTCGTGCGCGGAGGATAGGGCCTCGGCAAAGCCTTCCCAAAGCTCCTGGGTACGGAGGAGGCGGTGGGGTTGGAAGAGCACCCGTATCCGGCGGCCCAGGAGCTTGGCGGTGGCCAAGGTGGCCTTCACCTCCGTGGGGTGGTGGGCGTAATCGTCCACCACCCATGCACCCCGTACCTCCCCAATTTTTTGGAACCGGCGCCCCACCCCCGGGAAAAGGGCCAGGCCCTCGAGGATGGCCCTGGGTTCCACCCCGAAGCTTAGGGCGGCTAAGGCGGCAGCCAGGGCGTTTTGCACGTTGTGAGCGCCCGGGACTTGGAGCCTAGCCTCCCCCAGGGTCCGGCCTTGGTACACGAGTTGGAAACGGCTTCCCGTGGGTCCAAGCTCGGTTTCCTCGGCCCAAAGGTCCCCTCCCTCTCCGAAAAGTTTCCTGGGGAGTCCCTGGGAAAGCCTTAGAAGCCTGGGGTCGAAGGTGGGCACCACCACCGTCTTGGCCCTGCTCAAAAAGCCCCGCATGGCTTTTTCCAACTCCTCCAGGCTCGCATGGTAGTTGGGGGCCCTTTGCCCGGCGGGGGCGATGTGGTCCGCCTCGAGGTTGGTGGCCACTGCCACCGCCACCTCCACCTCCTGGAAGAGGGGATCGGACTCGTCCACCTCCGCCAGGCGGGGGCCGAGGCCGAAGCGGGCGTTTCCAGGTAGGAGGGAGAGCTCGCCCCCGAGGAGCACCCAGGGATCCAGGCCCGCGGCCAGGAGGATGCTGGCCAGCATCCCCGTGGTGGTGGTCTTGCCGTGGGTACCGGTGACCCCCAAGGAGGGTCTTTGCCTTAGCAGATGGGCAAGAAGCTCCATCCTCCTCAGCACCCGCATTCCCTTGCGCCTGGCTTCCTCCACCTCGGGGTGGTCCAGGGAGATGGGGGTGGGAACCACCAGGGTGTCCTCCTTCCGGAGATGGGCAGGATCGTGGCCCCTATGGACCGGGACCCCTAGGCTTTCCGCCCGCCGGCCAGGGGCTAGGTCGCACCCGGTTACTTCTATTCCTTCTCCCAGTAGGAGGCGGGCCAAGGCGCTCATGCCCACTCCCTCGAGGCCCATGATGTGTACCCGTGTCATAGGAATTCCTCCAGCCAATCTGCAAGTCTGCCCGCGGCGCCCTCAGGGGAAAGGCGGGCCATACCCTCCCGGTAGGGCTCGGGGTGGGACAGGATCCCTTCCACCTGCTTGGCAAGCCTCGCCAGATCCCCAAGCTCCGCCCCGCCTGCCTGCCGGTAGACTTGGGCGTTGGCCGCCTGGGCACCTCCGTCCAGGCTGGGGGAAAGGGGAAACAGCAAGGCGGGCAGGCGGTGGTAGGCGGCTTCCGCCAGGGTGCCCGCCCCGGCCCGGGCGAGGAGGAGATCCGCGGCGCTCATGGCCAAGGGGGTGTCCACGAACCCCGCAACCCGGTAGTCCTCTTCCTCCAGATGCCGGTAGCGCTCCAGCCAGCGCTCCCCCAGCTGGTGAAGGACAGGGAGGTTTAGGGGTTTCAGCAGGGGAGGGAGCTTCTCGTTGAGTTCCAGGCTGCCCTGGCTTCCCCCGAGAATGAGGAGCAAGGGCTTGTCCGGGGGAAAGCCCAGCCTGGCCTTGGCCTCGGCCTTGGGGTAGCGTACCTCCCGCACGGGGTAACCGGTGACCCGGGCCTTGCGGGCAAGCCCAGGGGAAAGGGTTACCGGCACGGAGAGGGCAAGACCCCGGGCCATGGGGGCGAGGAGCCTTATGGCCAGACCCAGCTTGGCGTTTTGCTCGTGGAGGAGGACGGGAATCCCCTTAAGTTCCCCCACCATGGCCCCGGGAAACCCGGCATACCCTCCGGTGGAGAGGATGGCCCTGGGCCTTCTCTCGGCGAGAAGCCGCCAGGCGGCCCCAAGGCCTAGGAGGAGTTTCTGGGCTTCCTTTGGTTTGAAGGCACTCCGGTCCAGCTTGCCTGCGGGGATCAAGGCGTGGGGGATAGAGGTCTCGGGGAGGAGGCGGGCCTCGAGGCCCCCTTGGCTTCCCAGGTAGAAGACCTCGAGGCCCCGCTTCCTAAGTTCCTCCGCCACCGCCAAGGCGGGGAAAAGGTGCCCCCCGGTTCCGCCCCCGGTCAGGAGGACCATGGCCCCACCCCCTTCCTGGGCGCTTCCCGGGCCAGGCGCATCAGGGCCCCCACGGCGAAGCCGGAAACCAAAAGGGAGCTTCCCCCATAGGAAACCAGGGGGAGAGGTACCCCCGTGACCGGCAGGAATCCCACGGTCACCCCGATGTTCAAGGCGGCCTGCAGGGTGAGGTAAAGGGTAAGGCCCATGGCCACCAACCCCAAGGGTCCAGGAAGCCTGAGGGCCAGGGAGAGTCCCCGGGCGAAGAGAAGGAAGTAGAGCAAGAGCACCATGAACCCTCCCAGCCAGCCGGTGGCGAAGACCACGCTGGCAAAGACCATGTCGTTGTGGGCCTCGGGCAGGTGCGGCAGGTTGCCCGAAGGACCCTGGCCAAGGGGACCGGCCAGGATCAAGGCCTTTTGGGCTTGGAGAACCTGGTAGGCGGTCTGGGAAGGGTTGGCTTCGCCCTGGAGATAATCCAAGAAGCTTGTGAAACGCTCGGACACATAGCGGAAGCGGGCGAAGTAGAGGCCGGAGAAGGGGGCTAGGGCCATGGCCCCCGCCAGGCTCACCATGATGAGCCTCCGCCAGGGTACCCCCGCAAGGATAAAGAGGAGGCCAGCCAGGGTTACCAGGAAGAGGGCAGTGGCGAAGTCGGGTTCCACCAGCACCAACCCTGCGGCGAGGCCCACCAAGCCCGCGGCGCCCACAATGGGGTAGTCGTTTCCCTTTCGCCCCACGAAGGAGGCCAGGTAGTAGACCAGCACCACCTTGGCGAGTTCCGAGGGCTGGAAGGCTAAGGGCCCCAGGTAAAACCACCGCCGTACTCCTCCTGGGCCGCTTCCCACGATGAGGACCGCCACGAGGAGAACCATGGTGGCGACAAGCAGGAAGCGGGCATGGCGAAGGAGCCTTTCGGGAGGCAGGAGAAGGCCCAGGATCATGGCCCCAAGCGCCACGCTGATGCGAAGGAGATGGTTTGGGAGGAGGTTTGGCTCGGCCACCCCCACGCCCAGGAGGCCGAAGGCCATGAGGAGAAGGGCGCTTAAGAGGAGGACGGGGTCCATGGCTCACCTCCTAGGGCGTAGACCGCTTCCCGGAAGGCCTGGGCGCGGTCCTGGTAGTCCCTGAACTGATCGAAGCTGGCGGCCAGGGGAGCCAGGAGGACGCTTCCCCGTTCCAGGCGCTTTAAGGCCTCGGCCACCGCTTGCCGTAGGGCGGCCCGCCCATCGGCCTGGGGGAGGACCACCACCTCCACCCCACCCCCTAAGGCCTCGGCCATCTTGGGGCCATCCCGGCCGATGGCCAAAACCACCCGTACCCGGGAAAGGAGGGGGCGTAGGGGCTCGAGGTCGGCTCCCTTGTCCTCCCCACCCAGGATCCAGGCGATGGGGGCCGGGGCAGCTTCCAGGGCAGCGGCCACCGAGGGAGTGCGGGTGGCGATGGAATCATCGATGAAAACCACCTCCCCCTTCCTGGCAAAGATCTGGAAGCGATGGGGAGGGGAGGGGAGGGTTTTTAAGCTTTCTTGAAGAAGATCGGTGTTCAAGGGGCGGCCCAGGAGTTCCAGGTAGGCCCGGGTCGCCTCGAGGGCCGCCCTCAGGTTGGTTTCCCTGGGGGAGTTCCCGGGGGTAAAGGGGTAGAGCCGGGCAGGGGAGGCCAGGGCCGCCTGCCGCACCTTGGGGTCCCCTTCGTTGTAGACCAGGGCGTCCTCGGGGGTGAGGTTCTTGAGGAGGTTCAGCTTGGCCTGGTGGTAGGCTTCCACGCTTCCGTGCCGGTCCAGGTGGTCCACCCCCAGGTTGAGGAGGACCGCCACCCGGGGGCGGAAGGCGTGGATCCTTTCCAGCTGGAAGCTGGAAAGCTCGGCCACCGCCACCTCGGCCTCGTCCACCACGCTCACCAGGGGGGGATCCACGTTGCCCCCCTCGAGGGCCCTAAGCCCCTGCCCCCTAAGGAGGTGGGCGGTGAAGAGGGTGGTGGAGGTTTTGCCGGCGGTGCCGGTGATGCCGATGATGGGGGTGGGGGAGAGGCGGTAGGCCAGCTCCGCTTCCCCAAGGATCAGGGCCCCGCGGGCCTTCAGGGCCTCGAGATGGGGGTGGGAGAGGGGTACCCCGGGGGCGGCCACCACCTCCGGGTAGTCCCCCTCCAGGTTCCAGTCCGGGGTGAAGCCCAGGTTCAAAGCCTCCTGCACCTCCATTTCCTTGGGACGGTCGTCGTAGAAGCGGGCGGGGAGTCCCCGCTTCCTCAAGAAGCGCAGAACCCCAAGTCCGCTTCGTCCCAGCCCATAGACCAGGATCATGCTCCTCCCCCCAGGCTGAAGGCCAAGGCCGTGGCCAAGGCGGTGAGGACGGTGAAGCGGAAGACGATCTTGCTTTCCTCCCATCCGGAAAGCTCCAGGTGGTGGTGCAGGGGGCTCATGCGCAGAAGGCGCTTCCCCGTCCTCCGGAAGTAGAGGACCTGAACCACCACGGAGAGCACCTCCAGTACGGGGATGATGCCTGCCAAGGGTAGAAGCCAAAGCTTTCCCGTAAGGGTGAAAAGCCCGGCCAGTATGGCCCCCAGGGCTTGGCTTCCCGTGTCCCCCATGAAGACCTTGGCCCGGGGGGCGTTGTGCCAGAGGAATCCCAGGAGGGCGCCCAGGAGGGTTTGGGCAAAGGGGTAAGGGTAAAAGGGAAGAAGGAGCACGGCGGCGATGCTGGCTAAAAGCCCATCCAGGCCATCCGTGAAGTTGAAGGCATTGGCCGCGCCCACCACCGCCAGGAGGATAAGGAGCACATCCGCAAGGGGCCAGGGAGTGTAGGCCACCTGCCGCACTGCCCAAAGGGCAAAGATCAGGGCCATGAGGGTTTGCAGGGCGAGTTTCTCGCGGGCCCTTAGGGGCCGGGCGAGGCTTCCCGCTAGGTCGTCCAAAAGCCCCAGGAGGGCGAAGCCCAGGCCCAGCAGCCAAAGGCCGGCGAACCCGTCCCGCCCTATCAGGCTGTAGGCCAGAAAGCCCGCCAGGAGGAAGGCCACACCCCCCATGCTGGGGGTACCCTGCTTGGCCAGGTGGCTTTGAGGCCCGTCGGTACGCACCTTCTTGCCCAGGCCCAGGCTTCTCATGAACACGATCCAGACTGCGGTGAGGAACCAGGAGAGGAGAAGGGCTAGGGCCATACCACCTCCTTGCAGGAAACCACCCGCCTGCCCGGGATGAGGTAGAGGGTTTCTCCCCAGGCGGCAAAGTCCTGGGCCTCCGCCACCGGTTTGGCTCCCTCGGGCCGCACCAAGTAGACCCAGCCCTTCATGAGGGCCACCACCCCGCAGGCCCCGGCCTGGGCTTTGCGGACAACCTGGGGCAGGGGGAGGAGGAGGCCTTCCGGGTAGAAGTAGGCTTCCTGGCCCAGGGCTACCACCCCGGTGTCCAAGGCCACCACTTGGGAGAAAGCCCCCGGGCGGAGAAGGATGGCTTCCCGGTAAAGCCCCTTTTCTCCTACCCAGAAGAGCCCTTCTTGGCTCCAGGCGGCGTCCCGGGCAGGGTAGGGGAGAAATCCTTCCTCCGTGTACACGCCTTCTCCTAGCCCCACCACCACTTTCCCTGAAGAAGCCCTAAGAAATCGTGGGATGCCCGGCAGGGGAAGGCTTTGCCAAAGACCATCCCGGTAGATGAGAAGCTGGTACGGGTAGGCGGCATAGAAGCTTTGCTGGTCAGCATCCAGCAAGAGGGGAGCCCCTGGCAGGGCCACAAAGAAGCGGCCCGTCACCCACCCTCCCTCGGCGAAGCCGCCTGGGTAGGGAAGCAGGGGGGCGGTGGCCTGGAGGGGAGCACAGGCGCTGAGGAGGGCGAGAAGGGGCAGGGCGTTCAGGCGTCCCATAGCTCCAGAATCCTTTCCAGGCCCACGCTCCTCGAGGCCTTCAGGTAGACCAGGTCCCCAGGCTGAACCCGTTCCTTGAGCCAACCTACGGCTTCCTCGAGGCCTTCCACCGCTTCCCCGCCTAAGGAGGCCTGGTCCTTGGCGTAGGGGCCCAGGTACAGGGGCTTAAGGCCCAACCGGGCTGCTTCCTTGGCCACTTCCAGGTGAAGCCTTAGGGCTTCCTCTCCCAGCTCCCGCATCTCTCCCAAGACCACCCACTTCCTGCCGGGTTGCAGGGCCAGCCAGGCCAGGCCCGCTTTCACCGAAAGGGGGTTGGCGTTGTACGCGTCGTTCAAGAACACCACCCCATCCTTTTCCCGCCGCTCCATCCGCCCCGGGGGAAGCACCAGGTGGGCTAGCCTCTCCGCCACTTCCTTGGGATCCAGGCCCAGCATCTCCGCCACCCCCAAGGCGGCCAAGGCGGCCAGGGCCGGGCCTATACCGGGGTAGGGGATATGGACCTCGAGGGCCCCGTAGCGGAAGCGGCTTTCGTGAAGGAGAAGCCTCAGGTCCTCTCCCCGGAAGGTGGCCTCGCCAAAGCCGTAAGTGGGGAGGCCCCGGCCCAGGCCAAAGCGCTCCAGGACCTCCGCCGCCTGGAGGCTTACCAAGGCCTGGGGGGCGGACAGCAGGCCTGCTTCTTCCTCCACCACTCCCTGGAGGCTGCCGAAGGCTTCCAGGTGTTCCTCTCCCAAGGCGGTAAGCACCGCAAGGTGCGGCCTAGCCAGGCCCATGAGCTCGGCCATCTCGCCCACCCGATCTACCCCGAGCTCCACCACGCAACCCGGGGCCTGGGGATCCAGCCTCAGGAGAAAGCGGGCAAGAGGCGGGGCCGTGTTCTGGTTGCCGGGGGGAGCGGGGAACCCCAAGCCTTGGGCCAGGGCTTCCTTGGTGGTGGTTTTACCCGAGCTGCCTCCCACCGCCACCACCTGGCCAGGAAAGAGCTCCCGCAAGGCCCTTCCCAGGCGGAGAAGGGCTTGGTGGGTGTCCGCCACCTCCACCGTGGCGGGTCCTGGACGGTCGGAGAGGACCAGGTGGGCTCCTTTGGCCCGGGCTTCGTCCACATACTCCCGTCCATGGACCCGTTTCCCGGGCAAGGCCACGAAGAGACTGCCGGGGGTGGTCTCGCGGCTATCCCAGTGGAGGTCGCGCACGGGTTTTCCCCCAGGGTGAAGCCTTCCGCCGGTGGCCCTGGCCACCCACTCCGGCGTTACTTCCCTAACATGATGAAGATACACAAGCCACTCACCGCCCTTCAGCATAGGGGGGTACGCCCCGGTACGCCAAGAGCCCGGCGGCCACCTCCCGGAAGATGGGGGCGGCCACCAGGCTACCGTGGATCTCTCCTTTGGGATGGTGGACGGCCACCACCACGGTGTAGAGGGGTTCATCCCCGGGCACGAAGCCGGCAAACCAAGCGGTGAAGACTTCCTGGGAATACCTTCCGTTTACCACCACCTGGGCGGTTCCGGTTTTGCCCGCCAAGGGGTACCCTGCCAGGGAGGCACGGGGAGCAAGGCCTTCTTGCAGGGCCTGGCGGATGGCCTTGGCGGTGGTGGGAGAAAAGACCCGCTCCGCCTGGCCTTTCTGGTGGGCGAAGAGCCTGGGTGGGCGGTAGAGGCCGTCCACCAGGGTGTTGAAGGCAGCGGTGAGGTGAAGGGGGGTGATAAGGAAACCCTGGCCGAAGGTATGGTTGGCGTAGGCGGCGGGGCTCCAGGTGTGGGGAGGGGTAACGATTGGGCTAGCCACCCTTACCCCGGGCAGGGGGGTGGGATCGGTGAGGTGTAGACGTTCCATATAACGGTAAAACACCTGCTTGGGCAGGGCCTCGGCCAGCAGGCTGATGCCCACGTTGGAGGAGTAGCGAAGCACCTCGGTCAGGGTGAGGATGGGGGGGTGAGGAATGACGTCCCGGATGGTCCATTCGTCCACCACCCGCTGCATGGGGGCTTCCACGCGGGTGGTGAGGCTGGCTACTCCTTCCTCCAGGAGCATGGCAGCAGTGAGGGCCTTCATGGTGGAGCCGGGCTCCAGGGGTACGAGAAAGGCGTGGTTCCGCCAGGAGATGTCCCGGTTGGGATCCCCCCTGGGGGCTAGAGGATCAAAGGCTGGCCCGTTGGCCACGGCCCTGAGGTTGCCTTCCCGGTCCATGACCAGCAGGGTGCCAAAGGCTCCCCGGCTTCGTGCCAGGCCCTCCCAGAGGGCCTTCTCTGCCAGGGCTTGGATCCAGGGGTCCAGGGTGAGGGTGAAGGAGCGGCCCGCCTCCAGGGCCCCGTTCAAATCCCGTTCCAGCCCCTCAAGCCCCTTCCCCGTGCCCCGTTCCCCGAAGCCCAGGAGCTGGCTGGCGCTTTTTCCCAAGGGGTAGTAGCGCCCTTCTTTGAGGTCCAGGGCCAAGGGGGTGCCATCCTGGGCATACAGGGTGCCTCGAGGGGGAGCGGCGGGAGGCAGGGGAGCGGAGAGCCTTGGAGGGCGGGCGATGAGGCTGTAAAGGCCCAAGCCGAAGAGGGCCATCCAGAGGGCGAACCCCAGAAAAACCCAGGAGACCCGGTTTACCCCTACGGTCACTCCGCCCACCTCCCTTGGCTCATGGGCACGAAGCCCTTTTCCTTGGCCCAGGAGAGCACCCGATGGGGCTCGGTGGCCTGCCACCTCTCCTTGAGCAAGGCTTCCTCCTGGGCGTTTAGTCTGGTGAGCTCCTCCTCCATCTTGGCCAGGTGCGCCTTCTCCATTTGGTTGCGGTGGCCCACGGCGAAGACCAAGAGAAGGGCTAAGAGGTAGAGGAGGCCGAAGCGAAGGGTTGTGCCCAGGCTTCCTTGGCGGTGCATCAGGCCACCTCCTTCTCCGCCGCCCTGAGCTTGGCGCTACGGGACCTGGGATTCTTCGCTACCTCCTCTGGGCTTGGGGTGATGGGCTTCTTGGTGAGCACCTTAAGGCTGCTTTCCTTCAGGAAGCGCTTCACCACGCGGTCTTCCAGGGAATGGAAGGTGATGACCAGAAGCCTTCCTCCAGGGGCCAGGACCTCCTCGGCTTGCCTAAGGAATTCCTCCAGAGCACCCAGCTCGTCGTTCACATACATCCGGATGGCCTGGAAGGTTTTGCGGGCTGGGTGGCCCGCCTTCCGGAAGCCCACCGCCCGCCGCACCACCTCGGCCAGCTCCAGGGTGGTGCGGATGGGGGCTTTCTGCCTTCTCTCCACGATGGCCTTGGCGATGCGATGGGCCTGCTTCTCCTCCCCCAGGTCCCGCAGGATCCGCCGGAGGTCTTCCAAGGGAAGGGTGTTCACCACCTCGTAGGCGGTGGGGCCCTCCTCTCCCATGCGCATGTCCAGGGGGCCTTCCCTCTGGTAGCTGAAGCCCCGCTTGGGGTCCTCTAGGTGGAAGCTGCTCACCCCTAGATCCGCCAGGATGCCCGCCACCTGGCTAACCCCTGCCTCCTGGAGGACTTCCTTTAGATGGCGGAAGTTTCGCTGAAAAACCCTGAGCCCAGGGAGCCCCATGGCCCTTGCCCGGGCCACGGCCTCGGGGTCCTGGTCCAGGCCGATGACCAGGCCTCCGCGTTCCAGGATGCCCTTGGTGTGCCCAGCCCCCCCCAAGGTAGCGTCCACGTACACCTGCCCCGGGCGGACTTGCAGGAGGTTTAGAACTTCTTCGTAAAGAACGGGAATGTGCTCGGTAATGGCGTCCATAGTCTCCTATCCGATAAGCCCCTTGAGGGCCTCGGGGGCCGGGGGGTTTTGCATGATCTCCTCAATGGTCTTCCACCAGCGTTCCTGGCTCCAGATCTCCAGCCGTCCCGGGGCACCGGCGATCACCACCTCACCCCCCTCCTTGAGGCCAGCGAACTGGCGGAGGGGCGGGGGAATCAGGACCCGGGAGGCGTTGTCCATGCGGGTTTTGTGGGCTCCAGAGTAGAAGAAGCGTACGAAGGCCCGGGCCTGGGCGTCGGTGAGGGGGAGGTTGACCAGTTGCTCCTCAATCTTGCGCCAGCGGTCCGAGGGAAAGACGTAGAGGCAGCCCTCCATTCCGCGGGTGAGCACCAGGCCGTCCTCGAGAAAATCCCGGAAGGGGCCGGGGATCACCACCCGCCCCTTGTCGTCCAGGCTGTACTGGTACTCGCCGAAGGGCATTTCCCACCTGGTCCCACCCTCTGGGGCTGGCTGGGCTTGGGCGTCCGGTTTGGAGCCTTACCCGCAGAGGAGTTCTTGCCCAGGAGTATAGCACGGATTCCCCACAGTTTTCCACTAGGTCCCACTCATGTCCCACTTTATTCCCACCCCGGATGCAAAGAAAAACCCCAAGCCGAAGCTTGGGGAGCCCCAGGACAGGGCGTAAGCCGGGTTCTGTTTTCGGCGGTCATCTCTCTGGGACCGGCGTCGCCGCCGGCCTCAAGCGGCCCATCCCAGGGGTTGTGGCGGGCCGGGCAAGCCCTTCCCCTCTACTGGGCCTTGCACCGGGTGGGGTTTGCCGTGCCGCCCCTGTTTCCAGGAGGCGCGGTGGGCTCTTACCCCACCGTTTCACCCTTGCCCGCACCAGGCCGTGGCCTGGCCGCTGGCGGTCTTTTCTCTGTGGCACTTTCCGTCGGGTTACCCCGCCCAGCCGTTAGCTGGCACCCTGCCCTATGGTGCCCGGACTTTCCTCACCCGGGAGGTTCGGCTCCCGGGCGCGACCGCCCCCCTGTCCTGGGGCATCCTTTATTCTAGTCCAGTTAGGGAGTAAAGTGAAGGCGTGAGGCTTCCCTGGTACCTGCCCCTTCTCCTCCTCTTTTTCGCCCTGGTGGGGCTTGGGGTTTTGGGGATTCTCTGGCTCCTGGCGGTTTTGGGCCTGGGGGTAGGGGTGTTTTGGGTGGCCTGGGAGCGGCTACGCCGCCGCCTCTTCGGACCCAGGTGGCGCCGCCTGCCCCCGCCTTGAGGTTGCGGGATGCCCCGGGGTCCTGGTAGAGTAGGAGATGGTTTTGCGCACGGCCAAGACCGTGCGAAAGGAGGCGAAACGTGAAAGAAGGCATCCACCCCAAGCTGGTTCCCGCCCGCATCATCTGCGGTTGCGGCAACGTCATCCACACCTACTCCACCCGCCCGGAGATCCACGTGGAGGTCTGTAGCAGCTGCCACCCCTTCTACACGGGGCAGCAGCGCTTTGTGGACACGGAAGGCCGCGTGGAGCGCTTCCAGCGCCGCTACGGGGATTCCTACCGCAAGGGACGGTAAGGGCAGGTTTTTGGTCTGCGGCGAGGCCCTTTAAGGCCTCGCCGCTTCTGTGGTTAGGGTCAGGAACAAGGTTGCCCGTGGCGGTAGCCTTCGGCTTATTCCCAGCACTTCTATTGGGGAGGGGGGCAGGTGTGCTTTGATCGTCCCCACTTCCCCAAGATCGCTCCCTCCGCTAGCTCCCCGTCATACGCGTGGGCCAGGGCCTCTTCGTGGGGGTTCAGGGGAGGGGGGGTGGCGGAGAAAGGCCAGGGCCTCCTCATCGGAGCCTTCCTCCAGCGTCCTCCGAACCCGGTCCAAGGCACCCATTTTGGAGAAAGTATACCCTATGCCCGGGTAGAATCTGGGCCAGGATGCCCCCGGTACTGCACCGCCAGGGTTGGATTGAGGTTATCACCGGGCCCATGTTCTCGGGCAAGAGCGAGGAACTCATCCGCAGGGTCAAGCGGGCCCTCATCGCCCGGCAGCGGGTTTTGGTGTTCAAGCCCCGGCTGGACACCCGCTACCACGAAAGCCAGGTGGTGAGCCACGACGGCCAGCGGGTAGAGGCCATCCCCGTGGGCGAGGCCAGGGAAATTGAGGCGTACCTATCCCCCTTGCCCCAGGTGGTGGCGGTGGACGAGGTCCAGTTTCTGGATGCCGGCCTGCTCCCCTTGGCGGAGGATCTGGCCCGCCAGGGCGTACGGGTGATCCTGGCGGGGTTGGATTTGGACTTCCGGGGTGAGCCCTTCGGCCTCATGCCGGAGCTTTTGGCCCGGGCGGAGTTCGTGGAGAAGCTTACGGCCATCTGCGCCCAGTGCGGGGCTCCTGCCACCCGCACGCAGCGCCTGGTGAACGGAAAGCCCGCCCGCTACACGGACCCCGTGATCCTGGTGGGAGCCAAGGAGCACTACGAGCCCCGTTGCCGGGCCTGCCACCAGGTGCGCTACTGAGAGAGGGGCAGGGGAGCCCCTTTGCGCTTCTTGAACCGTACCTCCAGTACCCCCTGGCGCAGGCTGGCCTGGGCGGTGCCCTCCTCGATGGGGCCGGGCAGGTCCAGGGTGCGGCGGAAGGTGCCCATGGGCCGTTCCTCCAGGAGGTAGACCCCGGGCAAGGGATGGCGGATCCCGGCCAGGGTGATGCGGCTTCCCTCCTCCAGAAGCTCCAAATCCTCGGGGCGCACCCCGGGGAGGTCCACGAGGAGGACGTAGTGGTCCTCGTCCTCGAGGAGGTCCACCTTGGGGGTCCAGGCGGCGGGTTCCTCCCCTGTGAGCTGGTAGGCCAGCTCGGCGATGCGCTCCTGTAGCTCTTTCAGCTTGCGCAAGGTCTCCAGGCGGTCTAAGCGCTCCAGCATGCCCTTAGCATAAGGGATGTGGAGGCGATCCCGGTCCTGGCGGGCCCCACGGGGAGCGGGAAGACCCTCCTGGCCTTGAGGCTTGGGGAGGAGCTTCCCCTCGAAGTGGTTTCCGCCGACGCCACCATGGTCTATCGGGGCCTGGACATCGGCACGGACAAGCCCAGTCCGGAGGAAAGGCAAAGGGTTCCCCATCACCTGGTGGACATCCTGGAGCCCTCCGAAGCCCTGAGCGTGGTGCGCTGGGTGGAGCTGGCGGAGGCGGCCATCGCCGATATCCTGGCCCGGGGAAAGGTGCCTTTGGTGGTCGGGGGGACGGGGTACTACATCCGGGCCCTTTCCCAGGGGCTTCCCACCCTGCCCCCGCCTGATCCAGAGGTCCAAGAGGCCCTTTGGCGGGAGCTCGAGGAAAGGGGTCTTGAGACCTTGGTGGCCGAGCTTTCCCGGGTTAGCCTGGAGGATGCCCTGCGGGTGGATAGGAACCCCAGGCGGCTGGTGCGGGCCTTGGAGGTGGTAAGGCGCACGGGAACGCCCCCTGCCCGCTTTCCCCTTCGCCCACCCCGGTTCGCCTACAGGAAACTGGTTCTCTGGCCTGAGCGCACCTGGCTTTTTCCCAAGCTGGAGGAAAGAGCCAGGCGCCAGTTCGCCCGGGGTCTGGTGGAGGAGGTGAAGCGCCTGTTGGAGCGGTACCCCGCCATGCCGACCGCCCTTCAGGCCATCGGCTACAAGGAGGTGGTGGGGTACCTTCAGGGTGCGTACAGCCTGGAGGAAGCCCTGGCCCGGGATATCCGGGCGGTGAAGGCCTACGCCAAAAGGCAGTACACCTGGTTCCGCCACGAACCCGGGGACGTCACCTATTTGCCGAGGGGAGGGGAGGAGGCTTACCGGGGCTTTCGGGACTGGCTTGATCTCCACTTCGGGCTATAGTAGGGGCATGTTGGCCCACGAGATCCGCGCCAAGGTGGCGCAAGGGGAGGTATCTCCCCTGGAGGTGGCCCAGGTTTACCTGGAGCGGATCCGCTCCTTGGACCCAGGCCTTGGAGCCTTCCTCACGGTAAACGAGGGGGTGCTGGAGGAGGCCCGTTCCCTGGATCCTTCCCTTCCCCTTGCGGGGCTTGTCGTGGCGGTTAAGGACAACATCGTCACCAAGGGAATCCCTACCACGGCGGGAAGCCGGCTTCTGGAGGGTTTCCTGCCCCCTTACGAGGCCACGGCGGTGGCCCGGCTAAAGGCCCTTGGCGCCCTGGTCATAGGCAAGACCAACCTGGACGAGTTCGGGATGGGTTCCTCCACCGAGCACTCCGCCTTTTTCCCCAGCCGGAATCCCTTTGACCCCACCCGGGTGCCCGGGGGGTCCAGCGGGGGAAGCGCGGTGGCGGTGGCGGCGGATCTGGCGCCTTTGGCCTTGGGGTCGGATACCGGGGGAAGCGTGCGCCAGCCTGCGGCCTTCTGCGGGATCTACGGCCTTAAGCCCACCTATGGCCGGGTAAGCCGCTATGGCCTTATCGCCTACGCCTCGAGCCTGGACCAGATCGGCCCCATGGCCCGCTCGGTGCGGGATCTCGCCCTGATCATGGATGCCATCTCCGGTCCCGATCCCTTGGACGCCACCAGCCTGAACCTGAAGCCCCGGTTTCAGGAGGCCCTGGCGGAGCCCCTGCCCTCCTTGCGGCTTGGGGTGGTGCGGGAGGCCCTTTCCGGGAATAGCCCCGGGGTGGAGGGGGCTTTGCGGCAGGCCTTGGAGGTTTTCCGGGGGCTTGGCCTTCAGGTGAAGGAGGTCTCCTGGCCTTCCCTGCCCCTGGCCCTAAACGCCTACTACATCCTGGCCCCTGCGGAGGCCAGCTCCAACCTGGCCCGTTACGACGGGACCCTTTTCGGCTATCGGGCCGAAGGGGAGGAGCTGTGGCGGGTGGTGGAGGAGACGCGGGCCCGGTTTGGCCTCGAGGTGAAGCGCCGCATCCTGGTGGGCACCTTCGTGCTGTCCAGCGGGTACTACGAGGCCTACTACGGCCGCGCCCAGGCCTTCCGCAGGCGGCTTAAGGCGGAGGCCCAGGCCCTTTTCCAGGAGGTGGACCTCCTCCTCCTCCCCACCACCCCCCATCCCGCCTTTCCCCTAGGAGGCAGGCCCGATCCCCTGGCCATGTACCGGGAGGACCTCTACACCGTGGGGGCTAACCTGGCGGGCCTCCCCGCCCTATCCTTCCCCGCCGGCTTTGAGGATGGCCTTCCCGTGGGCCTTCAGCTTTTCGCTCCCTGGGCGAGGGATGAACTCCTCCTGCAGGCGGCCTTGGCTTTTGAAGAAGCTACCGACCGGGCTTTCCTTCGTACCCCCTTGGGCGAGGCTTTGTAGTGGAGGCTTTCTTTCGCCACCGTTTGGCCACCCGTTTGGCCCGAAGGCTCAGGGCCGAGGGCAGGCCCTTGCCCCTTCCCGCCCTGGGGGAAGCCCTGGGGCTAAGGGGTCCGGTGGAGCCCGTGGTGCGGCCCCTCTTAGACGGGCGCTTCCGCTTGGGGGAGGAGGTGGGGCTTTGGGAGTGGCACTACCCTTTCCCCTATCCCGGGGAGGCGGTGGTGGTCTTGGACCTGGAGACCACCGGGCTTTCCCCCGGCCTCAACGAGGTGATCGAAGTGGGCTTGGTGCGGCTGGAGCAGGGAGAGCGCAGGAGCTTTCAGAGCCTGGTGCGCCCGAGCCGCCCTCCCAGCCCCTTTATCGAGAGGCTTACGGGGATTCGCGCTTGGGAGCTGGAGGAGGCTCCTTCCCTCGAGGAGGTTCTGGAGAAGGCCTACCCCCTCTTGCGGGGGGCCACCTTGGTCATCCAAAACGCCAGCTTTGACCTGGGGTTCCTGCGGCCTGTCCTGGAGGGCATGGGCTATTCCCTGGAGAACCCGGTGGTGGACACCCTCCGCCTGGCCAAAAGGGCCATGCCTGGCCTCAGGCGCTACGGCCTGGACGCTCTTTCCCAGGTCCTGGAGCTTCCTCCCAGGGAAGCCCACCGGGCCCTTGGGGATGTGGAGCGCACCCTCGCCGTGGCCTACGAGGTGTATTATATGCTCACTTCAGGGATTCCCCGTCCCTTGGTGGACCTCGGGAGGTGATATGACCGCACGCTATGTGCTGACCAGCACCTGTATTCAAACGGGAACCATGGCCCTAACCGTCTCCCTCCGCCAGCATCTCCTCGGCAAGGAGCGGGTGCGCTTCGTGGACGAGGATGGGGAGGTGTACGAGGTGGAGGTGGACTGGAAACAGGGGGTGGTGCGGGGGCTTCTGCCCTACTACCAAAAGCGCCGCCTTGCCGTGAACGAGACCATCCTCCTCCACTTCCGCGGGGAGGAGGTGGAGCTCAAGGCCACCCCTAGGGGCCTCCCCCGGCTTGGGCAGGCGGAGTCCAGGGAGCCTGCCCAGCCCGAGAGGCGGGAGGCGAGGCCGGCTGCTTCCGGGAAGGAATCCAAGGAGATAGGGGATCCCAAGCCGGAGAAGCGGCGGGTACGGGTGACACCCTATCCCAAGGAGGTGCTTTTCCCCAACGAGCCGCAAAGGGCCTTGGAGCCCCCTGGGGTTACCGAGGACTTGAGGCGGCTTGGCTTCCTCCTGGAAGGTGGCCCGCCGTGGGTGTACAAAGCCCCCTTGGGGCGCCGCCAAGTGCTTCTGGTGTTGCTGCGTCCGGGGGAAGGGGAGCCCAGCCTGCTCAAGTCCTACCGCCAGCAAGGGGCGTACGTGGCCATCCTGGCGCCGGAATCCCAGAAGGAAGGGGTGCCGGAGGGAGTGGGATACCTTTCCCCGGAGGCGGTGAGCCGCCTGGTGCGCCTTAAGGCCCGCTTTCCCCTTTCGCCTTTGGACCTGGAGGACCTTCTTCGGGAAGGTTTTGTGGACCTCGAGGCGGTGGAGTCCCTGGAGGACCGGCTGGTGGCCGAGCTTTCCGAGCGCGGGGCCTTCGCCGCCTTCCTCCTCTTGCTTTCCCGCAAGTCCATGGGGGAGGTGTTTTTGCTGGCGGATCTGGAGGCGGAGGCCTTGGAGGAAGGCCTCATCCCCGAGGTGGTGCGCCAGGGGGTGGAGGTGCTTTCCCAGCCTCCCTTCCTTGTGCTCAAGCGCCTTTCCCCAGGGGAGTTCCTCTTGAGGCAGGGGGTGGAGGAAGCGCTTTCCGACCTCGAGGCCTTCGCCCAGGGACTTAGGAGCCGCTTGAGCCGCGTCCGTGGGTCTTTTTGACCAGGCTGGCCTCCCCCAGGGCCAGGTCAAAGCTCTGCCGGGCCCTTTCCTTCAGGGCCGCCACCTTTTCCCAGTCGGGGTAGCGGCCGTACATGGCGGCCTTGGAAAGCTTGATGGGATCCCCAGGGAGTTCCTGGTAGTAGGCCCCGGTTTCCTTGGCGAAGGCGGCCACCTTGGGGTCGTAGGAAAGGGCGGCGAAGGGGGTGCCGGCGGCCGCGGCCAGGATGAGGCCGTGCAGGCGCATGGAGATCACGTACCCCGCCTGGGCGGCCAGGTAGAGGACCCGCCTGGGATCGGCGGTCTTCTCCACCCGGTGCAGGCGGAAGATCTCGATGACCTCGTCGTCGTATCCGGGTTGGAGGAGGAGGACCAGCACCCTTCTTCCCTCGTGCACCAGGTGGTTGGCGGTGATGTAGAGGTTGGTGAGGGCTTCCTGGTCCACCCCAGCCCGGGGAATAACGAGAACCAGGTCCTCTTCCCGCTTTACAGGGGGCGGGGTGAGGAGGAGGGCAGGGTCGGCACCCAAGGCGGGGGAAAGGCCCAGATTCTTGGCGTACTCCCAGGAATCCTGGTCGCGAAGGATTATGGGCACGCCCCGCAAGGCCCGTTTCACCTGCTTTTCCCCCCAGGGGGTGAGGGGGCCGAGGGACTGGTTGAATACCACCACCCTCCTGCGGAAGAAGCGGGCAGTCCGGAGCACGGACAGGTAGTAAAGAAGGCTTAGGGAGCTGGTGGCGTCCTGCAAAAGCCCTCCGCCCCCCAAAAGCCAGAGGTCCGCCTGGAGAAGGGCCAAGGGGTTTAGGCGATGGGCGGCCCGGATCCCGTGCTCCTTGGCGGTCTGTTTGGGATCGCCGGAAAGGGCCAGAACCTGGTGCCCCCGGGCCTTCAGCTCCCGGGCGATGGCCTCGAGGATGGCCTCGTCCCCGGCGTTTTTAAACCCATAGTACCCCGCTACCCCAACCACCATGCCCGAAGCCTCCTTACCAGCATAACCCCGAGAAGCCCGAGGGAGAGGCCCAAAAGCGCGCCGTTCGCCACCCGGAAGAAGGAGATGGGAAGGGGGGTGTGGAAGTGGCTGAAGGTGTTTAGGATGGAGGCCACCCCGAGAGCGGCAAGGAAGAGGAGGCCGTTTTGCACCCACTTCGGCCAGGGAAGGAGGAGGGCCAGGGGGAAGAGGGCGTGGCCGAAGACCTCCTTGAAGCGGGGGCGCACCATGAGGTCCTGGAGGAGGCTCCTAAGCTTCAGCTCCAGGTCCGGGACCAAGGGGGCCTCGTTGCCCCGGCGCAGGAGGGCCAGGAGGAGGAGGGCGAGGGCCACCCCTGCCAGGACCACCTCCCCCAGGCGCAGGGGATGCAGGAAAAGCCGGGTCAGGGTTTCCTTGTAGTTCCTGTCTAGGAAGCTGAAGGCCACCAGGAGGGGAGGCACCAGGAGGGTGAGGGAAACGCCCTTGAAGGCTTGCAGCCCCAGGATGGTCTCCGGGGTGGAGCCCAGGGCCGAGAGGAAAACCGTTCCGGCCAGAGCGTAGCCCAGGGTGCGAAGCCACATCCAGAGGCCATTCCTGGGACCCAGGAAGCCCAGCACGGGAAAGACCAAAGCAGCTAGAAGGGCTCCCGCCTGGCTTCCCGCATACCCCAGGGCCAGGAGAAGAAGGAGGAAGGCCACCCCCGGCCCGTACACGGATAGCCCCAGGGCCAAAAGCCCTAGCCCCGATACCACCCCCACCCAGGCGGCCAGGCGGAGGGAGCTTGGCGTGAACTCCCGGACCACGGGATGGCCCAGGGGAATGTGGCTGGCCTCTAGGCCCTCCTGGATCCGCTTGAGGAGGCGCTCCGTGTCCTGGCGGTAGGGGTAGGGCCGGAGGTAGAGGAGCTGGTGGCCCCGTTCCCGGGCGGCCAGCACATACTTGTCCGCGGCCTCCTCGGGGGTCAGGGTGAGCTGCCACTCGTACCGCAGGCTAAAAAGCCTCAGGATGCCCTTTTCCCGGTAGGCGGCAAGCCCGGGCTGAGGCGTGCCCTCGATGAGGGCCACGGGTACCGGGACTCGTTCTCGGGCTTCCTCCAGGCGGTAGGGGTAACCCAGGGCCTCGAGGCCAGCGAAGACCACGGCGTCCGCCTCCTTGGGAACGATGGGCAGGGAAGCATCCAGGCGGCGGTAACGCTGGTTGATGGGGCGGACCGCCACGAAAAACCCAGCTTCCTTGGCGGCCCGGATTTCCTCCAGGGGATAAAAGGCAGGGAAGGCCTGGACATCCAGGGGGAAGCCCAGCCAAGGACCCACCCATTCATGGGGAAGGTCATAGGCCGTCTGTAAGAGCTCAAGAAGTTCCCGATTGCCCCGGAGGTAGTACCAGTTGGGTTTGGCGGGTAGCCCCGCTTCCAAAAGCTCCCTCCCGGTCCGGTAAAGAAGTTCCCCCTGGCCCACCCAGTCCTTCACAAATCGTTCCGGGAAGGCCACCCCTCTGACCCCCAGGGGACGGTAGGACTCCAGCGCCTCTAAAAGGCTTTGCCCTTGGCTTTGGGCCTCCTCCCGCAGGGCTTCTGCATCCAGGAGGAGCACTACAGGGCCTGGCCGCTCCACCCGCAGCCGGGGTAGGAGGGCCAGGAGGGAGGGCACCAAGGCCAGGAGGAGGAGGAGGTGGAGGAACCTTTTCATGCCACCCCCATCTCCGCCAGGCGGGCCAAGGCTTTGGCCTTGAGCATCTCCAAAGCCACCGGGTTTTGCCCGCCACCGGGCAGGGTCACGTCCGCATGCCGCTTGGTGGGTTCCACAAGACCTAGGTGTGTGGGCTTCACCCTAACCAGGGGCCGGGTCGTGAGGGTTTTGCTGCAGGCACCTCCTCCACCGATCCCTATGATGAAGGGCTTATCTTGCCGGCTCACCCTTTCATGATAAGGGCGGGGGAGGACATCCCCCGCCCAAAGGCCTATTCCTAGCGGGCCACCGCTTCCCGTTCCTGGGCGTGGCCGATGGTCTGGTCGCTTTCCACGTCAAAGGCATGGAGGCGGGAGGTGTCGGCCAGAAGCTCCACCCTATCCCCGGGTTTCACCGGAGCGTGGCCGTCCACCTTGGCCACCAAGACCGTGCCGTCCACGCTCACGTGGATCTCGGTTTCCGCCCCTAGGGGCTCGGCCACTTCCACCTCGCCCCGGATGACGTTTTCCTCCTCGGGAATCACCGTGTAGCCCTTAAGGCCCAGGTGCTCGGGGCGGATACCCATCCAGACCTCTTTGCCCCCGTAAGGCCTCAGGGCTTGGGCCAGGACGGGGTTGGCCCGGACCCGGAAGCCCGGGGCCACCAGGTATACCCTTTCCCCTTGCACCTCCACCCCAGCCCGGATGAAGTTCATGGAGGGGCTACCGATAAAACCCGCCACGAAGCGGTTGGCGGGGAAGTCGTAGAGGTTTAGGGGAGTGTCCACCTGCTGGATTTCCCCGTCCTTCATGACCACGATGCGGTGGCCCAGGGTCATGGCTTCCACCTGGTCGTGGGTCACGTAGATGGTGGTGACCCCAAGACGCCTTTGCAGCTTGGCGATCTCCGCCCGCATCTCCACCCGGAGCTTGGCGTCCAGGTTGGAAAGGGGCTCGTCCATGAGGAAGACCTTGGGCTCCCGCACGATGGCCCGGCCCATGGCCACCCGCTGGCGCTGGCCGCCGGAAAGCTCCCGGGGTTTGCGGTTTAGAAGGTGTTCGATCTTGAGGATGCGGGCGGCCTCCTTCACCCGGCGGTCGATCTCGTCCTTGGGGTAGCGCCTTAAGCGCAGGCCGAAGGCCATGTTCTCGTAGACGTTCATGTGGGGGTAAAGGGCGTAGTTCTGGAAGACCATGGCGATGTCCCGGTCCTTGGGGGGCACGTCGTTCACCAGGCGGTCACCGATGTAGATGCGGCCCTCAGAGACCTCCTCGAGGCCAGCGATCATCCGCAGGGTGGTGGTCTTGCCGCAGCCCGAAGGCCCCACGAAGACCACGAACTCCCCGTCCTCGGTTTCCAGGTTGAAGTCCTTGACCGCCACCACCTTGCCGAAGCGCTTCCAAACGTGCTCCAGCCTAACCTTGGCCATGCTTTACCTCCTAAGCCCCGCGCTTTGAGCCCGCAAGGTAGCCCTTCGGGCTGACCTTGGCCCATCGGGGGTTCGGGGGCATTATATACCGCGCTATACAGGAGGGTGAACGGTGCTTGAAGGAAAAGGCCTGGGCTGCCCTTCTGTTTCCCGAGCCTCCAGGGAAGGTCAGGCTTCCTCGAGAGATCCTGGTGACGTTGCGGCGGAGGGCTTGAGCCGGTTCCAGAGAAAGAGGACCAGGTACCCCAGGCCCAGCTCCGGCCTAGGGTTTACCGTTACCGAAAGGGCGAAGGCGTGGAATAGGAGGCTTTCCAAAGCGTGACGAGGGCTGCGCAGGAAAAGCCTTTTGAAGGCGGGTCCTTGCTGTAGGATCAGCGCCCCCAGGTAGGGAAGGTAGAACCAAGGGCCGGTGGCCAGGCCCAAGGCGGAAACCCCCAGGCTGGCAAAGGCCACTCCCCGGAGGAAGGGCAAGGGTTGGAACCCCAGGGGGAGGAGCTGCTGCCACAGGGGTTCCTCTCCTCCTGGCCAGGGGGTTCTTAAGAGGAGGAGCCGCTTGCCCTCGTGCCCTCCCAGGTAGAGGTGGGGCTCGGGGGCTACCCCCAGGGGGAGGAGGTGGGTGGGGTTTTCCTGGAGGGTTTGGTAGAGAAGGGGATCCAGGGGAAGCCCGTCCACCAGGTACCAGGCGTGGGGCTGGCCGGAGAGGAGAAAGCCAAAGGCCCTTTCCACCTTGTGTCCCTTGTGGGCCAGGATGCCGGGCCAGGCCTCCGGGGGTTCAAAGAGGAGGGTTTTCCCCCAAGGGGGAGGATGCTTTAGGGGTTCGGTCTTCAGCGGAAAGCGCACCTCGAGGACCTCCCCCTCGGAGAGGGAAAAGCGGGCCAGGAGGTTCCCCTGGGCCTCGTACACCTCCTCGGGCCGCCGGGAGAGGAAGAGGTTCCCCACTTTCTGCCCGGGAAGGCTTTGGGGCAGGGGAAGCAGGAGGGTTTCCTGCCCTGGGCTTCGGTAGCGGAGGCGAAACATGGGCTCTGGCATAAAGGGGCCGCCGGCGGGACATGATACCACGTGGGGATGTTGACAGGGGGGGCGAGGAGGCCTAAGGTTGAAAGTATGTGGCTATATGCATATAGCCAAAGGAGGAAGTATGCCTAGCATCCTCCACCGCTACAAGGCGGAGTTCTTCAAGGCCCTGGGCCATCCCTTGCGCCTGGCCATCCTGGATGCCCTGCGGGGGGGAGAGCGCTCGGTTTCCGCCCTGCAACGGGAGCTCGGGGTGGAACAGTCGGTGCTTTCCAGGCAGCTTTCCCTCCTGCGGGAGCGGGGCCTGGTGGAGGCCAGGAGGGAAGGGCAGATGGTCTACTACCGCACCCGGGACCCGGAGGTCTACGCCTTCTTGGATCTGGGGCGGCGGATCTTTGAACGGCACCTCGAGGCGGAAAGGGAGCGCCTGGAAGCCCTGAGGGAGGAGGAATGAGCCCCCTTTGGACCTTTTTGCCCTTGGTCCTGGCGCTTCTATCCGTCGGGACCCCGTGGCGTTTCCGGGGGCTTTCCCTCTTCCTGGGCATGGCGGGCCTAGCTTGGGGGGTGCTGGGGGGTATGGGCTGGGCTTCGGGATTGGGCGCTCCTTACCTTTACCTCCTTCTCCTCGGAGCCTTGACCCTGGGCCTTGCTCCCTACCTTCCTGCCTACCTGGCCCATCACCCCCGTGAGGCGCACCTTTATGGCCTTCTGCTTCCCCTTTTCTTGGCCAGCATGGCGGGGGTGGCCTTGGCTTCCCCTGGGCTTGGCTTCCTCTTTTTGTGGGAGGGCATGGCCCTTTTGGGCTATTTTCTCATCGCCCTCGAGGGGCCAAACGCCCTGGCAGGGGCCCGGGCCTTTTTCCTGGCGAGCCGCCTTTCGGGGGCTGGGCTTTACCTGGCCTTCCTGGGGCACGGACATGTGGGGGCTGACTGGGTCTGGGCCGGACTTCTTTTGGGCTTTGGGGTGAAGGCAGCCCTCTTCCCCTTCCACGCCTGGTTGCCCCAGGCCCACCCGGTGGCCATAAGCCCGGTTTCGGCCCTGCTTTCCGGAGCCATGACCAAGCTGGGCCTTCTTGGCTTGTACCAGTCCCAGTACTGGTTCGGTCCACCCCCGCCCTGGGTGGGGTGGGTTTTGCTCCTCTTGGGCCTTCTGGGTGCGGTGTACGCCCTGGTGCGGGGCCTTGGGGAAGAGGACCTAAAGGGCGCTTTGGCCTATTCCAGCGTGGAGAACCTGGGCCTCATGCTTGCCGCCTTGGGGGCCTATTTCCTGAAGCCCATGCCCTTGCTCCTGGGGGCCTTTTTCCTCCATCAGGTGGCCCATGCCCTGTTCAAGGGGCTCCTTTTCCTGGGGGCAGGAGCCCTGGAGGAGCGGCGGATTTCCCACCTGGGGGGGCTTTTTCGCAAGGCTCCCGGACTTGGAGCCCTCGCCTTGTGGGGAATGGGGGTGGGGGCGGGCCTCCCTCCTGGCCCAGTGTTTCTTGCGGAATGGCAGCTTTACCAAGGCTTTTTGCAGGGGCCTTTCCTGATGCCCCTGGCCGCCGGGGCCTTGGCCCTGGTGGGGGCCTTGGCCCTCTACTTCTACGTGCGCCTATACGGGCTAGCCTTCTTGGGCCTGCCTCGAGGCGAGGTTGCCCTGCACTGGACCCAGGGGATGCGCCTCAGTCTTGGGGTGCTGGCGGGGCTCCTCCTCCTTTTGGCCTTGGTGCCCGGGTTGGTCCTGGACCCCCTTGGGGTTCCCACCTACCCCAACTGGCTACTCTTGATCCTTCTTGGGGTTCTGGCTGGGGTGTTTTACCGGGGCCTTCTCCGGATGCCCATGCGGGCCTACGGTACCTGGGACTGCGGTTTCCAGCCCCTCACCCCCAGGATGCAACCCAACGGCCTGGGCTTCGCCGAACCGGCCCTTCGCCTTTTCCCCTTCCTTCGCCTCCAGGTGGGGGAGCATCCTCGTCTAGAGGAACCCTTGGCCGAGGTGTACCCCGGGGTGGGGCGGATTTACGCCCGCCTTGCGGCTTGGGTGCAAACCCTGCAGTCAGGAAGCCTGCACCTTTACCTTCTCCTGCAACTCCTCACCTTGGTGGTGGTTCTGGGGGTGGTCTTGCTATGACGGCGCTCTTGGCCCTGGTGTTGGCTCCGCTTTTTTCGGGAAGCGTCAAGTGGCTGAAGGCTAGGCTTACCCACCGGCAGGGGCTTAGCCCGCTGATGGAATACCGAAACCTGTTCAAGCTCTGGCGGAAGGTCTGGATAGCGCCCCATCCCACCACCCCCCTTTTCCTCCTCGGGCCCATCCTGGCTCTTTTGGGAACCCTGGGAGCCTTGGCCCTCTTGCCCATCCTTCCTGGCCCAACCTTCAAGGGGGACTTTCTCCTCGCCCTTTACCTCCTGGGCCTCGGGCGCTTTGTTCAAATGCTGGCGGCCCTGGATGCGGGTAGCAGTTTTGGGGCCCAGGGAAGTTACCGGGAGGGTGTGGTCACGGTGTTGGCGGAGCCCGGGACCCTTATGGCCTTGGCCGGGGCAGTCCTCTTGGGGGAAGGGTTTTCCCTGAGCGGTCTCCCCGAGCTTGGGGTGGAGAACAGCTTGGTGCTGTTGCTGGCCCTGGCCTCTCTCGCCCTTGGCCTTCTGGCCGAGGGAGCGAGGATGCCGGTGGACGATCCCACCACCCACCTGGAGCTCACCATGATCCACGAGGCGCAGATTCTGGACCATAGCGGCCCTCTTCTGGCCCTGTACGAGCTTGCCGGGTCGCTCAAGATGCTCTTCTATGCGGGGCTCATGGCCTTGTTGTTGCCGGGGTTCAAGCCCCTGGTCTTCCTGGGGGTGGGGGCGGCCTGGGTTTTGGCGCTGGCCTACCTGGAGACCTACGGGGTAAAGCTCCGCTACCTGAGGCTTCCGGACTTTCTTTCGTACAACACCCTTTTCGGGGTGCTGGCGCTTTTGGGGGCGATATGGCGCTTTTAAACACCTTGGTCCTGGCCATTCTGGCCACAGGTTTCCTGATGGTGAGCCGCCGCAGCCTGGACGCCATCATCCGGCTCTACGCCCTGCAGAACATCCTTTTGGCCCTGGTTTCCTTCGGGCTTGCGGGAGGGGAGTTGCACTTCGTGCTGGCCGGCTTGGCCCTCTTTGCGGTTAAGGGGGTGCTCATACCCTGGTACCTGTTCTGGCTGATCGACCGCCTCGAGGTGAGCCACGAGGTGGAGGGGTACCTGTCCGTTTCCCTCTCCCTCCTTTTGGCAGGGCTCCTCACCGCCTTGGCCTTCCGGGTGGGGAAGGCCTTTGTGCTTCCCGAGGCCCCCTTGCCCCAAGGGGTGCCCGTGGCCCTCTCCTTGGTGCTTCTGGGAATCCTTTCCATGGTGAGCCGCAAAAAGGCGATAAGCCAGGTTCTGGGCTTCCTGGCGCTGGAGAACGGGGTTTTCCTCATGGCCCTTTCCGAGAGCCACGGCCTGCCCCTCTTCGTGGAGCTGGGGGTGGCCTTGGATGCCTTCGCTGCCGTGTTCTTGGCGGGGATCCTCATCTTCCGCATCAAGGGGGAAATGGGGCATGTGGATACCGCGAGGATGCGCTCTCTAAGGGGGTAACGGTGCTGTATCTTCTGGTCCTCTTACCGTTGGTGGTCTTCCTGGCCCGCAAGGAGGCCGGTCGGCTGGTGCGGCTTTCCGTTTTGGTGCCCCTTTTCAGCTTTCTTCTGGCTCCGTTTCTGCTGGGTACGGCAGCGGGTCCTTTCCGGTTGGATGGGGTAGGGCTCTTTTATCTCCTTCTGACCGACCTGATCTACGCCCTGGTGGCGCTTTTTGCCCGGGGCTACTTTGCCCGGGCGGAAGCCTGGCGCTTCTACTGGGCGGGTGCCCTTTTCTTGGCCTCGGCCCATGGGGCCTACCTGGCCCACAACCTGGGCATGCTCTGGGTTTTCGTGGAGGGTAGCACCCTGGCCTCGGCTCTTCTGGTCTACCACAAGGGTGGAGCCCGTCCCCTCGAGGCCACCTGGAAATACCTCATGCTGGGCAGCGTGGGCATTGCCATGGGGCTCATCGGGGTCATCCTGGTCTACGCCCTGGTGGGCGGGGCCACCCTGGACTGGGGAGAGGTTCGGTCCCTGGTGGGGGAGGCCGATCCCGAGGGGCTTAAGGTGGCCTTCGCCCTTCTTTTGGTGGGCTTTGGGACCAAGGTGGGGCTATTCCCCTTGCAGGCCTGGCTTCCCGATGCCCACGCCGAGGCCCCGGGGCCGGCTTCGGCCTTGCTTTCGGGAACCCTCCTCAACGTGGCCTTTTACGCCCTTCTCCGCTACGCCGCCATCATGCAGGCGGCGGGGCTTTTCGCCTTTGCCTCCAGCCTGCTCCTTACCTTTGGCCTGCTTACCCTTTTATTTGCGGCCCTCTTCCTCTTTGGACAGAAGGAATACAAGAGGCTTCTCGCCTACTCCAGCATGGAGCACATGGGCCTGGCGGTCTTCGCCTTGGGCCTGGGATTGCCCTGGCTGGCCCTTTTCCATACCCTGGCCCACTCCCTGGCCAAAACCCTGGCCTTTTTGGGGGCCAGCGGTATCCTGTCCCTCACGCACGCCAAGGAGGTGGGGCGGGTGGGCGGGCTGGTCTTCCACCTGCCGGCCTTGGGGATCCCCTACGTCCTGGCCTTGGCGGCCCTGGGGGGCCTGCCTCCCTTTCCCCTCTTCTTCGCCGAGTTTAAGGCGGTGGAGGCGGCCATGCGCTGGCCTGGGCTGGCGGGGCTCTACCTTTTGGGCCTGGGTATGGCGTTTGCTGGCCTCCTTCCTCCCATGGCCCAGATGGGCTTCGGCAGGGGGAAACCCCTTAGGGGGCAGGGCCTGGATCTCTGGATTTTGTGGTTGCTCCTGGGCATCCTGGTGATCCTCGGCGTGTTCCCGGGGGTGGAGGTGTTTAAGGAGTTGGAGGTGGTGCTGTGGAGAAAGTGATGGAGGCCCTGCGCGAGGGGAGGCCTGTGGCGCTTTTTCCTTATGGAGACCAGGTGCTCCTGTGGGTAGAGCATCCGGGGGGCCAGAAGGGTGCGTTAGGCCTCACCGAGGCCTTCCTCTTGGGTGAGAGGAGGCGCTTTCCCAGCCTGGCCGCCGAGTTTCCCGCTCTGGATTGGTTTGAACGGGCCCTTTGGGAGAGGGGTTTTGAGCCGGTGGGGCACCCCGGGTTGAAACCCCTCAGGCGCCACGACCTTCCCTACACCTTCCGGGAGTTTCCCCTCCTCCATGAGGTGCCTGTGGGACCCGTGCATGCGGGGATCATCGAACCCGGGCACTTCCGGTTTAGCGTTTTGGGCGAGCGGATCGTGAACCTGGAGATCCGCCTGGGTTACCAGCACCGGGGTTTGCTCTCCCTCATGCCGGGCAAAGGGCCTGAGGCCGCGCTCCTTCTGGTGGAACGGGCGGGGAGTGAGCCCGTGGCCCACGCCATGGCCTTCGCCGAGGCCTGGGAAAGGGCCTTGGGCTGGGAGGCCCCTTCGCGGGCGCAGTACCTTCGCCGGGCCGCCCTGGAGTTGGAGCGGGCCTTTGGCCATCTGGGTCATCTGGCCGGGCTCTTCACCGATATCGGCTACGCCTACGGGGCCACCCAGGTGGGGCGGATACGGGCTCTTCTGCAGGGGGAACTTGACCGGTTAACCGGCCACCGCTACGGGAGAAACTTCCTAAGGGTTGGGGGGGTGTGGCGGGAGGGCCAGCCGGACCTCGAGGCCATCGCCGCCTACCGGGAGGAGCTGGCCCGCCTGCTGCCCAGGCTTCTCAAAAATCCCCAGGTGCTGGACCGCATGCGCTATGTGGGGGAGGTGCGCCGGGCCAAAGCCTTGGCCCTGGGTTTCGTGGGCCCCACGGCCCGGGCCAGCGGGGTGGGGAGGGACCTGAGGCAGGACGACCCCCTTTACCCCGACTTTACCCCCGTGGTCCGCCAGGGAGGGGATGTGCTGTCCCGGGCCCAGGTGTATGCCGAGGAGAGCCTTAAGGCCCTGGATTACGTCCTTTTCTTTCTGCGCCATCTTCCCGCCGGGCCTCTGGCCCTGGACCCCCCTCTGGGGGAGGGTGAGGCTTTGGCCCGGGTGGAGGCGGGAAGGGGTGAGGTGGTGTGGTTCGTCCGGGTGGAGGCTGGGAGGGTGGTCATGGCCGAGGGGGTGGACCCGAGCTTCAAGAACTGGCGGGCTTTGGAGCTTGCGGTCCGGGGGGAAGGCTTGCCGGATTTCCCCCTTTGCAACAAGTCCTTTGACCTCTCCTATGCGGGAAGCGACCTCTAGGGGGTGCCATGAGCTTGATGCACACGCTTAAGGTGGGAAGGTTGGCCCGCAAGCTGGAGGAGATCCTGAAGGTTCCCCAGCACGCTTTTGGCTACCCCTTGCTGAAGCCGGCGGGCTTGACCCCGAGGGTTCGCGAGGGACTTATCCATCTTTGCCCCAGCGGGGCTTTTGCCGAGGTGGAGGGGATTTTCAGCCTGGACCTCGCCCGGTGCGTGGGATGCGGGCGGTGTGCCCTGGCATACCCGGAGGCCGTGGGGGAGATGAGGTCCCTGGAGGTGGCCGTGACCCGCAAGGAGGACCTGGTCCAGCGGGTGGACCTGGAAAGGGGAGGGTTTCTGGACCCAGGCCCTCCCCCTTCCCCTCGGACAGAGCTTCGCCTGCCCATCCTGGCCTTTCGCGAGGTGAGCGCCGGGGACACGGGCCTTGCCGACTCGGAGATCGCCCTTCTTGGCAATCCTTTTAACGACATGGGCCGCTTTGGGTTCCAGGTGGTGGCTTCGTCCCGGCACGCTGACGCCCTTTTGGTCACGGGCCCCGTGAGCCGCAACATGGCCGAGGCCCTAAGGCGCACCTACGAGGCCATGCCGGAGCCCAAAGGGGTGGTGGCTGTGGGGAACGAGGCCATTTCGGGTGGGGTGTTTGCGGGAAGTCCCCAGGTTATGGCCGGCGTGGACCGGGTGGTACCTGTGGACGTGTACGTGCCAGGGGATCCGCCGAGGCCCGGAGCCATCCTCCACGGCTTGATGCTTTTGGTGGGCCGCATGACCCAGCGGCTGGTAGGGGGGGTTTTGCGCTAAGCTCTTGCCATGGACTGGCTCCTCACTCCGGGTCCTGTGCGGCTTCATCCCAAGGCGCTAGAGGCTCTTTCCCGCCCTCAGCTTCACCACCGGACTGAGCCCGCCAGGGCGCTTTTCCTCAAGGCCCGAAGCCTTCTTCGGGAAGCCTTCCGCACCCAGGGCGAGGTGCTCATCCTCACGGGAAGCGGCACCCTGGCCATGGAGGCCCTGGTGTGGAATCTCTTCGTCCCTGGGGAAAGGGTTTTGGTACCGGTCTACGGCAAGTTCTCCGAGCGCTTCGCCGAGATTGCGGAAAGCGCGGGCCTCGAGGTGGACCGGCTGGAGCTCCCTTACGGGCAGGTACCGAGCCCGGACCAGGTGGCAAGGCCCGGTTACCAAGGGCTACTGCTGGTTCACTCGGAGACCTCCACCGGGGCCATGGTGGACCTGCCCGCCCTGGCAAGAGCCTTTAAGGAGGCCAACCCCGAGGGTCTGGTGGGGGCCGACATGGTGACCAGCTTGCTGGTACGGGAGGTGGCCCTCGAGGCCTGGGGAGTGGACGCCGCGGCCTCCGGTAGCCAGAAGGGTCTCATGTGCCCCCCAGGGCTGGGTTTTGTGGCCCTAAGCCCTTGGGCCTTGGAACGTTTGCGCCCCCGGGGCTACTACCTGAACCTCTCCCGGGAGCTCAAAGCCCAGAGGGAAGGGGAAAGCGCCTGGACCCCGGCCATCAACCTGGTGGGGGCGGTGGCGGCGGTGCTGGAGGAGGTGTTGCCCAAGCTTCCCGAACACCTGGCCTTAAAGGCCTGGCAGAACGACCTTCTGTACCGGGTTGGGGCGGAGCTGGGATTAAGCCCTGTGCCCGAGGTGCCAAGCCCGGCGGTGGCCGCCTTTTACCTGCCCGAAGGGGTTTCCTACCAGAAGGTGAAGGAGGCCTTTGCCCGAAGGCAGGCGGTGATCGCCGGGGGCCAGGGGCCCTTGAAGGGCAGGGTATTCCGGCTTTCCCTCATGGGTTATTACAACCGCTACGAGGCCCTCGGGGTGGCGGCCCTTTTCAGGGAAGCTTTTGCCGATATTCTTCCAGCTTCCTGAGCATCTCCTCCCGGGTGTAGACTGCCCTGGCCCCGCCCACCAGCTTGGGGCGGGTTTTGGCGGCGATGAGTACTGCCTCGCCAATCCTGCGCAGGGAAAGCCTAAGGGGTACGGCCACGGGCCGCAGGTGCATGCCGATGAGAACGCCCCCGATGTCCATTCCCCCGTGGGCTTGGGCCTTTAGGGATTCCACCATCACGGGGTCCTGGAAGCGGAGAAAGGCGGCCGTGGCCAGACTCCCTCCCGCCTTGGGATGGGGGAAGACGGTGACCTCCTCCAGGCTGTAGGTCCGGGCTGCCTCCCTTTCCACCACCAGGGCCCGGTTCAGGTGCTCGCATCCCTGGACGGCTACCCATATCCCCCGTTCCAGGAGAGGGGGAAGGAGCCCCTCGAGGATGGCTTCGGCCACCTCGAGACTGGGCTTCGTTCCCACCTTTTCCCCCAAGACCTCGCTGGTGGACCCCCCCAGGACGAAGAGGCTTCCCCTGGGCATGGGGAAGAGGTCCAGAAACTCCAAAATCGCTTTTTCCGCCGCCTTGCGGATGCCCTCCATACCTCAAGCCTACTCCTTCCCGCAGGAGCGCTGCATCCGTTTTGATCCGGGTGGGCGTAGTAAGGGGTGAGGGGAGGTGTGTGAAATGCGCTGGCGGTTGGCGTTCGGGTTGGGGGTTTTATCGTTGGCGGCTTGGGTGGTCTTGGCCTTGGCCCAGGGTGGGAAGAGGTCGGAGGTTTACCTGGCAGAGCTGGCAGGGCAGGGGCTCAAAGGGCGGGCAGTGGTTTTGGTTGGTTCCCAAGGGGGGCTGGAGGTCTTCGTCTATTTGGAGGGCCTGAGGCCGGGATCCGGGGCCTATGCCAACCACATCCACTTCAACCGCGGGGGTAACGCCACATGTAAGGAGCAGAACGGGGATCAGATCCTGGGTTTAACCTCCCTGGTGGCGGATGCCAACGGCCGTGCGGTGGCCTATACCCGGTTGCCCGCCGCCTCTTTGCCGGGGGGCAGCACCTATGTGAACGTTCATGCCAACACCCCGACACCGGTGGGTGGAACCCTGGCCTGCGGCGATCTTCAGGCCACCGAGGTTCGCTACTGAGGAGGTGGGCATGCGTTCCATGTGGATAGGCATGCTTGCCGCCCTGACGCTGGCGGGATGCTATCCCCGGACGGGAGGGGGTGGGGGTTTGGAGCCCTGTCCTTCGGTAATCCGGATTCAGGGCTTTGCCTTTCATCCGGCCCGGTGCTTCGTGGCCTCGGGGGGTAGCCTGAGCTTTGAGAACCAGGATGCCGCACCTCACACCGCCACTGCCGAGGATGGGGCCTTTGACACGGGGACCCTGAGCCAGGGCCAGACCTCTGCCCCCGTCGTTTTGAATCAGCCAGGAACCTACCCCTATTTCTGCCGCATCCATCCTGGTATGCGGGGGGAGATTGAGGTTAGGTGACGCGGTAGATCTTCAGGGGGGTTGGTCTAGCCGGGCAAAAAGGGGCTTGGCCTCAGGGCAGGTTTAGGCGGGTAAGGAAGCGGGCTGGGGGGGATGGCCTGGGCTTTCCGGAGACCGCATTTTCCGGCCGGGACTCCAGGCTGAGGACTAGGGTACGGAAGTGGCCGTAGTCGGCTTCCAGGATGCGCGTTGGCCCCCCGGCCAAGGGAAAAAGCCAACCGCCTTCCTCTCCCCAAAGCTGGTAAACCGTGCCACGGGGAGGAGGTTCCCGGAACAGCACCAGGCAGCGTCCGTCTTCCCGCCACAGGAGGAGGCCCAGGCTTTCTCCCTCAGTACGAAGTAGGCGCCAATGGGCCCCTGGATCGCTGGCCCAATACGCCACTTTTTCCAAGGCTGTTTCCTGGATGGGCGTTTTCCCGCCCAAGTAGATCCCTAGGGCGAAGGCCACTCCCAGGGCGGCGGCAAGGAAAAGGGTCCGGATGGCGTTTCGCTTCCGCCTGTCCCAGCGGAGCTCCGACCTGATCCGGTCTAGGCTTTCCGGGGGCGGTGGAACCGGGATTAGGGCGTGGGTCAAGGTGTAGAAGGTTTCCTCCAAGGCCCGCAATTCCTCTTGGCAACGGCGGCACGTTCGGAGGTGGGCCTCCACCTGGGCTTGGTCCTTCGCCTCGAGGCTCCCCGTAAGGTAGTCGGTCAGCAGTTCTTCCACGTGTTCCATCTACGCCTCCCCCAGCTTCCCCCTCAGCTTGGCCAGGGCCCGGCGGATGCGGGCCTTAACGGTTCCCAAGGGCAACCCATGGCGTTCCGCCAGTTCCCGGTGGGTTAGTCCAAGGTAGAAGGCCTCTTCCAAAAGGAGGCGCTCTTGAGGGGGGAGGTCTTCTAGGGCTTGCACCACCCGGACCCTGTCCTCCCGGTCTTCCCGCTCGGTTCCCCAGGTGGCTTCCCGATCCCCCTCAGGGTCGTGGGGATCCAGGGTGGGGTCCTTAAGGGGTTGCCGCCGTTCTCCCCGCAGGCGGGAGAGGGCGAGATTGCGGGCTATGGCGTAGACAAAGGTTGTGGGCTTGCCCCGCTTGGGGTCGTAGCGCCAGGCCTGCTGGTAGACCCTCAAGAAGGTATCCTGTAAAACCTCTTTTGCCACCTCCGGATTTTTCAGAATTCTATGGATCAAGGCGAACACCCAGGGAGCGAGGGTGTGATACAGGGCCTCTAACGCTTCTTCTTCTCCACGGGCCATGCGTAGAAGCTGGCAGTGTAAGAGGGCCTCCTCCCTGTCGTTCACTTGCCCCTTTCCTCCTATTAGATGCCTTTACCCCTAACCCCCTAACCTTTCCAGGGGGCCAAGGAGATTGCAAGGTAGGCTAGGGGTATGACCCGTTCCAAGCGTGGGCCTTTGCGTCCAGGGTCGCTTCGCCTCCAAGCCCAGGCTTAGCCCGGATGGTACCAGGATAGGCGCCCAGGCCTTGGCCGTCAATTTCCCTTAACCCCAAAGAAGATCCAGCACGATAAAGAGGAACATCCCCAGGCTCACCCCCACGTTGGCCTGGAAAAAGGCCAGGTCCACCCGGCTTAGATCCTCAGGGCTCACCAGGCGGTGCTCGTAGAAGAGGAGCCCTCCCACCAAAAGGAGACCTAAAAAGTAGAGGTTTCCTGCCCCGTAGCTAAGGCCAGCCAGGAGGAAGGACAGCCAGGCGGTAAGGTGGGTGGCTCGGGCTATCCAGAGGGCCAAGGGGATGCCGAAGCGGGCGGGGATGCTCTTTATCCCGTAAGCGCGGTCGAAGGTGTAATCCTGCGTGGCGTAGAGGATGTCGAACCCAGCGATCCAAAGCCCCACCGCCGCCCAAAGCCAGTAGGCGGTGGGGTGGAAGCTGCCGGTGACGGCGATCCAGCCACCTGCGGCGGCAGCCCCGATGGTGAGGCCCAGCACGTAGTGACAAAGCCAGGTGAAGCGCTTGGTGTAGCTGTAGATGGTGAGGAAGAAGACCGCCACCGGAAGGAGACGGGCGGTGAGGGAGTTGAGGGATAGCCCGGCAAGGGTCAACAGGAGGAGGCCCACCAGGGCTAAAAGAAGGGTTTCCCAGGGTTTGACCAACCCTTTGGGCAGATGCCGGTTCTGGGTCCTGGGGTTTAAGGCGTCGATCTTCCAGTCTATGAGGCGGTTTAAGGCCATGGCCATGGTCCGGGCCCCCAGCATGGCCAGGGTAACCAGGAGGAAGGTGCGAAGGCCTGGCCAGCCCCCCGCTGCCAGGAGCATCCCCCCGTAGGCAAAGGGAAGGGCGAAGAGGGTGTGCTCGAAGCGGATTAAGTCTAGATAAAGCCGAAGCCGCCTCATCCGCGTCGCACCTCAACGATCCGGTTTGTCTCGTCCACCAGAACCACGGTGGGTTTGAGGTTCCTTGCCTCCTCCTCCTCAAAGATGCCGTAGGCCACCAGGATCACCAGGTCCCCTGGGCGCACCAGGTGGGCGGCGGCCCCGTTGATCTGAACCATCCCTGACCCCCTCGCCCCGGGTAGGGCGTAGGTGGTGAGCCGGGCCCCGTTGGTGATGTCGTAGATGTCCACCTGTTCGTAGGGCAGGATGCCGGCGGCATCCAAAAGATCCTGGTCCACGGTGACCGAGCCCACATAGTGTAGGTCTGCGTGGGTTACCCTGGCCCGGTGGATCTTGGCGTGGAACATGATCCTTTTCACAAGGGTCCAGTTTACCCTTCGCCTCCTTCCTGAGGAAGCGCCCCCTCCACGAAGAGGGTCTTGGCATGGGTGTAGAGCACCTGGCCGGGTGCCGCCTTCCTGGGCCGCCACACGTGTTTTTTGCGGGTGTAGTCCACGGGGACCTGGGTTTCCCCCCTGGCCTTGGAGTAATAGGCGGCGAGCCTGGCGGCAAAGAGGAGGTCGTCCAGGGGGGGATTCTTTCCCTCCGCCTTAAGGATCACGTGGCTTCCTGGCACCCCTTGGGCGTGGAACCACAGGTCCTCGGAGTGGGCCATGCGGGTGAGGAGGTCGTTTTCCTTGGCGTTTCTGCCCACCAGGACGGGATAGCCCGAGGGGGAGGTGTACCTTAGGCCAAGCCTCGGTCCCTTCCCTTCCTTGGGTTTTCGGGAAAGGTCCAAGAGCTCCTGGAGGTCCGCTTGTCTTACCCGCTCTATTTCCCTTTCCAAGGCCCTTAGCTTCTCCTCCGTTTGTGGGATGAGCTCTAGGGCCCTTTCCGCCAGCTCCTCCAGGCGGCGGGCCCGGTCGTAGAGCTTCCTGGCGTTTTCCTGGGGGGATAGGGTGGGGTCCAAGGGGATCTCCACCGGTTTGCCGTCAAACCCTTCCAGGACCACCTTTCCTGCACCCCGGGGCACCTCCTTGAGCCGGGCTAGGAGGAGATCGGCTTTCTGCCGCAGGCTTTCCGCTTCCTCCAGGCGCTCGAGGGCCCGGTGGTAGTCGGAAAGCCTTGCCAAAAGGGTCTTCTGCTCCTGCTTTAGAGCCTCGAGGAGGGGCTTCCTCAAGGCCTCTTTCTCCTCTTCGGCCCACTTTTCCCGGAGCTCTTGCGAGAGGGCGGTGCCCAAGGAGGGATTCTCCACAAGATCCTTTAGCGCTTGGAAGACCCTGGCCAGGCCAGCCTCGTCCAAGGGGGTTTCCGGGCTGAGGGTAGCCCTTTTGGCCAGTTCCCGCATGAGCTCCAGCCCTATTCCATCCACGTGGCGCACCACTTCCTTAAGGGGTTTTCCCAGAAGGACCTGGAGGTGCTCCAGGGTCAGGGTCCTGGGATCCAGCTTCTCGTAAGGGGGTGGGGGCACGTAGGGCAGGCCAGGCTTCACCTGGCGGTAGCGGTTCACCTCGCGGGTGACGGGGCGATCCACCCCGAGGATCACGCCTTCTTCATCCAAAAGGATGAGGTTGGCGTTCCGTCCCGTGGCCTCGAGGACCAAGGTGGCGGGTGGGGTATCCACGAACCCCTTTTCCCCGGCAAAGCGGAAGAGGACCACCCGGTCCAGCTTGATCTGCTCTGCTTCTAGCAGGGGGCCCTTTAGCCGGGCCTGGAGCTGCCGTTGGAAAGGGGTCTTGGGCTCTCCCAAGAGGGTTCCCTCCTCCAGGGCCAGGCTGGGGGACGGGGGGCGGTAGCGGGCCACCAGGTTGAAGATGCGGCCCGACCGACCCTTGAGGAGGATGGCCAGGCTGCCTTCCTCGGGGAAGGCCAGGCCCAGGTTTAAGGCGGGAAGCTCCTTTCCTAGCTCCCGCAAGAAGAGATGTATCAGCAATCCTTCCATTTTCTGAAGACTGCCAGAAAGGCTGTATGCCCCACCTGCTGGAAGCGAGGATGGGCCACGGGAAGCCTGATCTCCCACTCCCGCCAGGCTACCTCCAAGACCCGCTCCAGCTTGAGGGGCAGGCCCTCTGCCCTTTGTACCAGCTCCAGCACCTGGGTGATGTTGGGAAGGTAGGCCACCAGGAAACGATCGGGCATAAGAGCCCACGCGGCCTTGGCCAGGACCTTCCAGGGTTCCATGAGGTCCAAGGCCACCCCGTGAAAGCTTTCCGGCTCCAAGGAGGCTTCCTCCAGACTGCCCAAATGGAAGCGCACGTTTTCCACCTGCCAGAAGGCTCTCACATTGGCCTCCGCCTGGGCCAGGTGCTGGGGCCGTTTCTCGTAGCTTTCCACGAGCCCCGTGGGCCCCACTGCCCGGGCCAGGAAGAGGGTGAGCCCCCCGGAGCCCGTGCCCGCCTCGAGGACCCGCATCCCCGGGGCCAGGTCCAAAAGGGTTACCATGGCGCTGGCGTCCTTAGGGTAAGTGGGGGTGGCGCTACGCCGCATGTGAAGGAGGTACTCCTCCAGGGTGGGGTGGTGGACGGAAAGTTCCTCCCCCAAGTGGGTCCACACCTTTCCCCCTGGGCCGGCCTTGCGGATTTCCTCGTGAGGCACAGTGCCCCGGTGGTGGTGGAAGACTCCACCTTCCTTAAGGCGAACCAGGAAGGCTCGGCCTTTAGCGTCCTTGAGAAGAAAGAGCTCACCTTCCATCCCGAACACTTTAGCGGGCCAGGGCCCTGGAGTCCAGGACCCTCTCCAGCTCACAGGGGTTTGGAACCCTGTGGGATCCCACAAGGGTAGGAAGGGTACCCAGAGTCCCGAGCGCAGGGCCTAGCCCTTCACACCTTGAAAAACCCTTCCACCGGCAGGACGAAGACCACCGCCCCGCCCACCTGCACCTCCACCGGCTGGGCCAGGAACGGGTCGGGGGCCTCGGAAAGGGGAAAGCCCCGGGTGACCAGGCGGGTGCGGGTGCGGCACTTTTCCTGGATTAGCTCCAGTACTTCTTGAACCCTTTCGTCCTCCACCCCGATCAGCAAGGTGGTGTTTCCCTCCCGCAGAAAGCCGCCGGTGGAGGCCAGCTTGGTGGACTGCAAGCCCCGCTCCAAGAGGGCTTTGGTGAGCCCAGGGGCGTCGGTATCCTGCACGATGGCCACGATGAGCTTCATTGGCCTTCATTGTACACTGCTGGGCCTCTTTGTCCTCAGGCTTTCTGCAAGATGCCGTGCCATTCCTGTAGGCTTCTGGCCTCGGGGTCTTTTTCCCGGGCCTTCAGAATGGCCTTTAAGCTCCACCAGGCACCCTCTAAGGTGGTGATGAAGGGAAGACCTTTTTCCACAGCCCGCCTCAACTCGGGGTGGGGGACGGGGCTGATGAGGAGGTCATATTCCCCTTCGGAGAGGGTAAAGCCCGCCTCGAGGTAGGCTTGCCGGAGTTCTTCCAGCCGACGGGCTTCCTTGGGGGGAAGCCCTTCTTGGATAAAGCGCACCCGCCCCTCTAGGGGAAGCCTTTGGCCCGCACCCAGCTCTGCCTTGTAGTAGGCCAGGTAAGGGTCCTCGTCCAGGCCCATGCTTTCCCCGGTGGAGCGCATCTCGGGACCCAAAACCGGGATGACCCCGGGGAACTTGAGCCAGGGGATGACCACCTCTTTCACCGCGTAGTAAGGGGGTATGGGGTCCAGGTCCCGGATCCCGAGGTCCCTTAGGGTTTTCCCTACGGCGATGAGGGCGGCCAGCTTGGCCAGGGGTATCCCGATGGCCTTGGAGACGAAAGGGACGGTGCGGCTTGCCCGGGGGTTGGCCTCGAGGATGTACACCTCCTCCCCTAAAACGGCATACTGCACGTTCAAAAGGCCCTTCACCCCCAGGGCCAAGGCCAGCTTCCGGGTGTAAGCCCTCACCTTCTCCAAAGCGCCTGGGGAAAGGTGCACCGGGGGGAGCACCGTGGCGGAGTCTCCCGAGTGCACCCCAGCGCGCTCCACATGCTCCATCACCCCGGCGATCATCACCTCCTCCCCGTCAGAAAGGGCGTCCACATCCAGCTCCAAGGCCCCTTCCAGGTACCGGTCTAAGAGGATGGAGGGCTTGTCCTGGAGGGGCTCGTAGACCTCCTCCAGGTAGCGTTCCAGCTCCTTGCGGTTGTGGAGTACCCGCATGGCCCGGCCCCCCAGGACGTAGCTGGGCCGGGCCAGGAGGGGGTAGCCCACTTCCTCGGCGAGCCTCAGGGCCTCCTCGGGGGTGGCCGCCACCCGGCCTTCAGGCTGAGGGATGCCCAGCTCCTGGCAGAGCCGGTTGAACTCCTGGCGGTCCTCCGCCTTGTGGATGGCGGCGAAGGGAGTGCCAAGGAGCTTTACCCCGGCTTCCTCAAGGCCCTTGGCCAGCTTCAATGGGGTTTGGCCACCCAGGGTGGCGATGACCCCGATGGGCTTCTCATGCTCCACCAGGTTCAGGACATCCTCGAGGGTCAGGGGTTCAAAGTAAAGGCGGTCGGCGGTGTCGTAATCGGTGGACACCGTTTCGGGGTTGGAGTTCACCATGATGGTTTCGTACCCTGCCTCCCTCAGGGCCCAGACCGCGTGCACCGTGGCGTAGTCAAACTCCACCCCCTGGCCGATCCTTATGGGCCCTGAGCCCAGGATCACCACCTTGGGTTTGCTGGAGGGCCAGACCTCGTCCTCCACCTCGTAGGTGGAGTAGTGGTAGGGGGTGTAGGCCTCGAACTCCGCGGCGCAGGTGTCCACGGTCTTGTACACGGGCACCACCCCCAGGGCCTTCCGCTCCTGGCGGACCTCCTTTTCCCCCTTACCCAAGAGCTCGCCTATTCGGGCATCGCTAAGGCCCAGGCCCTTGTAGAAGCGCCAGTCTTCACGGTCCCTGGGAGGGTGGACCTGGAGCTGCGCCTCGGCCTGCACGATTTCCTGTATCTGGTATAGAAACCACGGGTCGATGCGGGTGGCCTGGTATAGGTCCTCTATGGGCATCCCCCGCCGCAGGAGTTCCATGACCGCATAGATGCGGTCGGGGTTAGGGTAGAGCTTCTTCTCCAGGTCCTCCGTGCGCACCTGGGCCAGGGCCCTGACGTCGCGTTCCAGACCCCTCAGGGCCTTCATGAGGGCCTCCTTGAAGGTGCGGCCGATGGCCATCACCTCCCCCACGGACTTCATCTGGGTGCCGAGCTCGTCTTTAAGCTCCCCCAGGGTGTTGGGGAGGTCTTTGAACTTCTCAAAGGCGAAACGGGGGATTTTCACCACCACGTAGTCGATGGTGGGCTCAAAGGAGGCCGGGGTCTTGCGGGTGATGTCGTTGGGAAGCTCGTCCAGGCGGTAGCCTACCGCCAGAAGGGCCGCGATCTTGGCGATGGGGAAGCCCGTGGCCTTGGAGGCGAGGGCGCTGGAACGGGAGACCCGGGGGTTCATCTCGATGACCACCTGGCGGCCTGTCTTGGGGTCCACGGCGAACTGGATGTTGGAACCTCCGGTGTCTACCCCGATTTCCCGGATCACCGCCTTGGCGGCGTCCCGCATCCGTTGGTACTCCGCGTCGGAGAGGGTTTGGGCGGGGGCCACGGTGATGGAGTCCCCGGTGTGGACCCCCATGGGGTCCACGTTTTCGATGCTGGTGATGATGACCACGGTGTCCGCATGGTCCCGCATCACCTCCAGCTCAAACTCCTTCCAGCCCAATACCGATTCCTCTACCAAGGCAGTGTGGACGGGCGAAAGGAGAAGGCCCCGGCTGAGGACCTCCCTTAGCTCGGCCTCGTTCCGGGCGATACCGCCCCCGGTGCCCCCCAGGGTAAAGGAGGGGCGGACCACCACCGGGTAGCCCACCTCGCGGGCGAAGTGGAGTCCCTCCTCCACGCTGGACACCATCTGGCCTCGAGGCACCTCGAGGCCAATCTTGCGCATGGCCTTTTGGAACTCCTCCCGGTCCTCTCCCTTTTTGATGGCCTCGGCCTTGGCTCCGATGAGCTCTACTCCGTAGCGGGCAAGTACCCCCTCCTCGTGGAGGGCCATGGAGAGGTTCAGGGCCGTCTGCCCTCCCAAGGTGGGGAGAAGGGCATCTGGGCGCTCCTTGGCGATCACCTTTTCTAGGTACTCTAGGGTGAGGGGCTCCAAGTAGGTGCGTTCGGCCAGCTCGGGGTCGGTCATGATGGTGGCGGGGTTGGAGTTCACCAGGATGGCCTCGTAACCCGCTCCCCTGAGGGCCTTCACCGCCTGGGTGCCCGAGTAGTCGAACTCGGCAGCCTGGCCGATGGTGATGGGCCCAGAGCCGATGATGAGGATTTTCTTGAGGTCTCTTCTCGGCGGCATCGCGTACCCAATGGGCGAGAATAACATAGTTGCCCCACTTTGTCCAAGGATGGGCCACTTCTTATGCAAAACACCCGGGTATTATTGCATAAGTTTGCGCACAGACCTCGCCTTCGCCTGGTACAATCAAGGGTATGCGCAAGGTGAAGCCCGAGGAGTTACCGGCCCTCCTGAAGCAGGGGGTGAAGGTGGTGGATGTCCGTCCGGCGGATAGACGCCTTACCCCCCTGCCCTTTCCCGCGGAGTGGGTGCCCCTAGAAAGGATCCAAGCGGGGGAGCACCACTTGCCCAAGGTCCCCTTGCTTTTGGTGTGCGAAAAGGGGCTCATCAGTCAGGTGGCGGCCTTATACCTGGAGGCGGAGGGGTACGAGGCCATGAGCCTGGAGGGCGGGCTACAGGCCTTGACGGAGGGCAGTTAGGTCCTTAGAATGGCGGATGCTGAGCGTGGTGAGCGTAGCTCAGCTGGTTAGAGCACCGGACTGTGGATCCGGGGGTCATGGGTTCAAGTCCCATCGCTCACCCCAGTACCACCACCCCGCAAGGGGTGGTATTTTAAAGGGGGGCCTCGCCCTCCTTGCGCGAGGATGGCGGAACCGGTAGACGCGCCGGACTTAGGATCCGGTGGGGTGACCCGTGCGGGTTCAAGTCCCGCTCCTCGCACCACCAGGGCGGGGCCCCTTTTGAAGCGCGAGGTGAGGCGTGGCGGAAATCCTGGAGCGTTCCGGCTATCTGGTTAAGGTCCGGGTGGAGGTACCTAAGGAGAAGGTGGAGGAGAGGTACCAGGCCCTCCTTAGAGAGGTGGCCAAGCGGGTGAAGATCCCGGGCTTCCGTCCGGGTAAGGCCCCCTTGAAGGTGGTGGAGGCCCGCATCGGACGGGAGGAACTCCTGTCCGACCTCAAGGAGCGCCTGGTGGAGGAAACCTATCCCCTTGCGGTGCGGGAACTGGGCCTCCTGCCTGTGGCGGCGAGGGTGGTGGAGGAGGAGCTGAGCGAGGGGGAGGGTTTTCGCTATGTGGCCGAGGTGGAGAACTACCCTGAGGTGAAGCTTCCCGACTGGCGGAGCTTTGACCTCCAGGTGGAGCCGGAAGGGGTCACCGAAGAGATGGTGGATAAAGCCTTGGAGGAGCTCCGCCATCGCTATGCCGAGCTGGTGCCTGTGGACCGGGAGGCCCAAGAGAAGGACCACGTTTTCGTGCGCACCGAGGAAGGAGCAGAGTTTCCCCTTGACCTTTCCAAGGCTCTTCCCCACGTGCGGGAGGCCCTTTTGGGCAAGCGGGCGGGGGAAGTGGTCATGGTCCCCGTCTTGAACGAGAAGGGGGAGAAGGTGCGGGAGGTGCGCACCGAGATCCTGGAGGTGAAGACCCTCGAGCTTCCCGAGCTGGATGAGGAGTTTGCCAAGACCCTCGAGGCGGAGAGCTTGGAGGAACTGAGGGAGAGGGTGCGCGAAAGCCTCAAGCGCCAGGCCGAGGCCCGGTACCAGGAGGCGCGGGAGCGGGCCTTCCTGGAGAAGCTCGCTGAGGGGTTGGAGGCGGAAATACCCCCTTCCATGCTGGAGGCAGAGGAGCGCCACCTCCTGGAGCACCTGGCGGAGGACCTAGCCCGGCAGGGGATTCCCCTCGAGGCCTACTTCAAGGCCTTGGAGGAGAAGGGAGAGTTTGAGAAGTTCCGGGAGGAGCTAAGGCAGGAGGCCTTGAAGCGGGTTAAGCGCTCCTTGGCCAAGGAGCGCCTGGCGGAGGAGCTCAAGCCCGAGGTGAGCGAGGAGGAGTGGCAGGCCTACCTCCAGGCGGTGGCCCGCTCCTACGGAATCTCCTTGCAGGAGCTTAGGCGGAAGTTTGGGGAGGGGGGCCTTGCCCGTTTGAGGGCAGCCTACACCCAGGACAAGGCCGTCAAGGAGGCCTTGTCCAAGCTCCTGTAGGGGTGCCATGGTGGTCCAGGGGGCTTTTCCCCCTGGGCTTGCCGCTACAATGGGGACTGGTATGGTCATACCCTACGTCATAGAGCAGACCGCCCGGGGCGAGCGGGTTTACGACATTTACTCCCGGCTTCTCAAGGATCGCATCATCTTCCTGGGTACCCCTATAGACTCCCAGGTGGCCAACGTCATCGTGGCCCAGCTCCTTTTCCTGGATGCCCAGAATCCCAATCAGGAGATCCGCCTCTACATCAACTCGCCTGGGGGCGAGGTGGATGCTGGGCTTGCCATCTACGACACCATGCAGTTCGTCAGGGCCCCGGTTTCCACCATCGTCATCGGTATGGCGGCCAGCATGGCCGCGGTGATCCTGGCCGCTGGGGAGAAGGGCCGGCGCTACGCCTTGCCCCACTCCAAGGTGATGATCCACCAGCCCTGGGGCGGGGTGCGGGGCACGGCCAGCGACATCGCCATCCAGGCCCAGGAGATCCTGAAGGCCAAGAAGCTTTTGAACGAAATCCTGGCCAAGCACACTGGCCAGCCCCTGGAGAAGGTGGAGAAGGACACCGACCGGGACTACTACCTTTCCGCCCAGGAGGCCTTGGAGTACGGCTTGATCGACCAGGTGGTGACCCGTGAGGAAGCCTAGACCTTACTGCAGCTTTTGCGGCCTGCGTCCTCCGGAAACGGGGCGGCTTTTGGAAAGCCCCATCGCCGAGGTCTACATTTGCGAGGACTGCGTGGAGCGGGCCCAGGAGCTTTTGCGGCAGGAGAAGCGGGGACCCAAGAGGCCAACACGTCTTCCCAAGCCCCAGGAGATCAAGGCTCACCTGGACCAATACGTGGTGGGGCAGGAGGCGGCCAAGAGGGCCTTAAGCGTGGCGGTTTACAACCACTACAAGCGTCTCCTCCATCCGGAGGCGGAGATCGGTAAGTCCAATATTCTCCTCATCGGCCCCACGGGTACGGGTAAGACCCTCCTGGCGGAAACCCTGGCTCGTTTCCTGGATGTCCCCTTTGCCATCGCCGACGCCACCACCCTGACCGAGGCGGGATATGTGGGGGAGGACGTGGAAAACGTCATCCTCCGCCTTCTCCAGAACGCCGACTTTGATGTGGAGCGGGCGGAGATGGGCATCGTCTACATCGACGAGATCGACAAGATTGCCCGCAAGTCGGAAAACCCCTCCTTGACCCGGGATGTTTCCGGGGAAGGAGTACAGCAGGCTCTTTTGAAGATCATTGAAGGTACCATTGCCAACGTGCCTCCCCAAGGTGGGCGCAAACACCCGCACCAGGAGTTTATTCCCGTGAACACCAAGAACATCCTCTTCATCCTGGGGGGGGCCTTTGAGGGGCTGGAGAACATCGTCAAGGCCCGTACCGAGCGCACCACCATTGGCTTTACTCGTACCAAGGCCAAGGATGAACCCCTCGAGGTGATTCCCGAGGATCTGGTGAAGTTCGGCATGATCCCGGAGTTCGTGGGGCGGGCCCCCCTTATCGTTCAGCTTCATCCCCTTACGGAAGACGACCTGGTGCGCATTCTCACCGAGCCGAAGAACGCCTTGGTGAAGCAGTACCAGGAACTCATGCGCATGGAGGGGATCGAGCTTCGCTTTACTCAGGCGGCCCTGAAGGAGATCGCCCGCCGGGCCCTAAAGCGGGGTACAGGGGCCCGGGGCCTTAGGGCCATCTTGGAGAAGACCATGGTAGACCTCATGTTTGAGGCCCCGGGAAGCGGGATTCGCGAGCTGGTGATCGACCTGCCCCACCTGGATCAGCCCCTGAAGGCCCTCGAGGAGGCCAAACTCCGCCAGGCCTCCTAGGGGGCTACCCCTGGCCTAGACGGGCCACCAGCTCCTCCTTCAAGGCGAAAAGCCTCTCGCTGAGGGAGACATGGTAGACGTGGGGGTTTACCAGCCGGCGCACCCCGGGGTCTAGGCGTTCCACGTCCCTTCGCCGCCTTTCCTGTAGCACTTCCAGGGGTAGCGGTGGAAAGAGGCGCTTTCCTTGGTAGACCTTCTCCAGCAGGGGCTCGAGGGTGAACTCCCCGGGGCGAAGGGTGCGGCGCTTGGTGGGGTCCGTGGGGTGGCGTAGGCAAAGGGCCTGGTTCTCCCGTACCTCCTCATCGTGGGTGGTCAAAAGATCGGCGGTGGCCAGGCCCCGGTGATCGTATACCCGGTAGACCTTCTTGTGCCCGGGGTTCAGGACCTTTTCCAGGGAATCGGAGATCTTTATGGCTGGAACCCAGGTGCCGTTTTCCCGGATGGCCACCAGTTTGTAGACTCCTCCCAGGGCCGGATAGCCCCAGGAAACCACCATCCGGGTCCCTACCCCGTAGACCAGGCGCTTGAGGAGGTGATCCGGGTCCACCCCGTAGCGGGGGGCTTCCTCTTGGATCTGGCTCTTGATCTGCCAGATGACGAGCTCGTCCAGGTCCCCTGAAAGGACGATGAGGGTGTCGGGGAAGCCTGCCTTGTTCAGCTCCTTGGCCACTTGTATGGCCAGATAGGCCAGGTCTCCGGAGTCTATGCGCACCCCCACCGGCTTGTGTCCCTTGCGCCGCAACCGCTCAAAGACCCGGATGGCGTTAGGAAGACCCGAATGCAAGGTGTCTACGGTGTCCAACAGGAGGATGGTGTCGTCGGGGAAGACCTCGGCGAAGGCTTGGAAGGCTTCCTCCTCGGAGTGGCCCAGGGCCAAAAAGGCCTGGACCATGCTGTGGGCATGGGTACCCGAGGAGGGGAGCCCAAGGAGGTGGGAAAGGCTCACGGCGCTGGACCGGTTGGCCCCCCCGATGAGGCTCGCCCGGGTGGCGGCCTCCCCTCCCTTGGCGGGAGCGCGGCGGAGGCCGAATTCCAGCACCAGAGCCTCCCCCGCGGCTTCCCGCACCCGGCTCGCCTTGGTGGCGATAAGGGTTTCGTAATTGATGCGGTTTAACAGGGCGGTTTCCAGGAGCTGGGCTTGCAAGAGGGGGCCTTCCACGCTGATGAGGGGCACCTGGGGGTGGGCTACCCGGCCCTCGGGAAGGGCCCTAAGGGTCAGGCCCTGGAAGCCCCCTATCCCCTTTAGGTAGCGCAGGTAGTCTTCTGCGAAGAGGGGTTTCCCGCTACGGCTTTTCAAGGCGCTCAGAGCGGCGAGCTCCTCTTCGCCGAAGTGGGCTTCCTCCATCCAGGTCAGGAGGGGATCTAGCCCGGCGAAGATGGTGTAACCTGCCTGGTGGGCTCCGTAGTCAGGGTTCTTACGATAGAAGGCTTCGAAGAGGGCCTCCTTCTCGTGAAGCCCAAGCCTAAAGTAAACCTGGCCCATGGTGAGCTGGTAAAGGTCCGTGTAGAGGATGCCAAAGGGGTCCATGAGCCTAGCATAGCCCGCCTTTTTTCGCTACACTAGCGGGATATGGTGGAGGTCCACACCTGTAGCCCTGGTTGCCGCCACCACCTTGGAGGGGCGGGGTTTGGGGATGCCCCCTTGGTGCGGTTGGGTTACAACAAGGAGGCCCGGGCAGAGAAGTTCCCTTACCTTAAGGCCCTCTTGCAGAGACCCCTCGTCTTTGACGGGGCCATGGGTACCGAGCTGCAAAAGCGCCACCTCACCCCGGAGGACTACGGGGGAGAGGCCTACTACGGCTGCCCTGAGGTGCTGAACCTAACCCGACCCGAGGTCGTCCAGGAGATTCACCGGGCTTACCTCGAGGCCGGGGCGGAGGTGATCGAGACCAATACCTTCGGTGCCCTGCGCCATGTGCTGGCCGAGTATGGTTTGGGCGAGAAGGCGGAGGAGCTAGCCTATCTGGGAGCCAGGATCGCCAAGGAGGTAGCCGAGCCCTACGGGGCCTTTGTGGCGGGGGCCTTGGGACCGGGCACCAAGCTCATCTCCCTGGGCCAGATCTCCTGGGATGCGCTCTTTGCCGCCTATAAGGAGGCGGTGCGGGGGCTTCTTAGGGGCGGGGTGGACCTGATCCTTCTGGAAACCGCCCAGGACATCCTGCAGGTGCGCTGTGCGGTCCTGGCGGCCCGGGAGGCCATGGCCGAGGTGGGCAGGGAAGTACCCTTGCAGGTACAGGTGACCATGGAGGCCACGGGCACCATGCTGGTGGGTACGGACGAGCAGGCGGCCCTGGCGGTCTTGGAGAGCCTGCCCATCGATGTGGTGGGCATGAACTGCGCCACGGGCCCCGACCTTATGGACGCCAAGATCCGCTACTTCGCCGAGAACGCCACCCGCTTCGTGAGCTGCCTGCCCAACGCCGGCCTGCCCCGGAACGAGGGGGGGAAGGTGGTCTACGACCTCACCCCGGAGGAGCTGGCCAAGTGGCACCTCAAGTTCGTGACCGAGTACGGGGTGAACGCCGTGGGGGGGTGTTGCGGCACGGGGCCGGAGCACATCCGCAAGGTGGCGGAAGTGGTGAAGGGAAAACCTGCTCCCAAGCGAAAGGAAACCTTCCCCCCCCAGGTGGCCTCCCTCTATCAGGCGGTTCCTCTCCGCCAGGAAGCAAGCGTTTTCCTGGTGGGGGAGCGCTTGAACGCCACGGGGAGCAAACGGTTTCGGGAGATGCTCTTTGCCCGGGACCTCGAGGGCATCCTGGCCCTGGCCCGGGAACAAGTGGAGGAGGGGGCCCACGCCTTGGACCTCTCCGTGGCCTGGACGGGAAGGGATGAGCTTCAGGATCTCGCCTGGCTCCTTCCTCACTTGGCCACCGCGGTCACCGTGCCCTTCATGGTGGACTCCACCTCCCCTTTGGCCATGGAGTTTGCCCTTAAACACCTTCCAGGCCGGGTCCTTTTGAACTCCGCTAACCTCGAGGACGGCCTGGAGAAGTTTGACCGGGTGGCCTCCCTGGCCAAGGCCCACGGGGCGGCCTTGGTGGTCCTCACCATCGACGAAAAGGGCATGGCCAAAACCCAAGAGGAGAAGGTGCGGGTGGCCTTGCGCATGTACGAGCGCCTCACCGAGCACCACGGTTTCCGCCCGGAGGACCTCCTCTTTGACCTCCTCACCTTCCCCATCACGCAAGGGGACGAGGAAAGCCGCCCTTTGGCCAGGGAAACCCTTTTGGCCATGGAGGAGCTAAGGGAGAGGCTTCCCGGGGTGGGGTTCATCCTGGGGGTGTCCAACGTGTCCTTCGGCCTGAAGCCCCGGGCCAGGCGGGTTCTCAACTCGGTCTTCCTGGACGAAGCCCGTAAGAAGGGTCTCACCGCCGCCATTGTGGATGCGGGCAAGATCCTTCCCATAAGCCAGATTCCCGAGGAGGCCTATGCCCTGGCCCTGGACCTGATCTATGACCGGAGGCGGGAGGGATTTGACCCCCTCTTGGCCTTCATGGGCTACTTTGAAACCCACCGGGAGGACCCGGCCCTCAAGGAGGATGCCTTCCAGGCCCTGCCCGTTCTGGAGAGGCTGAAGCGCCGGGTGGTGGAGGGAAGGAAAGGGGGCCTCGAGGCGGATCTGGACGAGGCCTTGCGGGAAGGCCATAAACCCCTGGACCTCATCAACGGCCCTCTTCTTTCGGGCATGAAGGAGGTGGGGGAGCTTTTCGGGGCAGGGAAGATGCAGCTTCCCTTTGTCCTCCAGGCTGCTGAGGTGATGAAGCGGGCGGTGGCCTACCTCGAGCCCTACATGGAGCGGCGGGGCGAGGGCCGGGGCAAGATGGTCTTGGCCACGGTGAAGGGGGATGTGCACGATATCGGCAAGAATCTGGTGGATATCATCCTCACCAACAACGGCTACCAGGTGATCAACTTGGGCATCAAGGTGCCCATCGAGGAGATCCTGAAGGCGGTGGAGGAGCACAAGCCCCATGCGGTGGGTATGTCCGGCCTCCTGGTTAAGAGCACCGTGGTCATGAAGGAGAACCTGGAGTACATGCGGGATAGGGGGTATACCCTGCCGGTGATCCTGGGGGGGGCGGCCCTCACCCGCTCCTATGTGGAGGAGCTTAAGGCCATCTACCCCAACGTCTACTACGCGGAGGATGCCTTCGAAGGCCTTAGGCTCATGGAAGCCCTCACCAGCGGGGAGGCCACCTTGGTAAGGAAGGAGGCCCAAAAGCCCAGGGTGGAGGCTCCCAAGGCGGTACCCAAGGCTAAGCCTGTGGGGGAGGCTCCTTCCGTTCCCCGCCCCCCCTTCTTCGGGGTGCGGGTGGAGGAGAACCTGGATCTGGCCACCATCGCCCACTATGTGAACAAGCTGGCCCTTTTCCGCGGCCAGTGGGGGTATAGCCGCAGGGGCCTCACCCGGGAAGAGTGGCAGGCTTTGGTGGAGCGGGAAGCGGAGCCGGTTTTCCGGAGGCTTCTTAGGGAGGCCATGGAAGAGGGGTGGCTCAGGCCCAAGGTCCTCTACGGCTTCTTTCCCGTGGCCCGGGAAGGGGAGGAGCTTTTGGTGTTCTCCCCCGAGACCGGGGAGGTTTTGGAACGCTTTGCCTTCCCCCGGCAGAAGGGCGGGGGCCTCAGCCTGGTGGACTACTTCCGTACCCGCTTCGCTCCTCCTTTGGCGGATGAAGAAAAGTGGCTTCCCGCTTATGAAGCTGGGGCCAGGGATGTCCTGGGGGTGCAGCTCGTAACCATGGGGGAGGAGCCTTCCAGGAAGGCCAAGGCGCTTTTTGAGGCTGGGGCCTACCAGGATTACCTTTTTGTGCATGGTTTCAGCGTGGAGATGACCGAGGCCTTGGCGGAGTACTGGCACAAAAGGATGCGCCAGATGTGGGGCATCGCCGGGAAGGACGCCACGGAGATCCGCAAGCTCTTCCAGCAGGGCTACCAGGGAGCCCGCTACTCCTTTGGTTATCCCGCCTGCCCGGACTTAGCGGACCAGGCTAAGCTGGACCGGCTCATGGACTTCAGCAGGGTTGGGGTGCGCCTCACGGAGAACTTCCAGCTGGATCCCGAGCACGCCACCAGCGCCATCGTGGTCCACCACCCGGAGGCGCGGTATTTCAACGTGGATTAAAGGGGAGCCTGCTCCCGGCCTTGAGGTAGGCCTCCCTGGGGAAGCGGAATCTGGCCATCCCCCCAAGCCCGGTATACTTGGCCCCGTGCTGGGCCTTTACCACGCCGCCAGGAGCCTGGGCCTACGGCCAGCCCTGCTGGAGTCCTTGGGGATAAGGGCGCCCTTTTCCCGGCTTTCCCTTTTGGGCTTAAGGCCAGCGCACCGCCTCGAGGTGTGGGAGGGCTGGCTTTACCTGGATGGGAGGCGGGTGGGAGAGGCCCTGGACATCTTCGCCTACCTGGAGAAAGGCCTGGGGAGGGGGTATTTTCCTGCCTGGATAGGGTTTTTCGCCTACGAGTTTGCCCGGCACCTGGGCCTCTCCACCCACAAGCCCCTTCCTGGCCTTCCCGAGGCCGCTTTTTTCTACTACCCCGAGGGATTCGCCCTCCTCGAGGGGCGGCTTCTGGAAACCCCTTCCTTCCCCTTGAGGCCCCTTCCCTACAACCCCCCTCCCTTGCCCCACCACCCTTTGGCGTCCGACTTCCCTAGGGAGGCTTTCCTAGAGGGGGTTTTTTCAGTCCAGGAGAGGATCCGGGCCGGGGTGGTCTACCAGGTGAACCTCTCCCATCGTTTCCGGCTCCTCGGGAGTGTGGATCCCCTCCTCCTCTACGCCCGTCTCCGCTCCTTGAACCCTTCCCCCTTTATGGGGCTTGTGGAGGGGGAGGGTTGGGCGGTGGTCTCGGGTAGCCCGGAGAGGCTTTTTAAGAAGGTGGGTAGCCGGGTCCTGGCCCGGCCCATTGCGGGAACCCGGCCCCGGGGGAAGACGGAGGCGGAGGACCTGGCTTTGGAAAAGGACCTCCTTGCCTCCCCCAAGGAGCGGGCCGAGCACGCCATGCTGGTGGATCTTCTCCGCAACGACCTGGCCAGGGTGGCCCTGCCGGGCACGGTGAGGGTGCAGGAGCTTTTCACCGTGGAGCGTTACGCCCACGTGATGCACTTGGTTTCCCAGGTGGAAGGCTACACCCGGGCCTCCCTGGGCCAGGTCTTCGCCAGCCTATTCCCGGGAGGCACCGTCACCGGGGCCCCCAAGGGAACGGTGATGGAGGCCATTCGGGAGCTGGAGCCTGTGCCAAGGGGGGCTTACACGGGAAGCCTGGGGTACGTGTCGGGCCGAGGGGTGGATTTCAACATCCTCATCCGCTCCTTCCAGGGGGTGGGGGAGGAGGTGTATTTCTCTGCGGGGGCAGGCATCGTCATCGCCTCGGAAGCGGAAGCGGAGTACCAGGAAACCCTCTACAAGGCGGAAAGCCTCCTTCTGGCCCTGAACCGGGGCCGGCCTGGGGTCAAGCCCCTGCCTCCCAAGCCCATGGCTTCCTGGGTCCCGCCACCTCCTCCAAGGAGGGTAGGGGCCCGGGTGCTTTTCCTGGAAAACCGCGACTCCTTTAGTTACAACCTGGTGGACTACCTCCGGGCCCTGGGGGCGGAGGTGGTCGTGGTGGACCAGGAGGAGCCTCCGAACCTCCGGGGATTCAGCCACCTGGTGGTGGGGCCAGGGCCCAAGGACCCCTTTACGGCGGGAAGGGTCTTGGAGTGGACCCGAAGGGCCCTGGAGGAGGGCGTTCCCTTCCTCGGGGTTTGCCTGGGCCACCAGGCCCTGGGGGTGGCCCTGGGGGCTGAACTCTACCGGGAAGCCCCCGTGCACGGGGAGGCCCATGCCATCCACCACCGGGGAGAAGGCCTCTTTCGGGGCCTGCCCAACCCCCTTCCCTTTGCCCGCTACCACTCCTTGGCCATACGGAACCTTCCCAGAGGGGTGCGCCTCCTGGCCTGGACGGGGGATGGGGTGCCCATGGCCATCTGGGATGGCAGGCGGGCCTACGGCGTGCAGTTCCATCCGGAGAGTATCCTTTCCCCATGGGGGATGGAGCTTCTGGCCCGGTTCTTGGAGGAAGCATGAGGCAGGTGCTCCTGAAGGGGGAGCCCTTCCGCGAACCCTTGCCCGAGGGCTTTTTGTACCACGGGATGAGCGTCTTCACCACCTTGCGGGTGGAAAGGGGCCGACCCCTTTGGCTGGAAGAGCATCTTTTTCGCCTGCGCCGGCATGCTTTGGCCTTGGGGCTTCCCTACCCAGGGAATGAAGTGTTTTTAAAGGACCTCGAGGCCCTGGCCAAGGAGTTCGCCCATCTTCCCTGTTTCCGCCTCCGCTTCACCGTGGGGGAGGGGGTGTGGCTTTCCGAGGCCCGTCCCTACTCCCCACCGCCTTTGGCCGCTTACGAGGAGGGGGTTCGGGTTCTCCTCACCCCTTACCGGGTGCATCCGGACCTTTGCCGCTTCAAGACCGGAAACTACCTGCCCTACCGCCTGGCCCAGAAGGAGGCGGAAGGGCAGGGAGCCTTCGAAGGGCTTTTGCAGGACAGCGAGGGGTACGTGGTGGATGGAAGCCGCACCAGCCCCCTTCTTTACCGGGAGGGAGCGCTCTTCCTCCTGGAGGGGGGCCTCGAGGGCATCACCCGGGAAAAGGTGGTCCAAGCAGCCCGGGAGCTGGGCCTTCGGGTGGAGCGGGTCCGGCTTTACCCCTGGGAGCTTCCCCTGGCCGCGTCCTCTCCTCTTCCCCCCCACCAGGCCCTTCGCCGCTGGGGAGGGGAGGGAGTGAAGGGGGTGTTGCTCCTGGCGGGAAGCGGGGTAGGGCTTTTGCCCGTGGGGCCGGCTCCCAAGGAGCTCCTTCCCCTGGTGGAGCGCTTCCTTCCCGCCTGCTATACTGAATAGCGGTACCTCCAGCCCATGGCCATGGGCTGGTGCCCTTTTTACACGGAGGGAAGGGATGAAGAAGCCGGTTTACCTCACCCCAGAAGGCTTTAGGCGCCTTCAGGAGGAGCTGCATCACCTGAAGACCACCAAGCGGCAGGAGATTTCCGCCGACTTTGAACAGGCTTTGGAGGAAGGGGATTTGAGGGAGAACGCTGGTTACGACGAGGCGCGCCGGGCCATGTGGCAGAACGAGGCCCGCATCGCCCAGCTGGAAGACCTCTTGGCCCGGGCGGTGGTGGTGGAGGGAAATGGCTCCTACGACCAGGTGGCCTTGGGCTGCCAGGTGGAGCTGGAAACCGAATCCGGGGAAAGGCTTTCGTTGGCCATCGTGGGTAGCCACGAGGCGGATATCTTCAGCGGCAAAATCTCGGACGAGTCCCCCCTTGGCCAAGCGCTTTTGGGTAAGAAGGTGGGGGACGTGGTGGAGATAAGGGGCAAGAAGGGAGCCCAGGTTTACACCATCCTGGAGATCAAGCCCCTATAGTTCGGCGGTAAGCGCAGGTGTGGCCTTGAGGGGGCCTAGGGCCTCTTCCGCATGGTGTTTCAAGGCGAGGAATAACCTTTCCAGGGGAGCTTCTTCCAGGTAGGGAAGGGCCTCGCTACCCGGAAGATGGAGGATGGCCCTGAGGGCCTCCACGCCCTTTTCCCCCAAGTAGATGCCCTCCTCCCCGTACGGGCCGGATCCGTGAACGAGGCGGCCTGCTTTCAGGTATAGGCCAGGCCCCAGGAGGTTTGGGCTCAGGCCCCCCGCCTTCACCACTCGCCATCCCGCCCATACCAGGGGCAGAAGGGGCCTAGGATGCTTGGCGATGCCCCTTAGGCCGGAGATGAAAACCGGGTAGATCCTGGGGGCGGCTTCCGGGGAAGCCAGGCGGTAGGAGAGCTCCGCCAGAAAAGAGGCCAGCAGGAAGCGCCTGGGTTCCTCCAGGCCGTGTAGCCTCCCAAGAAGCTCCACCTGGGTGAGAGTGGGAAGGCTCTCCTCCTTGGTGTAAAGCTGGAAGCGCACGTGGTGGAACAGGGAGAGCCTGCCCGAGCGTCCCGAGGGGCGCATCCCCTTGCGGGCTACGGCCTCGAGGCTTCCTTTGGGAGTGAGGAACCGTAGAAGGAGGTCCCCTTGAAGCAGGGCTTTCCGGCCCACCACAATGCCTTCCTCCACTCGGTACCGTTCCACCTTTCCAGTGTATGCTTAAGGCATGGAACGGAGCTTGCGCGACATTCTGGAATGGGTGGTTTTGGGCCTCTTGGTGGTGGTGGGGGTGCTTTTGGCCCTCTGGGTGGGGGGATGGGTCTTCACCTTCTTAGGCCGGGTGCTTCTGGCCCTTTCCGGCCTTATCTGGGAACTTTTGAAGCTTGCCATCCCCTTGCTGATCCTAGCGGCCATTGGCTACGGGGTGGTTTACCTTTTGCAGAAGCGTACCGCATAGGAGGGTTTGGGAAAGACATGCGGCAATCCGGAATAAGGGCCCAGCCCTTGTTCTAGGGGCTGGGCTTATCCTTAAGGTGTTTCCTACCCTTGACACAGGAGGTGTGGGGGGTGTACGCTTCCGCCCAATCGGAAGGGGGGAGCATGAACCGTAGGTTTTTGCTGAGGCTAGGGGCTCTTTTGGGAGCGGGTTCCCTGCTGGGGGCGCGCGCCAACGAGCGAGTGGCCTACAAGGACTTCAAGAAGGAAACCCCGGTGGCGGTGGTTTACCACCTGGACTTCGGGGATCCCAACCGCTTTGGACAGATGCTGACCAACATCAGCAACCACTTGTCCGTTTACGATAACGATCCCTTCAAGATCAAGATCGTGGTGGTGGCCCATGGAGCCGGGGTGCAGTTTTTCCTCAAGGATCTAGAGGGTACGCCGTGGGCTTCGGCCCAGTACGATCGAGAGGCCTTGTTCAGTCGGGTGAAGCAGCTGGCCCAGATGGGAGTGGAGTACTATCTCTGCGAGATCACCTTTAGCCGCAACAACATCCCCAAGGACAAACTTCGTCCGGATGAGTTCCTTAAGTGGGTGCCTTCCGGGGTGGGGGCTTTAGGAGAACTTCAGGCCAAGGGGTACGCGTACATCAAGGTAGGCTGAACCTGAAAGGACCCGCATGGGTGCGTATAATGCCCCCATGCGGGTTCTCTTCATCGGCGACGTGATGGCCGAGCCCGGCCTAAGGGCGGTGAGCCTACATCTACCGGACATCCGGGACCAGTACGACCTGGTTATAGCCAACGGGGAGAACGCCGCCAAGGGTAAGGGACTGGACCGGCGTTCCTACCGCATTCTGCGCGAGGCGGGGGTGGACCTGGTTTCCCTCGGAAACCACGCTTGGGATCACAAGGAGGTCTACGAGCTTTTGGAAAAGGAACCGGTGGTTCGGGCCCTTAACTATCCTCCTGGCACCCCAGGGCGGGGGTGGTGGCGGCTTAGCGCAGGTGGGGAGAGCCTTCTCTTCGTGCAGGTGATGGGCCGGATCTTCATGGATCCCCTGGACGATCCCTTCCGCGCCCTGGATGCCCTTTTAGCCCAGGAGAAGGCGGATTACATTCTGGTGGAGGTGCATGCCGAGGCCACCAGCGAGAAGATGGCCCTGGCTCACTACCTGGATGGGCGGGTCACGGCCGTGCTGGGCACCCACACCCATGTGCCCACCCTGGATGCCATGCGCTTGCCGAAGGGCACCCTGTACCAGACCGATGTGGGCATGACCGGTACCTACGAGTCCATCATCGGTGGGGAGGTGGAGACTTTTCTCGCCCGCTTCCTCACCGGTAGGCCACAGCCTTTTCGGGCTGCCCAGGGGAGGGCTCGTTTCCACGCCACCGAGCTGGTTTTGGAGGGTGGCAAAGGGGTTTCCATAGGCCCTTACGTGTGGGAGGAGCCGTGAAGCCTGCGAGGGAGGATACCTTTGACCTTTTGCGGGCAGAGGTGGACCTTTTAGGCCGCCTTCTGGGGGAAGCCATCCGGGCGGTTTCGGGGGAGCGGTTTTTCGCCTTGGTGGAGGAGGTGCGCCTCCTATCCAAGGCCCGACGACAGGGGGACGAAGGAGCGAGGACCGCCCTTTTGAAGCGGATGGAGGGGCTTTCCCTCGAGGAGGCCGAGGCCTTGGTGCGGGCCTTTACCCATTACTTCCACCTGGTGAACCTGGCGGAGGAAAGGCACCGGGTGCGGGTGAACCGCCTTAGGGCCCAGGCGGAAACCCTGGAAAACCCGAGGCCCGAGGGCTTCTTGGCCCTGGCCAAGGCTTTGAAGGAAAGGGGGCTCTCCCTGGAGGAAGTGGAAGCCCATCTGAACCGCCTGGAGCTATGGCTCACCTTTACTGCCCATCCCACCGAAACCCGCAGGCGGACCCTAAGGCACCATCTGGAAAAACTACAAGAAGAGCTGGAGGCCCAAGACCGTTCCCGCTTGGCGGCCAGGGTGGCCCTGCTCTACGCCACCGAGGAGGTGCGCAAGGCCAGGCCCACGGTGGAGGACGAGATCAAGGGAGGGCTTTACTACCTGCCCACCACCCTCTGGCGGGCGGTGCCCCAGGTGGTGGAGGGCCTCGAGGCCGCCTTGGAGAAGGTGTATGGCAAACGTCCCCGTCTGAAGAGCCCGGTACGCTTCAGGAGCTGGATCGGGGGGGACCGGGATGGCAACCCTTTCGTCACCCCTGAGGTAACCGCCTTTGCTGCGCGGTATGCCCGCCAGGTGGCCCGGGAGCGGTTCTTGCTGGAGCTGGAAAACCTGGTGCGGGACCTTTCCCTTTCCGAGACCAGGATTCCCGTGCCCAGGGGGGTGCGGGAGGGAGGAGAGGGGACGGAGCGCTTCCCCGGGGAGCCCTACCGGCGGTTCTTCGCCAGGCTTTATACCCGCCTGGAGAAGGGTGAGGTGAGCACGGAGGAGCTTTTGCGAGCCCTGAGGGTGGCGGAGGAGGGCCTGGTTTCCGTGGGCCTGGAACAGGTGGCAGCCTCCTTCCTCCGTCCCCTCGAGGCCCGCCTTTTCGCCTTCGGCTTGGAGCTTGCGCCCTTGGACCTGAGGGAGGAGTCCGGGAAACTCCTGGAGGCAGCGGCGGAACTCCTCAGGGTTGGGGGGGTCCACCCCGATTTCCTTTCCTTGCCCCCCGAGGCTCAGGAGGCCCTCCTCACCGAGGAGCTGAGGAGCGCCCGTCCCCTCCTGCCCGTGGGCCATGAGCCCCAGGGAGAGGCCCTGCGGGTGGCGTTAGGGGCCCTGCGGGCCTGGCAGGACAAGGGAGCCCATGTGGTGTCCATGACCCACCATCCTGCTGACATCCTGGTGGTGTTTCTCTTGGCGCGGGAGGTGGGGCTTTACCGGCCGGGGGCAGCTCTACCCTTTGACGTGGTGCCCCTATTCGAGACCCTTGAAGACCTCCGCCGGGCTCCGGAAGTGCTGGCCCGTCTCCTGCAAAACCCCGTCTTTCTGGTCCATGCCCGGGGCCGGGGCGGAGTGGAGGTGATGATCGGCTACTCCGACTCCAACAAGGATGCCGGCTTTCTGGCTGCCAACCTGGCCCTTTACGAGGCCCAGGAGGCTCTGGCCAAGGTGGGGGAGGGGTTTGGTCTACCGGTCTACTTCTTTCACGGCCGGGGCACCTCCACCGCCCGGGGCGGGGGGCCTGCGGGCCGGGCCATTGCCAGCCTGCCTCCCAGGAGCGTGGGGCACCGCATCCGCCTCACGGAGCAAGGGGAGGCTCTGGCGGACCGCTACAGCCATCCTGAGCTGGCTGTGCGCCACCTGGAGCAACTCCTCTTTCACTTCGCCCAGGCGGCCTTGGGCGAGGGGGTGGAGCCTAGACCTGAGTGGCGCGAGGCCCTATGGCAGGCGGGGGAGGAAAGCATGCGCCGCTACCGGGCCCTCTTGGCCCAGGAGGGCTTCTTCCCCTTTTTCGAGGCCTTCACCCCCATTCGGGAGATTGGGGAACTCCCCATCGCCAGCCGTCCTGTGTACCGCCACGGCCGGGTGCGGGAGATCCGCGACCTCAGGGCCATCCCCTGGGTGATGGCCTGGACCCAGGTGCGCTTGCTTTTGCCCGGTTGGTACGGGCTTACGGCCTTGGAGGCCTTGCCCCTGGACCTTCTCAGGCGGATGTACCGAGAGTGGCCTTTTTTCGCCTCCACCTTAGAGAGCGCTGCCATGGCCTTGGCCAAGGCGGACCTTGGGGTAGCGGCCCTGTACCTGCGCTTGGTGCCGGAAAAACTACACCCCCTCTTCCACAGCATCGCCCAGGAGTATCAGAAGACCGTGTCCCTCCTGGAGGGTATCTTTCAGGCTCCCCTCCTCCACAATCAAAGGACCCTGGAAAGACAGATCGCCTTGCGCAATCCCTACGTGGACCCCATCAACTTCGTGCAGGTGGAGCTCCTCCGCCGCTACCGCAGCCCCGGGGGACGGGGGGATGAAGCCTTGAAAAAAGCCCTTCTCCTCTCCATCCTGGGGGTGGCGGCAGGCCTTAGGAACGCGGGGTAAGATAGAAGCCGATGGAGCTTGGCCAGTATCCCGACCAGCGGGTGGGCGTCTTTGTGGACACCCAGAACCTCTACCATTCTGCCCGGGATTACTACGAGCGCAACGTGAACTTTGAGAGTCTCCTGCGCTTCGCCGTGGGGGGCAGACGGTTGGTGCGGGCTACGGCCTACGTGGTGGAAAAGGAAGGGGATACCTCCGCCTGGCCTTTCATCTACAAGCTTTCCACCATCGGCTACCGGGTACGGCGCATGTACCTCACGGTGAAGGAGCTGGGTGAGGGTGGCAAGCCCATCTACGAGGGGAACTGGGACATGGGTATCGCCGCGGACATGGTGAGGCTTATGCCTTACCTGGACGTGGTGGTCCTGGGAAGCGGGGATGGGGACTTTGTGGAGATCCTCGAGGTCCTCATGGAACGGGGCATCCGGGTGGAGGTGATCGCCTTTCGGGAGACCACCGCCCAGAAGCTCATCGATGCTGTGGACCGCTTCGTGCACCTTCCCGATATCCCGAATGCCTTCATGGAGCCTAGGAACACCGAGCGATGAGCCTCGAGGCCTACGACTACTTTCTGCCCGAAGAACTCATCGCCCAGGAGGGGGTAGAGCCCCGGGATAGGGCCCGGATGCTGGTGGTCCATCGGGAAGGGCCCTTTCGTGCCGAGCACCGCCAGGTCAGGGACCTTCCCGAATACCTTCGCCCGGGAGATGTGTTGGTTTTTAACGAGAGCAAGGTGATCCCCGCCCGCCTCTTGGCCCAAAGGCCCACGGGGGGAAGGGTGGAGGTGCTCTTGGTGCGGGAGCGGGCTCCGGGGCTTTGGGAAGCCCTGGTGGGGCCCGGCCGCAAGGCCAAGCTCGGCACCAGGCTCCGCTTTCTGTCTCCCCGGGACCTCCGCGTGGTTCCGGACCTCGAGGCGGAGGTGGTGGGGGTGGAGGAGGATGGGGTGCGGCTCCTTCGCTTCCAGGGGGACCTGATGGCCCACCTGGAGGAAGTAGGGGAGGTACCCCTGCCCCCTTATATCAAGGCCAAAATCCCTCCGGAACGCTACCAGACCGTGTACGCCAGGCGTCCGGGCTCCGTGGCCGCCCCCACTGCCGGGCTCCACTTTACCCTGGAGCTTTTGGCCCGCCTGAGGGGCATGGGGGTGGAGCTCTGCTTCCTAACCCTGCACGTGGGCCCCGGCACCTTCCGCCCGGTGAAGGGGGATCCCGAGAAGCACGAGATGCACCCTGAGCCCTACGAAATCCCTGAGGAAACCGCAGAAGCCATCAACCGGGCCAAGAAGGAGGGCCGGAGGGTGGTGGCGGTGGGCACCACCGTGGTCCGAGCCCTGGAAAGCGCCTTCCAGAAAGGGATTGGGGTGGTGCCGGGGATAGGGGAGACCCGGCTTTTCATCCGTCCGCCCTACGCCTTCCAGGTCATAGACGCTCTTTTCACCAACTTCCACCTGCCTCGTTCTACCCTGCTCATGCTGGTGGCCGCCTTTTTGGGCTACGAAAAGACCATGGAAGCGTACCGGCTTGCGGTGGCGGAGCGCTACCGGTTTTACTCTTTGGGGGACGCTATGCTTATCCTCTGAGCAACGCCTTCAGCCAGTCCCTGGCCTCCTGTGGGCCGAGGAGAAGGGGCTTGCGGCTTGGGTGGAACCAGGCGAGGAGTTCTTGGGCTTCCCTTGGGCTTGGCCCTTGCCCCTGGGCCTCGAGGAGGATCTTGTGGTCCCCATCCGCCAGCCACATTATGCCCACCACTTCCCCCTCCACCTGGGTTCCTGGGGGAAGGGGAGGACCCAGGAAAACCGCATCCACCTCTTCCCCGTCGGCGGGGTTGATGAGGCCAGGGATGAGACCATAGTTCACCGGCGCCGGTTGGTCCACGGCCACCAGGGCGAGGTTCCCATCCTTCCAGGCATAGCGGAAGGAGCTTCCTTTGCTCCACTCCACCACCATGCGGAGCCGATTCATCCCAACTCCAGCAGAAGTCGGGCCACCGAGAGGTAGATGAGGAGGCCCGAGATATCGGAAAGGGTGGCCACCAGGGGGTTGGAAACCAGGGCAGGATCCACGCCAAGCCGCCTCAACACCACGGGGAGCATGGCCCCCACCAGGTTGGCGAAGAGCACCAGGAGGAAAAGGGCCAAGGCTACCACCGGGGCCAAGGCGGCATGCCCGTCCAGGAAAACCTTGCCCACGAGGAGGGCAGCCAAGGTGAGGCCGAGCAGGCTTCCCACCAGGGCTTCCTTGGTCAGGACCCGGCGCCAGTCCCTGAGGTCCAGGTCCCGGGTGGCCAGGGCCCGGATGATGAGGGTGGCGGACTGGTTGCCGGTATTGCCCCCCGTGCCCAGGAGTACGGGGACATAGAAGGCCAAGGCGGTGGCGGCCTCCAGGAGGTTTTCAAACCCCTGGAGGATGGAACTGGTCACCATGCCCGTGAGGATGAGGATCACCAGCCAGCGCACCCGGGCCATCCAGAGGGCGATGGGGGAGGCTTGGCTGTACACCAAGTCCGGCACGTCCACCGCCGCCATGCGGTGGATGTCCTCGGTGGCCTCCTCTTCTAAAACGTCCAGCACGTCGTCCACCGTGACGATGCCCACCAGCACCCCGTCCTCGTCCACCACGGGCAAGACGGTGAAGTCGTAGTCGGCCATGAGGCGGGCTACCTCTTCCTGGTCGGTGTCCGTGCGGGCGAAGACCACCTTGGGGTTCATGATCTCCGCCACCTTGGTCTTCGGGTCGGCCACGATGAGGTCTCTTAAGGACAGGACCCCCTTGAGGCGGCCCGCCTCGTCCACCACGTAAATGTAGTAAATGGTTTCCGCATCGGGGGCGGCCCGGCGCAGGAAGCGGATGACCTCCTCCACGGTCATGCCCTCCCGCACCGCCACGTACTCGGGGGTCATGAGGCCGCCCGCCTCGTCCTCCTCGTACTGGGTGAGCTCCTCCACCTCGGCCCGGGTCTCGGGGTCCAGGGCCTCCTTAAGGCGGCGGGCCAGGTCGGGGTCTTCCTCCTCCACCGCCTGGAGGGCGTCGGCTAGGTCGTCCAGGGAGAGCTCCTCCAAGAGCTCCCGCACCCGCCAGGGGGGAAGGGTCTTCAAGTACTCCGCCTGCTCCTCCGCAGGGAGGTTGGCGAAGACCTCCGCGGCCCGGTCCTTGGGAAGGAGGGTGAGGACCACGTAGCGGTGCTCCCCCTCGAGGTCATCCCACACGGCCAAGAGGTCCTGGGGATGGGTTTCCTCCAGGAGCTTGCGAAGCTTGAGGGTGTCGCCTTCTTGCAGGGCTTGGCGCAGAGGGGAAAGGGTCATCTCCACAGGCGGCCTCCTTTCTCCTGAAGGCCGCCTGCTGGGCGGCCTTCAGGGCCTAGGACTCGAGGGCAAAGCCCCTAGCATACCTTCCTTAGCCTAGGGTTCCCGGTCGGGGCCGTCAACCGTGCCCACTAGAAATGTGGGAAAAATTGAGGTTGACACGCTCAAGGGGTCTGGCCTATTCTAAAGCCCGGCCTGGCGGCCGGGAGGCTCATGTTTGCGAAGCTGGCGGGAAGACTGCAGGAGGCCATAGACCGCTTAAGGGGACGGGGCCGTATCACCGAGGAGGACCTGAAGGCCACCCTGAGGGAGATCCGTCGGGCCCTGATGGACGCTGACGTGAACCTGGAGGTGGCGAGGGCCTTTGTGGAAAGCGTCCGGGAGAAGGCCCTGGGCCAGAAGGTCCTGGAAAGTCTTACCCCGGCCGAAGTGGTGCTGGCCACGGTCTACGAGGCCCTGAAGGAGGCCTTGGGCGGGGAACCCCGCTTCCCCATCCTGAAGAACCAGAACCTGTGGTTCCTGGTGGGCCTCCAGGGCTCCGGCAAAACCACCACCGCGGCCAAGCTGGCTCTTTTCTACAAGGGGAAGGGAAGGAGGCCCCTGCTGGTGGCGGCCGACACCCAGCGCCCGGCAGCCCGGGAGCAGCTTCGCATCCTGGGGGAAAAGATCGGGGTCCCGGTCCTGGAGGTGCAGGATGGGGAGAGCCCCGAGTCCATCCGCCGCCGGGTGGAGGAGAGGGCCAGGCAGGAGGTTCGTGACCTCATCCTGGTGGATACCGCCGGGCGCCTGCAGATCGACGAGCCTTTGATGGCGGAGCTTGCCCGCCTCAAGGAGGCCATGAAGCCTGACGAGGTGCTCCTGGTCCTGGATGCCATGACGGGCCAGGAGGCCCTTTCGGTGGCCAAGGCCTTCGACGAGCGGGTGGGGGTCACGGGGCTCATCCTCACCAAGCTGGATGGGGATGCCCGGGGTGGGGCGGCCCTCTCTGCCCGGCACGTGACGGGGAAGCCCATCTACTTCGCCGGGGTTTCCGAGCGCCCCGAGGGCCTGGAACTCTTCTACCCCGACCGGCTGGCGAGCCGCATCCTGGGCATGGGGGATGTGGCCACCCTGGCGGAGAAGGTTCGGGCTGCGGGCCTCGAGGCCGAAACCCCCAAGTCCGCCAAGGAGCTCACCCTGGAGGACTTCCTCAAGCAGATGCAGAACTTGAAGCGCCTGGGCTCCTTCTCGGAGATCCTCGCCATGCTTCCCGGGGTGGGTAAGGCCTTGCCCGCTGGGGTCCAGGTGGACGATAAGGCCATCAAGCGCCTGGAGGCCATCGTTCTTTCCATGACCCCCGAGGAGCGAAAGGACCCCCGCATCCTAAACGCCTCCCGGCGCAAGCGCATCGCCAGGGGAAGCGGCACCAGCGTGCAGGAGATCAACCGCCTCATCAAGGCCTTCGAGGAAACCAAGGCCCTAATGAAGTCCCTGGAGAAAAACAAGGGCCGGGGACTCATGGGAATGTTCAGGAGGTAGGAAAATGGTAAAGATCCGGCTTTCTCGTTTCGGCTCCAAGCACAATCCTCACTACCGCATCGTGGTTACCGATAGCCGCAGAAAGCGCGACGGCGCCTACATCGAAAAGATCGGGTACTACGATCCCCGCAAGACCACTCCCGAGTGGCTGAAGGTGGACGTGGAGCGGGCCAGGTACTGGCTTTCCGTGGGGGCCCAGCCCACGGACACCGCCCGGAGGCTTCTCAGGCAGGCGGGGGTTTTCCGGAAAGAAGGCTAAGGGTTAGGGCTTCCTGTGGGTGCCGGTGGGTGTACCCACGCGGCGCCTTTGCCTTAACATGGGGCCATGAAGGACTTGGTGGAATATTTGGCCAAGAGCGTGGTGGACCAGCCGGAGCGGGTCCGGGTGCAGGAAAAACGGACCCGGGAAGGCCCCCTTTACGTGGTGGAGGTGGCCCCGGAGGACAAGGGCCGGCTCATCGGCAAACAAGGCCGGGTCATTGAGTCCATCCGCACCCTCGTGCGAGCCTACGCCAAGCGCAAGGTGGGGGTGGAGGTGCGCTAGGCCCGTGGGGCTTTGGCATAATGGATTAGGGATGCGCCTGGTGGAAATCGGTCGGTTCGGTGCCCCCTATGCCCTGCGCGGGGGTCTGAAGTTCCGGGGTGAGCCGGTGGTGGCTCACCTGGAGCGGGTCTACGTGGAAGGGCATGGCTGGCGGGCGGTGGAGGATCTCTACCAGGTGGGGGATGACTTGGTGGTTCACCTGGCTGGGGTTTCCAGCCGGGAGCTCGCCGAGCCCTTGGTGGGCCTCCGGGTGTATGCCGAGGTGGAGGAACTTCCCCCCCTCGAGGAGGGCCGGTACTACTACTTTGCCCTTATTGGCCTACCTGTTTACGTGGAGGGCCTTAAGGTGGGGGAGGTGGTGGACATCCTGGACGCGGGAGCCCAGGATGTCCTGGTGATCAAGGGTGTGGGGGAAAGGCTTCGGGACCAGACGGAGCGCCTGGTACCCCTGCAGGCGCCCTACGTGCGGGTGGAGGAGGAGGGCATCCACGTGGAGCCTATCCCCGGCCTCTTTGACTGAATGCGCTACAGTATCCTCACCCTTTTCCCTGGCCTCATACGCCCCTGGCTTTCGGAATCCCTTCTGAAGAAGGCCCAGGAGCGGGGTCTCATCCAGGTGGAGGTGGTGGACCTCAGGGCCTATGGGTTGGGGCGGCACCGCACCGTGGACGATACTCCCTATGGCGGCGGGGCGGGGATGGTGATCCGTCCGGATGTGGCGGTGGCCGCCTTGGAGGCCGTTCTGCCTGCGGATGAGGTGATCCTCCTTTCCCCGGCGGGGGAACCCTTTACCCAACGGGTGGCGGAGGAGCTCGCCCAAAGGGATCACCTGGTCCTTCTTTCCGGGCGGTACGAGGGGTTTGACGCCCGGGTGGAGGCCTTTGTAACCCGTTCCCTTTCCGTCGGGGACTACGTGCTCATGGGGGGGGAAGTGGCGGCCTTGGCGGTGCTGGAGGCCACCGCCCGGCTTATCCCCGGGGTGATCGGGGATCCGGAAAGCCACCGGAGGGATTCCTTTGTCCGCGGACTCCTGGACCACCCCCACTACACCCGCCCCCCGGAGTTCCGCGGGCTTCGGGTGCCGGAGGTTCTCCTTTCGGGAAACCACCCGGAGGTGGACCGGTGGCGCAGACAGGAAGCGTTGAGGAAGACCCTTGCCGTGAGGCCGGAGCTGGTGCGGGAGGCAAGGCTTGGGCCCCTCGAGGTGGCCTGGCTTGCGGAAATGGACCGCGAGGGCTAGACTTAGGTCTGTTGCCCATGAACCCCTAGGGGTTCCTCTGGGAAGGGAGGAGAACATGAACCGAGGAGCGCTGCTTAAAGTAGTGGAGGCTAAGTACACCCGCACCGATCTCCCCGAGTTTCGGCCTGGCGACACCGTGCGGGTGGCTTACCGGGTAAAGGAAGGCAACCGCACCCGGGTGCAGAACTTTGAGGGCATCGTCATCAAGATCAAGCGGAACGGGTACAACACCAGCTTCACCGTGCGCAAGGTGAGCTACGGCGTCGGGGTGGAGCGCATCTTCCCTTTGAACTCCCCCCTCATTGAGAAGATCGAGATCGTCCAGCGGGGCCGGGCCCGGCGGGCCAAGCTCTACTTCATCCGTGAGCTCTCCGAAAAGGAGATCCGCCGCAAGCTCCGCGTCGACCGCAAGCGCGTCGGTCAGGATCAGGAGAGGGCCCGGGCGGCCGAGGAAGAAGCGGCGGCTGCCCAGGATTCTGGTCAGGCGGCCATCGAAGGGGAAGCTTCCGCTGAGTAAACGGGGGACTAGGGGAAGGGCGGGCAAACCTGCCCTTCCTTATTTCTTCGCCAAGAATCCCAGGGATCTGGCTTTTTCCAGGGCTTCCACCCGGTTTCGGGCCAGAAGCTTGCCGTAGAGGCTTTCCAGATGGTCCTTCACCGTGTCCGGGGAAAGGCCAAGCACCTTGGCCATTTCCTTCACGGAAAGCCCCTGGGCCAGGAGGCGGAGGACTTCCTCCTCCCTCATGGTGAGGTTGGGCAGGTCGGGGGGCTTCAGTTTTTCCTCCCCCTGGGCCACGCGGAGAAGGCGCCTTTTGAGCTCGGGAGCGGAGAGCTCCTTGGAAAAGTAGGCGTCGGCCCCGGCCAAAAACGCTTCCCGCACTAAGGCGGGCTCCTGGTAGGTGGTGAGGAGGGCGATGAGACCGGGATACCCTGCCTTCCGGAGCAGGCGGGTGCACTCTAATCCATCCATTCCAGGCATCCTTAGATCCAGGAGGACCGCTTCCGGGTTCAGGGCCAGGGTTTTTTCCAAGGCCTCCTTTCCATCCTGGGCCTCGGCCACCACCGCGAGCCCTTCCCCCTCGAGGCCTGCCCGCAGGCCCAGCCGGAAGAGGGGGTGGTCGTCGGCAATCAGCACACGGAGGCTAGGTTCTGGGTTATCCATACCTTCCCTGCCTTTAGCATAGACCCACAGGGTAAAAGGAAACCAAAGCTTATACTCAGGCTATGCCGTTGACCCTGAACGATCTCGCCGCCCTTCCCGGCCGGGCGTCGGAGGCTGTGCTCCGCGAGGAGGTGGAGGAAAGCGGACTGGCTCCCGAGGCCATTCTGGATAAGCTTCGGGAGCGCCTTGGCATCATGCGGGATTCCATCCGGAGGGGTCTCGCCTCGGATGCCCCCAGCGTGGCGGGAATGGTGGGGAAGAATGCCAAGACCTTGTGGGAAGCCCCGGATCCCTTGCGGGATCCGCTTTTAAAGCGGGTCCAGGCCTACGCCATGGCGGTCAATGAGGAAAATGCCCGCATGGGCCGGATCGTAGCCGCGCCCACTGCGGGCAGCGCCGGAACGCTTCCCGGGGCCTTACTGGGAGTGGCGGATCACCTGGGCATTCCCGATGAGGAACTCCTCATGCCCATGGTCCTGGCCGCCGGGGTGGCCAAGATCATCAACCGCCAGATCTACATCGCCGGGGCCAGCGGAGGGTGCCAGGCGGAAATCGGTTCCTCGGCCGCCATGGCGGCGGCCGCCGTTACCGAGCTTCTCGGGGGGAGTTCAGAGGCCTCTGCCCATGCGGCGGCCTTGGCCCTGCAGAACACCCTGGGTTTGGTTTGCGATCCCGTGGGGGGGTTTGTGGAGGTCCCCTGCGTGATGCGCAATGGTTTTTACGCGGTGCATGCGGTGAGTGCCGCTTCCATGGCCCTGGCGGGGATAAGGAGCGTGATCCCTCCCGACGAGGTGATCCTGGCCATGGCGGGCATCGGCCGCCTCCTGCCCTTGGAGCTCAAGGAAACAGGCCTGGGGGGGTTGGCGGACACCCCTACGGGGCGTTGGCTTGCCGCCCAGGCCCTGGGGGAGGCTTCCGAGGATTGAACTATTCCTCCCCTTTGGCTACCGGAACCCCCACCAGGTTGCCCCACTCCGTCCAGGAGCCGTCGTAGTTCTTCACGTGGGGGTAGCCGAGGAGGTACTTGAGGACAAACCAGGAGTGGCTGGAGCGCTCGGCGATGCGGCAGTAGACCACCACGTCCTTGTCCGGGGTAATGCCCAGGGGCTCGTAGAGGGCCCTTAGCTCCTCCGCGGACTTGAAGGTGCCGTCCGGGTTCACCGCCTTGGCCCAGGGCACGTTTTTGGCCCCCGGGATGTGGCCAGCCCGCAGGGCGCCCTCCTGAGGGTAGTTGGGCATGTGGGTAAGCTCCCCCCGGTACTCCTCGGGGCTTCGCACGTCCACCAGGGCGCCCTTGCCCTCTTTAACCTTGAGGATGTGCTTGAGGACCTCGTCCCGATAGGCGCGGATGGACTCGTCCCGGTAGGGTACCCGGTAGCTGCCCTTGGGGTAGGTGGGCACCTCGGTGGTCAGGGGACGGCCTTCCTCCACCCACTTCTGCCGCCCCCCGTTCATGAGGCGCACGTCCTGGTGGCCGTTATATTTGAAGAACCAGAAGGCGTAGGCGGCCCACCAGTTGTTCTTGTCCCCGTAAAGGACCACGGTGGTATCGTTGGAGATCCCAAGCCTTTCCATGAGGTTGGCAAACCCCTCCTCGTCCACAAAGTCCCGCACCACCGGATCCCAGAAATCCCGTTGCCAGTCCACCTTTTGTGCCCCGGGAATATGGCCGGTTTCGTAAAGCAGGATGTCCTCGTCCACCTCGAGGATCCTCACCTTAGGATCCTCGAGGTGCTCCTGGACCCAGTCCGTGCTCACCAGAACCTCGGGATGCGCGTAGCCCATACCTCACCTCCCGCTCACAAGATACCCTTGAGCGAAGAACAGTAAAGGGGGTCTGTGCACATTCCCGTCCCGGTCCTTGCCAGGAGGGACTGGGTTTGGTATAAAGGGAACCGCGGGGAGTAGCCGCCCCCTTTGGGGGCCAGCCGGTCGTCAGTACGGGAGAAATCCCCGGTCGGCTGGGGCGCCTAAGGGCGCATGGCGAGACCACCTGTATGGGTGGCCTCGGTTTTTGCTACTCTTCGGGAGGAGGTGGACGGGAATGGACATACTGGCGCTCTTGCTCATGGGGTTGGTCTTCGTGGCCAGCCTGGTGATTCAAGGCGGTCTACAGGCCACCTTTGCCCGATTCAGCCGGGTGGCCAACAGCCGGGGGCTTACAGGGGCCCAGGTGGCCCGGGCTATCCTGGATGCCCATGGCCTCACCCACGTCCGGGTGGAACCGGTGCCCGGAGCTCTCACGGACCACTACGATCCTCACGCTAAGGTGGTGCGGCTTTCCGAGCCCAACTACGCCTCGCCCAGCCTGGCGGCCCTGGCGGTGGCCGCCCACGAGGTGGGGCATGCGGTCCAGGATGCCCATGGTTACACCTGGCTTCGGGTGCGGGCCAGCCTCTGGCCGGCGGCCAGCCTGGGCACCAACCTGGGCCCGATCCTGGTGGTGGGCGGGTTGATGCTAGGGGCCATCGGTTTGGCCAAGCTCGGGCTTTACCTATACCTGGCGGTGGCCCTATTCCAGCTGGTGACCCTGCCGGTGGAGTTCGACGCCTCCAGGCGGGCCCTGGAGTTCCTGCGGCGCATGGGCTTCCTCTCCCAGCAGGAAGTAGCCCCTGCCCGGCAGGTGCTCACCTGGGCAGCCCTCACCTACGTGGCCGCCTTGGCCAGCTCCTTGGCCACCATCCTTTACTACGCCAGCCTCCTCATGGGGCGGAGGGAGGAGTAGATGCCCCTTCTCCTTTGCCCAAGCTGCCAGGTGGGCATGAAGGAGGTGGAAAGGCGGGGGGTCCTCATCGACGTCTGCCCTCAGTGCGGGGGGGTCTGGCTGGATAGGGGGGAGTTGGAAAAACTCCTGGCGGAAGCCAAGGAGGTGGAGCGGGCCTACGAGGAGGAGCGGGAGGCGTACTACCGCAAGGAGGGGAAACCCTACCGCAAGAAAAAGGGCTTCCTGGAGATCTTTGACCTCTTTGATTAGGCCTGAAGGCGAATCCCCCGGGGACCCTACCCCGGGGGATTGAGGTCTCCCCTTTCTTCCGGCAGGGGTCGGTGTCCTTGCGCTAGCGATTATCCCCCGAGCCCCCCAGTTTCCCCCGTTCCAGGCGGGAGCGGAGTTTGGCCAGGTTGCCTTGGGCCACCTCCTCTAGGCTCACCCCCAGGTCGGTGGCCAGCTGGGCCACATACCAAAGCACATCCCCGAGCTCAGCCACCAGATCCTCCCGGGTAGCCTGGTTGAGGTTTCCTCCATGGTCTCTAAGGATCTTTTTGACCTTGTTAGCCAGTTCCCCGGCTTCGCCCGCCAGGCCCAGGGTGGGGTAAAGAAGCCGGTAGGCTTCGGGGTAAAGGGCGGTTTTCTTGGCCTCCTGCTGGTACTCATTTAGGGTCATAGGCAGCCTCCTTGCGGATAGAGAACACCCGGCTCACGCCCCCTTGGGCGGTGACCCCATAGAGGGCGTGGCAAGCTTCCATGGTGCGCTTCTGATGGGTGACCAGGATGAACTGCTTTCCGGAGTTGAGGAAGCGGGTGAAGCGGACGAGGTTGGCCTCGTCAAGGGCGGCGTCTACCTCATCCAGTACGGCCAAGGGTAGGCCACCCTGGAGTTCGCCCAGGGAAAAGAGGAAGGCGAGGGCCCCCAGGGTCTTTTCCCCCAGGGAGAGGAGGCGGAGGTCTTGGGTGCGCTTTCCTGCCGGGATCACCACCAGCTTCAGCCCCTGGCCTTCCCGCTTCACCTCGGCCCGGGCTCCAAGGAGGGCTAGGGCGTATTTCTGAAAAGCGCTTTGGAAAACCTGGTAGCTTTCCTTCAGCCTCTCCCCGTAGGCTTTTTCCACAGCCTTGGCCTCGGCTTCGAGGCGAAGGAGGGCTTCCGTGGCCTCCTTAACTTCTTTTTCCTGAGCCTCAAGGCGAGCCTCCAACTCCATTAGCTCTCTTTCCGCCAGGGCGTTTACGGGTCCCAAAGCCGCCCGCTCCCGTTCCACCTGGGCTAGCCTGGCCTGGAGGGCCCTGGGCGTGCCAGGCAGACGGTCTAGGGGGGGGAGGGAGGCCCTCTCCCGGCCAAGTTCCTCCAGGAGGGCTTCCCTACGGGCCAGGAGCAGGCGGAGGTTTTCCCGCTCGCTCAAGAGGGCGTTAGCCCGGGTAAGGGCCCGGGTTTGCTGGTCCTCAAGGTTTGTCCTTTCCGCCCGCACGGCCTTAAGGCGTTCCTCTAGCTCCTGGGCCTTGGCCTGAAGGGGTTGGGTGGCGGCGAGTTTGGCCTTCAGTTCCTCCATCCTCGACTGGATGCGGCGCACTTCCTCCTGGGACGCTGCCCAAGCCTCCCGGGCCTGGGAGAGCAGGCGCCAGCGCTCGTGGGCCTCTGCTTGGGCCAGGATTCCTTCCAGCTCCTCTCTTTCCTTTTCCAAGGCCAGAAGCCGGGCCTCCTCCCAGGTTTCCTGAGGCGGTGTGGGGGGTTTGGGAGGCGGGGGTAGGGGGGAGCGGAGCCGGCCCTGCAGGGTCTCCACCTGGGCCCGGGCTTCCTCCAGGCGTCGGTGGGGAGGGAAGGAGGCCAGGGCTTCCTCCAGGGCTTTGATCTCCCTGGCGAGCTGCTCCTGCTCGGTTTCCAGGTCCTCCAGGCGCCGCCTTAAGAGGAGGGTTTCCCCACCTCCCTTTTGGCGCCCACCGGATAGGGCTCCCAGGCGTTCTAGCACCTCGCCTTCCAGGGTGACCACTCTTTCCCGACCCCCAGCCCTCCGGTAAGCCAGGGCTGCGTCCAAGTCGGCGAAGACCAGGGTATCCCCCAGGAGGGCAAGGAGGATTTCCTTCTCCGGTAGGCCGGGGTGCCGGAGCCGGGCCAGGCGGAAGGCGGGTCCCAGGAGGCCGGGCACGGGAGGGGGAGAGGGGGGAGGTGGCGGGGATAGAAGGGTTAGGGGCAGGAAGGTGGCCCGGCCCCCTTCTCGTTTCAGGAGGGCGATGGCGGCCTTGGCGGCTTCCTCGTCCTGGGTGAGGACCCATTGGAGCCGGGGGCCCAGGGCCGCCTCCAAGGCCAGCTCCAGCCCCGCTTCGGGTCGCACCAGGTCCGCCACCACCCCCAGCACCCCAGGAAGCTTCCGTACCTTTCGGGGTCCCTCGTGCAGGTCGCTGCCGGCCTCCAGAAGCCGCCTGAGCCGCTCGGCCTCCCTGAGGGCTCCCTGGGCCTGGGCGCGCAGTTCGGCGAGGTGGGTTTCCAACCGCTTCCTTTCGGCCATTCTCGCCTCGAGGTCCCGAAGTTCCTCAAGCTTCCGAGCAAGCTCCTCCTCCAAGCGGGTGCGTTCCGCCAAGGCTTCCTGGTAAGCCTTCAGGCGTTCCTCGTAGCGGGCGGTTTCCGTTAGGTACCGGCGGAAGGTTTCCTCGTGGCGCTTTTTGGCGGCCAGCAGGCGGGCTTCTTCCGCTTTCAAATGCCTCAGCTGGGTGCGGAGCTCCTCGAGGGGCCGGGGGGGAGGGGGTACCGGGGGGCCAGGGTCTTCAGGAGGGGGACGGTCCAGGGCCCTTTGCAGCCGGGCGAGCTCCCTAAGCTCCCGCTCGAAGCCTTCCCGCTCCTTTAGGCGCAGGCGCACCGCTTCCAGCTCTTGGCGCAGGGATTCCTCTTCGCGGGCCAGGGCCAGGCGCCTTTGCTCCAGGGCTTGACGCTCCTTCTCTAGGGTTTCCTCCTCCCTGGCCAGGGCCTTAAGCCGCTCCTCGGCCCTCGCCATCTCGGCTTGGGCTTCCTCCATGCGGGCTTCCAGGAGGCTTACCTTGAGGGCCAGGGCCTCGAGGTCCAAGGCCTGGGCGCGTCTGGCCCGCTTTGCTTCCCCTCTAAGCCGTTCTGCCTGGGCCTTAAGCTCCCGGAGTTCCCGCTCGCGCTCTTCCAGAAGGCGGCTTGCCTCTTGCAGCTCCTTCTCAGCTGCCCGGGCTGCTTCCGCCACCGGTTTCAGCCCGGCGGCCTCCTCGAGGTGGGCCAGCAGAACTTCCTCCGGGGCTTCCAGTAGGGCGGCCACCTCCCCCTGGCCCACGATGGCGTACCCCCCTCGGCCCAGGCCCGTGCCCGCGAGGTGGAGGGCCAGGGCCTTGGCGCTTAACGGGCGGCCGTTCACCCGAAAAAGGGAGCGGTCCCCTTCGATGCGCCGTTCCACGGTGAGCCTTTCCCTTCCCCGGGAAAGCTCCAGGCGGACCTCCGCCATGGCCTGGGGTGGGTGGCCCTCGCCGCCGTGGAAGAGAAAGGTGCCAAGTTCCTGCCCGCGTAGCTCATGGGCGCGGGCCCCGGTCACGAAGCGCAAGGCTTCCACCAGGTTGCTCTTGCCGGAGCCATTGGGCCCGATGATCCCGGTGATGGGATCCGGGAAGTCCAGGGCGGTGCGCTCTGCAAAGGACTTGAACCCCTGGAGAACGAGGCGGTCGATGCGCCAAGTGTCCTTCATGGTAGGCGGAAAGGCTGGCTTAGATCCAGATGGGCTAGGCCCGGCTTGGGTTCTCCCTCCACCAGGAAGCGCACCTCCTGGGCCTGGGGGAAGGTGGAAAGGAGGGTATAGGCCAGGCTGTAGAGGCGCAGGGCTTCCTGGCTGGCATCCAAACCCAGGGCAAAGTCGGCGGGAAGATCCACCACGAAAAGCTTGCCCAGCCGATAAAGGGCCCGGGGCTTGGGGGCTTGAAGGGCCTCGGCCCAGGTGGCAAGGACCTTGTTTTCCGGGGTATCCCCCGGGGCCAGCTCGAGGGTGCGGGTTTCCTTCAGGAGGCCCTGGGGCGGGTTGGGTAGGTAGAGGATCATGGGCAGGCTGCTTACGGCCGAGGTTTCCTCCGAGGGCAAGGGCAGGGCGGATGGAGCCTGCCCTCCCTGGCCTTGCCAGTAGACCAAGGCCCCCAAGGTGAAGAGGGCGAGGCCGAGGAGGTTCCAGAGGGTCAAGAGTCGGCGCATGGCTACTCCAGATAGGTGCGGATGGCCTGGGCGATGGCCTCCGCCACCTGGTCGCGGGCCTCAGGGGTTTTTAACCGTTCCACCCCTACCTCGAGGACCACCCCCGCCCCGGGGATGTCGGTGAGGGCGTAAGGACCCTCCGCCCGGGCCAGCACGATGCCCAGGGCGGAAAAAGCTTTTTCCAGGGCCTCGGCCAGGCGCCGTGGGTCGCCGGCGTAGACCTTTAGCAAGGCGGCTTGCTCTGCCGGGGCCGAGGCCAGGAGGGCCTCGGCGTTTTGGGCTAAGGGGGTGGAGCGGGCCTTGGGCAGGTAGAGGTTCACCGCACTGCCCTGGGTGGCATGCAGGGAAACCACCACCGAGGCTGCCTGAGCCAAGCTCAAGCGGGCCTCGAGGGGCACGGTTTCATCCCCTTGCCGGGAGAGCCGGGCGTTGGGCAGGCGGGCGGCCACCCGCCTGGCTAGGTCCAGGGTGAGGTCCTTCTCCAAAAGCCCCCCTGCCGAGATGCCCGGGTCCTTCCCCCCGTGGCCGGGGTCCAGGAGGACCGTGGGCCTGGGTCTAGCTGGGGGGCCCCACTCCAGGACCACCTGGCCTCCTCCGGGGTAGTAGAGCCTACTGGGCGGGGTTTCCAGGGTGAGGCGAAGTCCCCGGGCTTCCTGGCTCAGGCCTGCTCCTTCTCCCTGGGCCAGGAGGAAGAGGACGCTATTGCCCTCCACCAGGGCGTTCACCTCCCGGGAGAAGCGAAGGAGGATCTGGCCCGGCCTTCGCTCCACCCCCACAAGCCTGGCCCAAGGCAGTTGGAGGAGGATGCCCTCCTGGGCCCGGTATTCCAGGCCCAAGGCCTCGCTTAACGGCCGCAAGGGGACGAAGACCTCCTGCCCCCGTTTCCAGGCGGTCCCCCGGGCAGCGGCCTGGGCCTCGTTTTCCACCAAGGGGAAAACCTTGTAGCGGCTTCCCAGGCCCAAGCCCACCTGGCCTTTCCCTTGCCAAAGGGCGAGCCCCAGGCTCCGGGCTATCAGGCGCACCTCCCCATAGGACACGCCCCGCCCCCCTGGGTAAAGGGCCTGGCCCACTTCTCCTCCCACCAAGAGGGGTCTTGGGGCTTGGGCCAAGGTGGTAAGGAAAACCAGGCCTAGCGCAAAAAACCTCATAGCTCCTCCAGGGCGCGGCGCACGGCACGCTTCTTGTCGTCTTCCTTTCTTTGATAGGCCTTTTTGCCCCGGGCCAGGCCCAAGAGAACCTTGGCGTAGCCTCTCTCGTTGAAGTAGATCTTAAGGGGCACCAGGGTAAGGCCCCTCTGTTCCACCCTGCCCCTTAGCCGGTTGAGCTCGTGGCGGTGAAGGAGGAGCTTACGCTTTCTCCTGGGGTCCACGTTGGTATAGGATCCCTTTTCATAGGGAGCGATGTAAAGGTTTTCCAGGTAAAGCTCGCCGTTTTCAAACCTGGCAAAGCTTCCCGTAAAGTCTACCTTACCGGCGCGCAGGGACTTGACCTCGGTTCCCTTTAGGGCGATCCCCGCCTCGTAGGTTTCCAGGATCTCGTAGTCGTGCCGTGCCCGGCGGTTCTCCAGCACGAAGGCCATCTTACCAGAGCCGGTAGGCCTCTATCCGGCGGTGGCGGAGGATGGGGTAGCGGGCCCGGTACTCTTCCAGGAAACCCAGGTCTAGGTCCACCACGAGGAGGCCTTCCTCCCGCCTCGAGGCCAAAAGGCGCCCATCAGGGGCTACTGCCAGGGAAGGGCTTCCCGTGTCCGCCCGGTTGGCGAGGAGGAGGTAGGCCTGGTTCTCCGCGGCCCTCGCCCGGGCCAGGACCGCAAGAAGCTCCTGGTACTCCCCCGGCCAGGCGGAGCCCACCAGAAAAACCTCGGCGCCCATCAAGGCGTAGCTGCGAAAAAGTTCGGGGAAATCCAGGTCATAGCAAAGGGCGAGCCCAAACCTTTGTCCCTGGAACTCCCACACCACGGGACCTTCCCCAGGCTCAACACCCTCGTCCCCTTCCTCCCCCAGGGCCAGAAAGGGATGCACCTTGTCGTAGAAGGGGCCCTGGGGGAAGACGCCAAGCCGGTTCCTGGGGCCTTGGGCCAGGTAGCCCGCTACCACCCTCATGCGGCTTTCCTCGGCCAGGGCCTCGAGGGCTTGGGGAAGGTCTTCTTCCTCTTGCCTCCCCAGGACCAGCTCGGGGAGGAGGAGGGCCAAGGCCCCCTCCTCCCGGGCCTGGTGCACCAGGGGGACAAGGATCTTTAAAAGCCTGGGTAGGCTTTCCTGCCTTCCAAGGTGCGCCAGGGCCAGCCGCACGCTAGCGCCTTCCCAGGACCTTCCAGGCAGAGGGCAGGACCAAGGCCGCCACCACCGCCTTCACCAGGTCCCCGGGGATGAAGGGGAAAAGCCCCATGGCCAAAAGGGCGCCGGTGCCCGCGAACTTTCCTGCCCCCATGAGCCAGGCGGCAAGCCAGGGAAGCCCTACCAGGTAGAGCAGGGCGTTGCCTGCCAGCATGGCCAAAAGGGTTCCCAGGAAGCTCCGGTCCAGGCCGAACCGCTCCACCAGTAGCCCCACCAAGCCTGCGGCCAAGGGGAAGGCCAGAAGGAAGCCCCCGGTGGGGCCAAGGATCTTGGCCAAGCCCCCTGTACCCCCGGCGAAGACGGGTAAGCCCATGGCTCCTTCCGCCAGGTAGGCCAAGAGGGACAGGAAGCCAAGGCGGCTTCCCAACGCTGCTCCCACCAGGAGGATCGCCAAGGTTTGGCCGGTGATGGGCACGGGGGTGAAGGGCAGGGGAATGCTGATCCTGGCGGCCAGGGCCACCAGGAGGCTACCCGCCAGGATCAGGGCCAGGTCCCGGGCCAGGGTGCGGTGGGGCCAGAGGGTTTTAACCAGGGGTGGATAAGGGAGAACCTCGGTTTTCATCTTCCATACCTCCTCGACCACGCGGGGTGGTCGTCAACAAAAATACGATCTTGAGGTTGACGGGTCAAGGGGGAGGGTTTGCTTAAGCCAAGTGCGGTCAGTCACTTATGGACAAGCCGATATACTGAAGCCATAGCTCTTGACCCCTACGGCAAGGGGGCGAGGAGCCACGTGGGGAGGTAAGCTATGAAGGTAGGCATCAACGGATTCGGCAGAATCGGCCGTCAGGTGTTTCGGATCCTCCACGGGCGGGGGGTGGAAATAGCCCTCATCAACGACCTTACCGACAACCGAACCCTGGCCCACCTGCTCAAGTACGATTCCATCTACCGCCGCTTCCCCGGCGAGGTGGGGTACGATGACGAGAACATTTACGTGGACGGCAAGGCCATCCGGGCCACCGCCATCAAGGATCCCAAGGAGCTTCCCTGGGGAAGCCTGGGCGTGGATGTGGTCGTCGAGTCCACGGGGGTGTTCACCGATGCTGACAAGGCCAAGGCCCACCTCGAGGCGGGAGCCAAGAAGGTCATCATCACCGCCCCGGCCAAAGGGGAGGACATCACCATCGTCATGGGGGTGAACCACGAGCAGTACGACCCGGCCAGGCACCACATCATTTCCAACGCCTCCTGCACCACCAACTCCCTGGCCCCGGTGATGAAGGTCTTGGAGGAGGCCTTTGGCGTGGAAAAGGCCCTCATGACCACCGTCCACTCCTACACGAACGACCAGCGGGTCCTGGACCTGCCCCACAAGGACCTGCGCCGGGCGCGGGCGGCGGCCATCAACATCATCCCCACCACCACCGGGGCCGCTAAGGCCACGGCCTTGGTGCTTCCTTCCCTGAAGGGCCGTTTCGACGGGACTGCTTTGCGGGTGCCCACGGCCACGGGGAGCATCTCCGACATCACCGCCCTTCTCAAGCGGGAGGTGACCGCAGAGGAGGTGAACGCCGCCCTCAAGGCGGCGGCCGAGGGGCCCTTGAAGGGCATCCTGGCCTATACCGAGGATGAGATCGTCCTTCAGGATATCGTGATGGATCCCCACTCCTCCATCGTGGACGGCAAGCTCACCAAGGCCCTGGGCAACCTGGTAAAGGTCTTTGCCTGGTACGACAACGAGTGGGGCTACGCCAACCGGGTGGCGGATCTGGTGGAGTTGGTGCTGAAGAAGGGGGTTTAGATGCGCACCCTTAAGGACTTGGAGCCCCGGGGGAAGCGCATCCTGGTGCGGGTGGACTATAACGTTCCCATCAAGGACGGCGTGGTGCAGGACGATACCCGCATCCAGGAAAGCCTTCCCACCCTGCGCCACCTCCTCGATGCAGGGGCTTCCCTGGTCCTCCTCTCCCACCTGGGGCGGCCCAAAGGGGTGGACCCCAAGTACTCCCTGGCCCCGGTGGCGGAGGCCTTGGGCCAGTACCTTTCCGGCGTCCGCTTCGTGCCCCATAGCCCTGGTTCCGACCAGGCGCACCAGGCGGTACAGGCCCTGGCCCCGGGGGAGGTGGCCCTCCTGGAAAACGTGCGCTTTGAGCCAGGGGAGGAGAAGAACGACCCCGATCTTGCCGCCCGTTACGCCCGGCTGGGGGAGGCCTTTGTCCTGGATGCCTTTGGCAGTGCCCACCGGGCCCACGCCAGCGTGGTGGGGGTGGCGAGGCTTCTCCCTTCCTTTGCCGGGCTCCTCATGGAAAAGGAAGTGAAGGCCCTTTCCCGGCTCCTCCGGGATCCGGAGAAGCCCTATGCGGTGGTCATCGGGGGGGCCAAGGTTTCCGACAAGATCGGGGTCATAGAAAACCTCCTGCCCCGCATAGACCACCTTCTTATCGGCGGTGCCATGGCCTTCACCTTCGTCAAGGCCCTTGGGGGCGAGGTGGGGAAGAGCCTGGTGGAGGAGGACCGCTTGGATCTGGCCAAGGACCTGCTTCGGCGGGCGGAATCCTTGGGAGTAAGGGTGCACCTGCCCGTGGATGTGGTGGCGGCCGAGCGGATCGAGGCTGGGGTGGAGACCCGTACCTTCCCTGCGGACGCCATTCCTGTGCCCTATATGGGCTTGGACATCGGGCCCAAGACCCAGGAGGCCTTCGCCGAGGCCTTAAAAGGGGCCAGAACGGTCTTCTGGAACGGGCCCATGGGGGTCTTTGAGGTACCGCCCTTCGACAAGGGTACCCTGGCGGTGGGCCGGGCGGTGGCGGCCTTGGAGGGAGCCTTCACCGTGGTGGGAGGGGGTGACTCCGTGGCGGCGGTGAACCGCCTGGGCCTTAAGGACCGGTTTAGCCACGTGTCCACCGGGGGTGGGGCGAGCCTCGAGTACCTGGAGAAGGGCACCCTCCCGGGGATTGAGGTCCTGGAGTAGGAACGCCCGTTCCAACCCCGCCCCCTGGGGCGGGGTTTTCCTGTAGGATGGCGGCATGCGCAGGGTCTTGGTGGCGGGAAACTGGAAGATGCACAAAGTGCCCTCGGAGGCCCGGGTTTGGTTTACCGAGCTCAAGAGGCTTCTGCCTCCTTTAGAGTCCGAGGTGGCGGTGCTGCCTGCTTTTCCCATGCTTCCCGTGGCCAGGGAGGTGCTTTCCGGTACCCAGGTGGCCTACGGGGCCCAGGATGTCTCCCCTCACCGGGAAGGCGCCTTTACGGGGGAGGTTTCTGCCCGGATGCTTTCCGATCTGGGGTGCCGCTATACCATCGTGGGGCACTCGGAGAGGCGGCGCTACCACCACGAGACGGATGCCCTGGTGGCGGAGAAGGCGAAAAGGCTTTTGGAGGAGGGGATTACCCCCATCCTTTGCGTGGGGGAACCTTTGGAGGTGAGGGAAAGGGGAGAGGCGGTGCCCTATACCCTGGCCCAGCTAAGGGGAAGCCTCGAGGGCCTCAACCCTCCGGGTCCTGAGGCTTTGGTGATCGCCTACGAGCCGGTCTGGGCCATCGGCACCGGACGGAACGCCACGCCACAGGACGCCGAGGCCATGCACCAGGCCATCCGGCAGGCCCTGGCGGAGCGGTACGGCCCGGGGTTTGCCCAGCGGGTGCGCATCCTCTATGGGGGGAGCGTGAACCCCAAGAACTTCGCCGACCTCCTCTCCATGCCCAACGTGGACGGGGGGCTCGTGGGCGGGGCGAGCCTGGAGCTTGAAAGCTTCCTCGCCCTCCTCCGGATCGCGGGTTAGGGGAGTACCCGGATGGTCCCCTCCTGCGCCACCACGTGAAGGTGCCGGTCCAAGCTTAGGACCAGGCCCCCGTTCCGCTCGGCTACGGCGACGACCGCGGCGTCGGCAAAGCCCAAGGGCAGGTCCCGGTACCGGGCCACGAGCGCCCTGACCCGGGGCAGGTCTTCTTCCCCGCATTCCAGGGAGAAAGCCCCGGCCTCGAGGTCTTGGAGGAAGGCCTCGAGGGCCCCAAGGCCCAGGCGCCTTTCCGCGAGGTAGGCGATCTCGGCGAGGATGCCCATGGGCACCAGGTAGGGACCTGGATCAGAAAGAAGGAGCGCCTTAACGCGGCCGTGGTCCGGGTCCTTCCGGTTCAGGAGGGCGAAGAGGGCGGAGGTGTCCAGAGTGATCATCGCTCGGACCAGACCCTTTCCAGCCACCCCTCGGAGGCGCGCCCGGAGAGCTCCTCGTCCTCGCCCACGCCTAGGGAACGAAAGGCGGGTCTTTGGCGCTGGGTAAGGTAAGCGGCCAAGGCCTCCCGGATGAGCTCTGCCTGGCTTTTGCCCTCCCGCCGCGCGGCCTCCTTTAGGGCGCGGTGAAGCTCAGGGGGGAGGTAGAGGGTCGTCTTCTCCATGTCTTCACTGTACACCTTATATGGTAGGTGTCGTCAGCGGACCTCGAGGGTCAGAGCCGCAGGGGCGGAAGCTCAGGCCCTCACACGTCTAAAATGGCTCCATGGCCCTGGATTTCCCGGCAAGCCCCCTGGCCCCCGCCCTCCGCCTCCTGGAGGAAGGGCGGGACCGGGAGGCGGAAGCCCTCCTCCAAACTTCCCAAGAAGGCCTCCCGGAGGCCGAGCGCCTGGCCCTTCTAGGCTTCGTAGAGGCCCGTAAGGGGAACCTTCGGGCCTACCGCGCCCTGGCCCTGGAGGCCGCCCGAAGGGCCCAGACCCCCCTCACCCTCTACCACCTGGGCCTGGCCCTCCCTCCAAAGGCGGGGGCCCTGGCCCTGGAGGAGGCCCTCCACCGCTTCCAGGGAGACCCCAAGGCCGAGGCCCGCCTCGCCTTCGCCCTGGCCCGCGCCCTAAGGGGGCTTGGCCGCCTCAGGGAGGCCCTGGGCTACGCCGCTCTTGCCCTTGCCCGGGGCTTTGGCCCCTTCGCCCTCCTGGAGTGGGCCTGGCTCGCCCTCCTCGCCGAGGAGGACCCTCCCCTCCCCGACCTCCTCCGGCAGGTGGAACTCCTGGCCCTGGAGGGGGGCACGGGGCTCTACGCCCGCTTCCTCATGGCCCACCTGCGCTTCCTCCAGGGGGAGGAGGCCTCGGGGAGGGCCTACCTGCGGAAGGCCCTGGGCGAGGCCCCTCTTCCCGCCCTTCCCTACCTCGCCCCCGCCGGGGTGCGCCTCCTGGGGAAGGAGGTCCTCCCCTTCCTCCTGGCGGCGAGGCCCTGGGCCAAGGAGCCCCTCACCCAGGCCCTCCTCGCCTTGGCCGAAGGGCTCTACCGGGAGGACGAGGAAGGGGTGGCCAAGACCCTGCCCCTCCTCCTGGAGGAGGTGGCGGAGGAGGCCATGCGGGGCCTCCTCTTCCTGGGAAGGCCCCACCCCCTCCTGGGAGAGCTCTCCCGGAGGGGGCAGGAGCTCCTCTGGGCCGCAAGCCCCTCGGCCCACTTCCAGGCCCTGGGAGAGCCAAGGCTTGGGGGCAAGCCCCTCCCCCTGCGCCAGGCGGAGCTCCTCGTCCTCCTCCTCGCCCGGAAGGAGGGGTGGAGGGGGGAGGAGCTGGCCCTGGCCCTCTACGGGGAGGCCAACGGGCCCGCCCTCCGCATGGAGGTGCTCCGCCTGAGGCAACGGGGGCTTGCCGTGAAAAGCCGGCCCTACCGCCTGGCCCAGGCCCTACAGGCGGACTTCTTGGAAGTATGGGGGGCCCTGCGTCAAGGAGACCTGAGCGGGGCCCTTGCCCGCTACCGGGGCCCCCTCCTCCCCCAGAGCCAGGCCCCGGGGGTGGAGGCCCTGAGGGCGGAGCTGGAAGAGGCCCTGAGGCGGGCGGTCTTGGCCCAGGGCGAGGTGGAAAGCCTCTTCCTCCTGGCCGAGCGCCTGGGGGAGGACCTGGGGGTCTGGGAGGCCCTCCTGGAGAGGCTACCCTCCCAAGACCCCCGCCTTCCCATCGCCCAGGCCCGGGTGGAAAGGCTCAGGAGGGAGTGGGGCCTCTAAGGTACCCCACCGCAGCTTTGGCCGCGGTGGGGGCCCCAAAAGGTATTCCCACAGCCCCGGCTTGGGCATCCCATGTTGCAAAGCCGAAGTGGCGCTTAGAGCCCAAGCCCCGGGGGCGGGCAGTGGGGGGCGAGGCACTGGGGAAGGACCCCAGAGCCCCCGAGGAGGGCGAGGAGAAGCCAGAGGAGCCGCACGCCTGAAGGCTACCCCGGCCCATGTAACCTCCACGTAACGCCCTAGAGTCTTTATGAGAGCTTTCTGAGTTACGCGGGCGTTACCTTCCTCTTGCTACCCTGAGGCTAACCCGTAAGGGGGTGAAGGAGATGCTCAAGGAAGTGCAGGAGGTCAAGGTCGGCGGCCGGACGCGGCGGGTTCACGTGAGGCCCTTCGCCTGGAACCTGCACGCGCCCACCCACATGGAGTGGACCCCGGACGGCAGGCTCCTGGTGGTGGAGCGCACCACGGGCAAGGTGAAGGACGTCACCAAGGGCGGGGACATGGAGGAGGCCAAGCCCTTTGCCTGGGGGCTCCAGGGGCCCTCCAGCATGTGCCCGTTGCCCGACGGCAGGATTATTCTTTCAGAGTTTTGGGGCGAAAGGGTGGTTGACATCACACATGGTGGACCTGCCTCCCAAATGCCAGTCTTTTGCTCTGGCCTGATAAGGCCTTATAGCATCACTTGTGTTAGAAGTAGGAAAGGAAGCCATCGTATCTTCGTAGTCTCGTCAGCTCGGTCTGACTCTCTGGAAGATGTCAGGGGCCTTGTCAGCGAGATTACTACCGGAACGCCAACCCCCGTGATCATAGACATCCCGAGTCGGCGTTCGGTGGGTACCGAAGGGTTTACCCCTCCAGAAACTTGGCCAGAAAACTGGAGCGCCTTTGCAAGTAAGTGCAGTAAAAACTCATGGACAACCTTCCTACCCGATGTAGAGGATACCCTCGTTCTGGCGATTTCGAGCCTAGGACGCGTAGTGGTGTTTCCACTTGAGGAGCAAAACTCTAGGCCCCAGAGTGCCTTAGAGATAGCAGAAAGGCACACGATCGGTTACGATTTGGGTGAGCTCGGAGGTATCATTGGCCATCCCTACAACCACCTGCTGTACGTCACACAACCAATTCAAGGAACTATAATTGCCCTAGATCCGCAGGAATCTAGAAGCTATGCATTTGATCCCCCGGTTGTGAGGGGCTTGCCCTCTCCGACTTGCGTGCGCTTCACCCCAGATGGGGAAAAGATGCTAGTTTGCTCTCCCACAAATGGGGTCGTCTGGGAAGTAACAGGCTTCTCTTCATGACAAGCGTCCTCTAATGCTTGTGGCCCCGCTCCTTGCTCTGGAAGCCTTCCGCCTCTTCGGGGCGGGGTTCTTCTACTTCGCCCACGCCGCCCTCACCGCTCTTGGGGCCTTGAGCCCCCTAGAGGCCAGCCTAGCCCTGGCCTTCCGCCTCCTGGCCGAGCCCCTCTTCGCCCTCTACGGGGGGCATCTGGCCGACCGGTGGCCTAGGGGAAGGCTCCTCCTCCTGGCCGCCTTGGGCCAGGGAGGGCTCACCCTGGCCCTCCTCCCCCTCCTCAGCGCCCCCTCTCCCCTCCCCCTCTACCTCTTGGGCTTCCTCTTCGCCTTCCTGGAGGCCCTGCGGATGGTGGCCGCCGGGGCCCTCCTCGCCGACCTCCTCCCCAAGGAGGCCCTGGCTCGGGCCCGGGGGCAGCTGGGGGCCTTCTATGCCGCTGCCGACGCCCTTTCCGATCTGGCCGCAGGTCTCCTCTTCACCCGAAGCCGCCCCTGGACCGTCGGCCTGGGAAGCGGGCTCCTCTTCCTCGCGGCCGGGCTCTACCGCGCCCTTCCCCTGCCCCCAAGATCCTCGGTGAGACCAGAGGGGGGAAGCCTCTTGGGCTTGCGCTTCCTTTGGGAAAGCCCCTCCCTCCGTCCTCTCCTGCTCCAGGAGGCCCTCCTGGGCCTGGCCTACGCCTTCTTCGCCGGCCTCCTGCCCTTTGTGGTTCTGCGGAGCCTGGGGGAGGTCTCCTGGATCCTGGGCCTCCTGGGCGCAGTCCAGAGCCTCGGGGGGGCCTTGGGAGGGCTCTTGGTAGGGGCGGTCCTGGGGCGGTTAGGAGAAGGAGGTACCGTACCCTGAGGCTCGCCCTGGGCCTCGCGGGGCTAGGCCTCCTGGGGACCGCCCTGCTTCCCCCCTGGCCCCTCCTCGCGGGTTTGACCTTTCTCCTGGGGGCTGGGGGCGCCCTCTTCGGCGCGGTGGCCGGGGCGGTGCGCCTGAGCCAGGCCCCCCCGGAGCTTCGGGGCCGGGTGGCGGGAGGCTTTCTCTTCCTGAGCGGAGCCCTGGCCCCCTTAGGCCCCCTCTTAGGCGGGGCCCTGGCGGGGGTGGCCCTCCCCCTTCCCTTCCTCCTGGCCGGAGGGCTCCTCCTCGCCCTCGCCTCCTGGGCGGGAAGGGGGTGGCGGTGAAGGCAGGCTAGTACGGACACTTAAAGCCCCGGCCCCGGGGGCGGGCAGTGGGGGGCGAGGCATTGGGGAAGGACCCCAGAGCCCCCGAGGAGGGCGAGGAGAAGCCACAGGAACTGCATGTTTAAAGGCTACCCAGGCTTACGTAACCTCCGCGTAACGCCCTGGGGTCTTTATGAGAGTCTTCTGAGTTACGCGAGCGTTACCTTCCCCTTGCTACCTTAAGGCCAGCCTGAGGATGGCCGAGAGGGGTGAAAGGGCATGCAAGACGGGATGTTGCAGCTACTCGTGGTGAACCTCCATGAACCCGCCCAGGCACCAGCCCGGGGAGGGGCAGCCTATAAGCCGAGCCGCTTCAACCACTTCCACACCCTGCTCACGGGCGAGAAGCTCGCCTTCAACTCCCTCTCCGGTGGCCTGGCCGTCTTGGATTCAGAAGGATGGGCGCGCTACACGGCCCTGGTCAAGGGGGAGCCCTTGGACCCCAAGAACCCTGTAGACCAGGGGCTCGTGGAAGGCCGCTTCGTCGTTCCCGAGAACTTTGACGAGCTGGCCTACCTTAAGACCCTCCACCTGCGGCAGCGCTACACCACGGAGGCCTGGAGCCTAACGATCTGTCCCACCATAGACTGCAACTTCGGCTGCGACTACTGCTTCCAGCGGCACCGGGTGAGCCGCATGACCGAAGCGGTTCAGGCCAAGCTCCTGGAGGTCTTCGCTCAAAAAGCCCCCCGCCTCAGCAAGTTCTTCGTCACCTGGTTTGGCGGTGAGCCCACCCTGGCCTGGGATGTCGTCCAGAGGCTATCCCAGGGGTTCTTGGAGGTAGCCGAGAGGAACCGCGTGGAGTACAGCGCGAGCCTCATCACGAACGGCTACCTCCTGGACGAAGGGAAGGTGGCGGACATGGTCCGTTACCGCATTCACCTGGTCCAGATCACCCTGGACGGGGACGCTCCCTACCACGACCAGCGCCGCCACCTCCTTACCGGGGAAGGGAGCTTTGAGCGCATCCTGGCCAACCTGCGCCTCTTCCTCGGGAAACCCGTCTTCGTCCACATCCGGGTCAACGTGGACGTCCGGAACCGCGAGGGCGTGCCCGCCCTCTTGAAGCGTCTGGCCGAGGAAGGGCTGGCCCACCAGGAGAACCTGCGGGTCTACTTTGCCCCCGTAACCTCCACCGCCCCGCCCAGCCACGGGGTCAAGGGGTTCTGCTTTACCCGCAAGGACTTCGCCCGGATTGAGCCGGAGTACTTCACCCTTGCGGAAAGCCTAGGCCTGGCCACCCTTCCCTACCCCTCCCTTCAGCTTGGAGGGTGCGTGGCCGCCCATCCGGAGGGCTTCGTGGTGGAGCCCGACGGCACCCTGCAGAAGTGCTGGGACACGGTGGGGCAGCCCGAGTTCGCCGTGGGCAACCTCCTGGAATACGATCCCCTGCAACTTGCGGAGAACCCCGTTTACCAGCGCTGGATGTCCTGGGACCCCTTCTCCGAAGAGCTCGCCTGCTCCCGTTGCACCTGGCTTCCTGCGTGCATGGGGGGGTGCCCCTTGAAGGTGGTCTTCCCCGAGGCCATGCCTGAGGGGAAGGTGGAGCTGGAGTGCACCACCTTCAAGTGGAACTGGAAGCGTACCTTTACTTTGCTAGCCGAACGTGCAGGCGAGGCGGAGCCGGCACCTCGGCCCTGCACGGGCTAGGGAAAGGAGGTGAGGAAAGATGCGGTGGATTGTAAAGCCTTCCCGGGTGCAGCCCTTGGGTGACCCGGGTTGCGGTGGAAGGATGCCCGCGCCCTGCCCTCAAAGATAATAGGGCTAATGTAGCCAAGTCCTGGATGGCTGCAGGCTACCAGGTGCCAAGAAACTTCCTGCTGCCATCCACATCTTTAGCGAGGTCTGCATGCTCTGGCCGCTTTGGAGCGAGTTCCTGCTCTCTTGGGCCCGAACCCGGCGTTACTGGTTCAACACGCTGGCAAACCTGGGGGGGAGCCTCCTCTACTTCTACGCAATCCTTTTGGGCTTTAGCCGGCTTACCCCCGAGGAGGCCCGCTTCTTGGACCCAGGCCCCCTGCTTCTGGTCTTCACGGCCTTCAACCTCACCTTGTTCACCTTCCAGTCCATCGCCTACACGGTCCAGGGCGAGGCGCAACTGGGGACCCTGGAACACATGGCCCTGGCCCGGGGAGGCCTCCTGCGCCAGCTCCTCCTCCGGGCCCTGGTGCAAAGCCTATTCGGAGTTCTCTGGAGCCTTTTGGTCCTCCTACCCTTGGCCTTGGCCTTCGGCGTGACCCTAGGCCCCCTGGCCCGCTGGCCTTTGGGGTTCTTGCCCCTTTTCCTGGCCGCCTTGGGCTTCGGCCTCCTCATGGGGGCCACTGCCTTGTACTTCAAGCAGGTGGACGAGTTTTTCACCATCGTCCAGTTCCTCTTCCTGCCCTACTTCTTCTACCTGGTCCGGTTTGAGCCCTGGATGGCCCACCTGCCCTTCGCCCCCGGGGTGCACCTCCTGCGGCTTAGCCTCTCAGGGGCGGAGGCGCCTTGGGGCCTGTTGGGCCTGGCCCTCTTTCAAGGGCTCCTCCTCTTCGCCCTGGGGCTTTGGGCCATGGCCTACATGTACCGCCTGGTGCGCAGGCGGGGTATATTGGGGAGGTTCTAGGAGGTGTGATGCTCTGCTGGCAACTCTGGAGCGAGTTTCTCCTGGAGTGGAACCTGACCAGGCGCTACTGGTTTGACACCCTGGCGGGGCTTCTGGCCTCCGTCCTCTTCTTCTACTCCATGGTCCTCGGCCTGGAGAACCTGACCCCCGAGGGGCTGGCGAGCCTAGGTCTGGACCTGGGCCCCCTCCTCCTGGTCTTCGCCGCCTTCAACCTGGTGGTGGGCACCTTCCAGTCCATCGCCTATTCCGTACAGTCCGAGGCTGCCTTAGGCACCCTGGAGCATCTGGGCCTGGCCCGGGGAGGGCTTCTCCGACAGCTCCTCCTGCGCGCCCTCGTACGGGGACTTCAGGGCATCACCACAAGCGCTCTTGTCCTCCTTCCCCTCGCCCTTCTCCTCGGGGTGCGGCTCGCCCCCGCCCCCTGGTGGCCTTTGAGCCTTTTGCTTCTCTACCTCGCCGCCCTAGGCTTCGCTCTGGGCATGGGGGCCCTCGCCCTTCACTTCAAGCGGGTGGAGGGCTTCTTCACCATCGTCCAGTTCCTTTTCCTGCCCTACTTCTTCTCCCTGGTTCGCTTCGCTCCCTGGATGACCCCCCTCCCCTTTGCCCCAGGGACGCAGCTCCTGAAGCTCGCCCTCACCGGGGAGGGGGCGTTCCCCGGGCTTCTCCTCCTCGCCTTCGTGCAGGCCCTCCTCTTTCTCGGGGCGGGGCTTTTCGCCATGGCCTGGGTCTACGCGGCGGTGCGGCGGAGGGGCCTATTAGGGAGGTACTGATGCGGCTTTTGGTGCAGAACGTCCACAAGCGCTTCGGCAAGCTGGAGGCCCTCAAGGGGGTGAGCCTGGAGCTTGGGGCCGGGGAGATCCTGGGCCTTTTGGGCCCCAACGGGGCGGGCAAGACCACCCTCATCAAGGTCGTCCTCGGCCTCCTCCTGCCCGACGCGGGAGAGGTGGTCCTGGAGGAGGGCGGGGCGCGGCGCAGGCCCCAGGGCCACGAGTTCGGCGTCCTCCTGGAGGGAAGCCGCAACCTCTACGTCAACCTGAGCCTCCTGGTGAACGCCCTCTACTTCGGGGGCATCCGGGGGCTTCCCCCCAGGGAGGTCCGCCCCCGGTTTGAGGCCTGGCTGGAGCGCTTCGGCCTAAGGGACCGCCTCCACGCCCCCCTCGCCTCCCTCTCCCGGGGCATGCAGCAGAAGGCGGCCTTGGCCCTCGCCCTCGCCCTCAAGCCCCGCTTCCTCCTTCTGGACGAGCCCACCCTGGGCCTGGACCCCGTGAGCCGGAGGGAGTTTGAGGGGATCCTCCTGGAGCTTAAGAAGGAGGGCTGGGGCATCCTCCTCACCTCCCACGACCTGGAGGTGGTGGAGCGGGTGAGCGACCGCGTGGCCTTCCTCCACCGGGGGGAGGTGCGGCGGCAGGGCCCCACCCGGGCCCTCCTCCGGGACTGGGCCGGGGAGGGGTACCGGGTGCGCCTCGCCGAGCCCAAGGCGGAGGCCCTCCTCAAGGCCCTGGGCCCCGGCTGGAGTGCGGAAGGCCCCGAGGTCCTCTTCTTCCTGGGGCCGTGGGAGGCGCTGCGGGAGGTCTTGGGAACCCTCCCCGTGGAAGTGTTGGAGGTCTCCCGGGGGACGCCGAGCCTCGAGGCCCTCTTCCTCCACCTCTTCGGGGAGGCCCGCCCTTCCCCCAGCGCATAACTTTGCGCTACCCTATCCCCATGCGCCTGCACCCCCGCACCCAGGCTGCCCGGGAGAGCATCTTTCCCAAGATGAGCCAGCTGGCGGCAAGGCTCCAGGCGGTGAACCTGGGCCAGGGTTTTCCCTCCAACCCACCGCCTGCCTTCCTCCTCGAGGCGGTGCGCAAAGCCTTGGGGCGCTACGACCAGTACGCTCCCCCGGCGGGGCTTCCCCTGCTCAGGGAGGCCCTGGCGGAAGAGTTCGGGGTGGAGCCCGAGAACGTGGTGGTCACCTCCGGGGCCACGGAGGCCATCCATGTTCTCCTGCAGAGCCTGGTGGGTCCCGGGGACGAGGTGGTGGTCCTGGAGCCTTTCTTCGACGTGTACCTGCCCGATGCCTTCCTGGCCGGGGCCGAGGCCAGGCTGGTGCGGCTTGAACTTGGGGAAAAGGGCTTCCGTCTGGACCTCTTTGCCTTGGAGAAAGCCATCACCCCCCGCACCCGCCTACTTCTGGTCAACGCCCCCATGAACCCCACGGGCTTGGTCTTCCGCGAGGAGGAGCTAAGGGCCCTGGCAACCTTGGCCCGAAGGCACGACCTCTTCCTGGTTTCCGACGAGGTGTACGACGAGCTTTACTTCGGGCAGAGGCCAAGACGCCTGAGGGAGTTCGCTCCCGAGCGCACCTTTACCGTGGGAAGTGCTGGGAAGCGCCTCGAGGCCACGGGTTACCGGGTGGGCTGGATCGTGGGGCCCAAGGAGTTCATGCCCGCCCTGGCGGGGATGCGCCAGTGGACCAGCTTCTCCGCTCCAAGCCCCCTGCAGGCGGGGGTGGCGGAGGCCTTGAGGCTGGCCCGGAAAGAGGGGTTTTACGAGGCCCTGCGGGAAGGCTACCGGAAGAGGCGGGACCTGCTCCTTTCCGGGCTCAGGTCCATGGGCCTTAAGGCTTACGAGCCTGAGGGTACCTACTTCCTCATGGCCGAGCTTCCCGGCTTTGATGCCTTCCAGCTGGTGGAAGCGGCCAGGGTGGCCTTGATTCCCGCCAGCGCCTTCTACCGGGAAGACCCTCCTCCTGGGCTTTTCCGCTTTGCCTTTTGCAAAAGCGAGGAGGAGATCTTCCTGGCCTTGGACCGCCTGGCCGCCGTGGTAAACTCCCCTGCGTGAAACCCAAGGTGGTCCAGTACCTGGATAGAGGAGAGCTTCCCCTTAAGGAAGGGGAAGCCCTTGCCCTTTACCGGGCCATGCGCCGGGCCCGGTTTTTCGACGAGAAGGCCTTGATCCTCCAGCGCCAGGGGCGGCTTGGGGTCTATGCCCCCTTTATGGGCCAGGAGGCGGCCCAGGTGGGGGTGGCCCTGGCCTTGGGGGAGAGGGACTGGGTGGTGCCCAGCTACCGGGAGTCTGCCCTGCTCCTGGCCCGGGGGCTTCCCATCCACGTCCTGATCCTTTACTGGCGGGCCCACCCCGCGGGCTGGCGCTTTCCCGAGGAGGTACGGGCGGTGAATCCCTATATCCCCATCGCCACCCAGATTCCCCAGGCGGTGGGTCTGGCCCTGGCGGGCCGGTACCGGGGGGAGGACTGGGTGGTGGCCACCTCCATCGGGGATGGCGGGACCAGCGAAGGGGATTTCCACGAGGGGCTTAACTTTGCCGCGGTTTTTGATGCTCCGGTCCTCTTCCTGGTGCAGAACAACGGCTACGCCATCAGCGTGCCCCGAAGCCGGCAGATGCGGGTGGACTTCATCGCCAGGAGGGCGGAGGGGTATGGGATTCCCGGGGTGGTGGTGGACGGCAACGACGCCGTGGCCGTTTACCTGGAGGCCAGGAAGGCGGTGGAACGGGCACGAAAGGGGGAGGGCCCCACCCTCCTCGAGGCCCTCACCTACCGCCTGGCTCCCCACACCACCTCCGACGACCCGAGCCGCTACCGCACCCGGGAGGAGGAGGAAGCTTGGCGGGCTAAGGATCCCATCCTGCGCCTCCGCAAGGCCCTGGAGGCGGCGGGGCTTTGGGATGGGGATGCGGAGGAGGCTCTTTTGAGGGAGCTGGAGGAGGAGTTTGCTCGGGAGCTGGCCTTGGCCGACCAGGCTCCCGAGCCCAGCCCTGAGATGATCGTGGAGCACGTCTACAAGGAAATGGGTCCTGACCAGAAACGGGCTTGGGAGGCTTTGAGGCAAGGGAAGCACGTGGAGGAGCTATGGTAGCGGAAAAGGCCAGGGTGCTGAACCTGGTCCAGGCCATCAACGAGGCTCTGGACCTGGCCTTGGCTCGGGACGAGCGGGTTTTGGTCTTCGGGGAGGACGTGGGACGGCTTGGGGGGGTGTTCCGGGTCACGGAGGGCCTCCAGGCCAAATATGGCGAGAGCCGGGTGTTCGATACCCCCTTGGCGGAAAGCGGCATCCTGGGCCTGGCCATTGGCCTCGCCATGGGAGGGATGCGACCTGTGGCGGAGATCCAGTTCGCTGGTTTTCTCTACCCGGCCCTGGATCAGATCCTTTCCCACCTGGGCCGCTGGCGCCATCGTTCCCGGGGGCGGGTGGGTCTCCCCGTGGTGGTGCGGGCTCCTTATGGGGGAGGGGTGCACACTCCCGAACAGCATGCGGACTCCCCTGAAGCCCTTCTGGCGCATGCCCCGGGGGTTAAGGTGGTGATTCCCTCGAGCCCTGAAAGGGCCAAAGGCCTCCTCCTCGCCGCCATAGAGGACGAGGACCCGGTCTTCTTCCTGGAGGCCATCAAGCTTTACCGGGGAGCCCGGGCCGAGGTGCCTGAGGGCTACTATACCCTCCCCTTGGGCAGGGCCCGGGTGGTGCGGGAAGGGAAGCACGCCACCCTGATCGGCTACGGGGGCATGGTGGAGGTGATGCTGGAGGCGGCGGAAGTAGCGGCTCGGGAGGGTGTGGAGGTCATGGTGGTGGACCTGGAAACCCTGGTCCCTTTGGACGAGGATACCCTTCTGGAAGCCGTTCGGGAAACCGGCCGGGCGGTGGTGGTTTACGAGGCCATGCGCACCGGAGGATTTGGGGCCGAGATCGCCGCCCGGATCGCCGAGGGGGCCATTGATCACCTCCAGGCCCCTGTGGTGCGGGTGGCGGGGTACGATGCCCCTTATCCTCCCTTCAGCGCCATCGAGCACCACTACCGCCCCAACGCTCGCCGGGTGCTGGCGGCTTTAAGGCGGGTGCTCACCTACTAAGGCGGTCAAGTTCAAGAGGCTTCTTGGGGCGGGGTGAGCAAGGCTTGGGCGCGGCTGGGGAGTTGGCGAGCCAGGAAGGCAGTGCCCTTATTCGGGGGGAAACCGCGTGCCCTTTGGGGTGCACGCTCCACCCTTACACCCTGTTTCTGGGATAAGCGTTCGATTGTCCGCAAGCCAGCGGTACACCTTAGGCCCGAGGCCGGTTAACTTGAGGAGGGCAAGCGCAGGCAAGAAAGGCCAGAGGGGAGGAAGGAATTTGGCCAGCAGGACGAGGGCGTCAAAGCCTTGGACAACTTCATGTTTCTTCCCCGCTTGCCAAACCACGTGGATTTCTCGGTCTAAGGCTTGGAATGTGAGGCCGAAACGTTCGAAGCTCGGGTCTTTGCGGTAAGAGGTAACCCGGCAGAGGCCGAGGAGGTCCAGGCGCAGGATTAAGTGCCCTGCCCTGGTGCAGAGAGGGCAACCGCCGTCTATATAGACGACGAGGAGCTTAGGGGTATGGGCCTTCTCGGCTCTGAAAAGGCCAATTTTGCCCCGCATGCTCATAAGGAACCTTACCACGTAGGTTCAGGGGAAGGGCATCCTTTGGTTACATGGCCGGGAGGTTGGGTCACGGCTTTCGACTGCCGTAAAGTGAAGGGTATGGAGAGGCCCATTTCCGAGAGGCTTTTTTTGGAGGCGCAAGCCCACATCCCAGGCGGGGTTTCCAGCCCCGTTAGGGCCTTCAAGGCGGTGGGGGGTACTCCTCCCTTCCTGGTGCGGGGGGAAGGAGCCTACGTGTGGGACGCCGATGGGAACCGGTACGTGGACTATGTGCTAAGTTGGGGGCCCTTGATTCTGGGTCACGCCCACCCGGAGGTGGTCAGGAGGGTTAAGGAGGTGGCGGAGCAGGGCCTTACCTTCGGGGCTCCTCATCCCCTCGAGGCCGAGCTGGCCAAGGTGGTGAAGCGGGCCTACCCCCAGGTGGAGCTGGTGCGTTTCGTGAACTCGGGGACCGAGGCCACCATGAGCGCCTTGCGCCTGGCCAGGGGATATACGGGGAGGAAGTATATCGTCAAGTTCCGGGGCAACTACCACGGGCATGCGGATGGCCTTTTGGTGGAGGCGGGGAGCGGAGCCCTCACCTTTGGGGTACCGAGTAGCGCTGGGGTGCCCGAGGAGTACGCCGGCCTCACCCTGGTCCTGGAGTACAACGATCCCGAGGGGCTTAGGGAGCTTCTTAGGGCACGGGGTGAGGAGATCGCCGCCATCATCTTTGAGCCGGTGGTGGGCAACGCCGGGGTCCTTATCCCCACGGAGGAGTTCCTCAAGGCCTTGCACCGGGCCCGGGAGTATGGAATCCTCCTCATCGCCGACGAGGTGATGACGGGCTTTCGCCTGGCCTTCGGTGGGGCCACGGAACGGCTTGGGCTTAAGCCCGATCTCATCACCCTGGGCAAGATCCTGGGAGGCGGCCTTCCCGCCGCCGCCTACGGGGGCAGGCGGGAGATCATGGAAGAGGTGGCCCCCTTGGGACCCGTCTACCAGGCGGGGACCCTTTCGGGGAATCCCCTGGCCATGGCCGCGGGCCTGGCTACCCTGGAGATCCTGGAGAGGAATCCCGGCTACTACGGGTACCTGGAAACCCTGGGGGCTAGGCTGGAGGCAGGGCTCAAGGAGGTGCTTTCCCAAAAGGGTCTTCCCCACACGGTAAACCGCATGGGCTCCATGATCACGGTTTTCTTCACCGAAGGGCCTGTGGCCACCTTCCAGGAGGCCAGGCGCACGGATACGGAGCTCTTCAAGCGCTTCTTCCACGGCCTGTTGGACCGGGGGGTGTACTGGCCGCCCTCCAACTTTGAGGCGGCCTTCCTGTCCGTGGCGCATAAGGAGGAGGATGTGGCCTTTACCCTCGAGGCCCTGGAGAAAGCCCTCTAGCCCATGACCCTGAAGGACCCCATCTGCGCCATCGCCACTCCCTTGGGCAAGGGGGCCATCGGGGTGGTGCGGCTTTCCGGGGAGGGGGCCCTGGAGGTGGCAAGCCGGGTGTGGCGGGGAAAGGACCCCAGGAAGCTGAAAGGGGGGCGCTTTACCCTGGGGGAGGTGGTGGACCCGGAAACCGGGGAGGTGTTGGACCAAGCCCTGCTTTTGGTCTTCCGAGCCCCCAGATCCTACACGGGGGAGGATGCCTGCGAGTTCCACACCCATGGTTCGATGGCGGTGCTGAGGAGGGTCCTGGAGGCCCTGGTGAAGGCGGGAGCCCGGCTGGCCGGTCCTGGGGAGTTCACCTTCCGGGCCTACATGAACGGGAAGCTGGACCTGGCGCAGGCGGAGGCGGTTTTGGCCCTGGTGGAGGCGGAAGGGGACCTGGCCCGCCGCCAGGCCTTGAGGAGCCTCGAGGGGAGCTTCTCCCGGAAAATCGCCGCCTTGGAGGATAGGCTTCTTTCCCTTCTTGCCCACATCCAGGCCCTTCTGGACTATCCCGAGGAGGGGGTGGAGCCCCTCGAGGCCAGAAAGGTGATCGGGGAGGTGCTGGAGGAGGTGGAGGCCCTCCTTGCCCAGGCAAGGTCCTCCCGCTTGGCCCAACGGGGAGCCCGCCTGGCCTTGATCGGAGCTCCTAATGCGGGCAAAAGCTCGCTTCTAAACGCCCTTCTGGGCTACGAGCGGGCCTTGGTTTCCCCCATCCCCGGCACCACCCGGGACTACCTGGAAGCGCCTTTGGAGCTTTTCGGCATCCCCCTGGTGGCGGTGGACACCGCGGGCATTCGGGACACTTTGGATCCCCTGGAGCGGGCAGGGGTGGAAAGAGCTTTAAGAATTGCTGAGGAAGCCGATCTCGTGCTCTACGTGGCCGACCGCTCGGCTCCCAGGCCTTCCCTTCCTCCCTTACCCCCAAGGACCTTGAAGGTGGCCACCAAGGCGGACCTACCTCCCCTTTGGGAGGACGCGGAGTTCATCCCGGTGTCCAGCGTGACGGGGGAGGGATTAGGCCAGCTTAAGGAGGCCATCCGGGAGGCGCTTTTGGGCAGGGGGGGAGGGGAGTACCTCCTGAGCGAGCGGCAGATTGAGGCCCTTCATCAGGCCAGGGAGAGGCTTTTGGAGGCGCAAAACCTCCCGGAGGACCTCATGGGATTGGCTCTCGAGGAGGCCCTCAAGGCCTTGGCTTCCTTAAGGGGAAGGAAGGAGGTTTCCGAGGAGGTGGTGGCCCGGGTTTTCCAGAATTTCTGCGTGGGGAAGTAGCCGGGCCCTTCAGGGCAGGAAGGAATCCAGGATGGCCTCCACCTGATCGGTTTCGATCAGGAAGGCGTCGTGGCCGTGGGGGCTATGGATCTCCCGGTACCTTCCTCCGCTTAAGCGGGCTACCTGCCGCACCTCCTCGGCGGGGTAGAGGAGGTCGGTGTCTATGCCCACAAAGAGGGAGGGCAGGTTTTTTAGCCGCTTCAGGGCTTCCTCCACCCCACCCCTTCCCCGGCCTACATCGTGGGTATCCATGGCCCGGGATAGAACCAGATAGCTTTCCGCATGGAAGCGCTTAAGGAACTTCTCCCCCTGGTAGTCCAGGTAGGTTTCCCCCTTTTCGGGCTCCTGGCCCCAGCGGGCTTCGAAGCCCCTGGGAGCGCGGTAGCTCATCATGGCGATGCCCCGGGCCAAGGCCATCCCCTTGGGGGCAGGATGACCAGCATGGTACTCAGGGTCTAAGAGGATGGCCTGGCGGCTTAGATGGTTGAAGGCTCGGGCCCAGGGGCCATGCCTTGCGGGAGCGGCCAGGACCACCAGTTTCTTCACCCTTTCCGGATACATGAGGGCGAACTCCAAAGCCACCATGCCGCCTAAGCTTCCTCCGATCACGATGGCCTTCTCCACCCCTAGGTGGTCCAAAAGCCTTGCCTGGGCCCGGGCCAGGTCGCGGATGGTAAGGGGAGGAAACTCCTTGCCGTAGGGCCTCCCTGTGCGGGGGTCTACGGAAAGAGGTCCGGTGGAGCCATAGCAGCTTCCCAGGTGGTTGGCGGAGATCACGTAGTAGAGAGCAGGGTCCAGGATCCGCCCGGGGCCCACCAGGGAATCCCACCACCCTTGGGGGCCGAAGGCCTTTTCCAAGGGGGAGAGGCTTTGGAAAGTGGCCTCGTCGTAGGTGCCTGCCAAGTGGGCGCTTCCCGTGAGGGCGTGGAAGACCAAGACCGCGTTGTCCCTAAGCCGGGAAAGCCGGCCGTAGGTTTCAAACCGGAGGCGCACCTCGGGCAGGAAGCCCCCAAGCTCGGTGTAAAACCCTTCCCGCCTGGGGAAGAGCACGGCGGTGCGGGGCCTGGGAGGGGGGATGGAAAGGGGGGAGCGGGGAGGCTTGAGGATGAGGGCCTCGTGCTCCCCCCAGGTTTCCAGGGCAATCTCGCTCATGCCAGGGCCTCCTTCAACTCCGCCTTCGGGTCGTCCACGCGCCCGAGGCCTGCGCGCAAGCGCACCATCTCCGGCAAAACCCCGGCCGGGGTTTGTTCCTCCAGAGGGGGCTGGGAGTGGGTGGTGGAGGCGGGGTGGATGGTGAGGGCCGGGGATTGGTCGGTGGGGCCGCTTGAGGTGGCCAGGGCAGCCTTGCCCCCCTCGAGGGCCACCAAACACCCTTCCCGCATCCCCGCCGTGGGATTCCTGACGCGGCTATGGATGATTCCGAACCCTTTGGGGGCGAAGGGATTGGCGGCGTGTTCGGGATTCTGGAAAAGGTAGCTGGGGGTGGAGCGAATGGGCACCGGGTGGCTTAGGATAGTGGGCCCAGATTCGTATCCGCCGTGGGGTTGCAAGGTTTTAGAGCGCATCTTTGGCCTCCTTTCCAAGGACCCGCCTGGGGCGCTTGGGAAGGGGCCAATAAGAAGGCCCCTTCTGGCGGGAAGTGCATGGGCACCGTTCTCTCGCCTAGAAGGGGTTGGGCGTGGCGCTTACCCCCCTCTCTTATCGTTCCCGGGCGTTTCCCCCACCCGGGCCGGCCTTGGCACCAGCCCCACCCGCATCCGGCCATGAAACGGAAGGGATGGGAGGTTGCCGCGGTTTCACAGGGCCGTACCCTCCACCGCTCTGGATAAGAGAACGGGCTGGTTTTCGCCGCGCCCCGGCGCGGTTAAGGGTCAGTGTAGGGGTTTGGGGCTTGGCCGTCAACACCCTTTGACCTTTTGGCCCTACTCTCCTATACTGGACTCCGCTACGGGGAGTAGCGCAGCCCGGTAGCGCACCTCGTTCGGGACGAGGGGGTCGCTGGTTCAAATCCAGTCTCCCCGACCAGAAGGCCGGCCTTCGAGCCGGCTTTTCGTATACTCCTCCCGTGGGCTTTCTGGCGGGCCTTGCCCTTTTGCTTTTGGGGTTGCACCTGATCGGGGAAGGGCTTTCCTCGGTCAAGGGAAAGAGGTACCTGCTGGCCCGGGCTTTTGCCAGGCCGGGGAGCCTTTTGTTTTCCGGTCTTCTCCTGGGCCTTCTTTCGGGTAGCGGCACCGGCCTTTCCCTCCTGGCCCTGGGGCTTTTGGAAGGGGGTATCTTCTCCCTGGGGCAGGCCGCCCTCCTTTCCCTGGCCGCCACCGCCGGGGCCAGCGCCTGGGTGGGGGTGGTGGCCCTGGCGCAAAGGGAGGTGGCCGAGGTCCTGCTGGCTCTGGGCCTCCCTCTTTTCCTCTTCCGGGGAAGCCGAAGCGGCGGGTTGGTTCTTTTGGGCTTGGGACTTCTTTTCCTGGGCTTTTTGGAGATGGGCCAGGGGGCCAAGGCTTTTGCGCCCCTTTTGAGCCTTCTTAATCCGGGTCCATGGGCCCTGTACCTGGTGGGGATCGTCCTGGCTTTTTTCCTGGGAACTGCCAACGGGGTGGCGGCCTTGGCCCTGGCCTTTATGCCCTTTTTGGGGCAGGGGGGCAGCATGGCCTTGACCCTGGGGGCGGGGGTGGGGGTTTCGGGAGCCCTTTTTCTGGCGGCCTTAGGGGGCAGGCGGGAGGGGTGGGCCCTAGGGGTTGCCCTTTTGGGGCATCGCTTTCTCTTTTCCCTGCCCTTTTTGCTTCTGCTTGGGCCGCTTGGGAGCGTGGGGGTGGTGGGGCTTCACCTCCTAAGCCACCTGGCCTACGCCATAGGCTTTCTTCCCCTTCAGGGGCGTTACCTGCGCCTAACAGAAAGCCTCTTTCCCCGCCGCACCGTTAGCCCCAAGTACCTTTCCCTGGAGGCTTTGGAAACCCCTAGCCTGGCCTACGCCCTGGTGCAGCGGGAGCTTGGCCGGGTGGCGGATGCCGTGCGGAACATGCTGGCGCGGGCGGTGCGCGTCCTGGCCCAGGAGGAAGGGGGCGAGGCGGAGCTCGAGGCGCTGGAGGACAAGGTGGACCGGCTTACCCGGGAGGTGGTCCTCTATACCGCCGAGCTTTCCACCCGCACCCGGGACGAGCGGGCGGTGCGGTTCTTCGTGGCGGCCAGCGAGCTTGAGCACCTCGGGGACCTGGTGCGCCGGGTGGTGCGCCAGGCGGCGAAGCTTTGGGCGCAGGGCCTGACCTTTAGCCCAGAAGGCAAGGAGGACCTTCTGGAGGCGGGAAGGTTGGTGCTGGGCCGCCTCGAGCGCATGGCGGCCGCCTTGGCCACGGGGGACAAGGCCTTGGCGGGAGGGGTTTTGTCGGAGGAAAGGGAGGTGGTGGCCTTTCTGGATCGCCTGCGCCGGGCCCACCTGAGCCGTTTGGAGAGCGGCAGGGCGGAGAGCCGGGCCACCACCTTGGCCCACCTGGATCTCCTCATCACCCTGGAGGAGGTTTCCAGTGGGGTGGACAGGCTTTGCCGCCTGGTTCTGGAGCTTTAAGCTAGGAAGCGTGGTGAGGATCCTGGGCGGCAAGGCCAAAGGGGTGTCCTTGAAGGTGCCGGCTTCGGCCAGACCCTCCCCCGTGCGCCTGCGGAAGGCCCTTTTTGACTACCTTCGCCTGCGCTACCCCAAGCGGGGCCGGTTCCTGGACCTCTATGCGGGGAGCGGAGCGGTGGGCCTCGAGGCGGCCAGCGAGGGCTTTGAGGCCACCCTGGTGGAGAAGGACCAGGAAGCGGTGGCCCTTCTTAAGGAAAACCTCCGCCGTACGGGGCTCCGGGCCCGGATCGTTCCCCTTCCCGTGGAGGTCTTCTTGCCTGAGGCCAAGGCCCGGGGTGAACGCTACACGGTAGCCTTCATGGCTCCGCCCTACCTCCTGGACCTGCCCCAGGTCTTTCAGGCCCTCTTGGAGAGCGGCGTGGTGGAGAAGGGAGGACTCTATATCCTGCAGCACCCTAAGGACCTGCACCTCCCCTTAGGGGAGCGGCGGGTTTACGGGGAAAATGCCCTCACCCTGGTGGAGGCTTAGATGCACGTGGTCTATCCGGGAAGCTTTGACCCCCTTACCAACGGCCATTTGGACGTGATCCAGCGGGCAAGCCGCCTCTTTGACCGGGTCACGGTGGCGGTGCTGGAAAACCCCAACAAACGGGGGCAGTACCTCTTTACCGCTGAGGAGCGCCTAAACATCGTGCGGGAGGCCACCGCCCACCTGCCTAATGTGGAGGCCCATACCTTTTCCGGCCTTCTGGTGGATTTCGTGAAGCAGGTGGGAGCCCAGGCCATCGTCAAGGGCCTGAGGGCGGTTTCCGACTACGAGTACGAGCTCCAGATGGCCCACCTGAACCGTCAGCTTTTGCCGGGCTTGGAAACCCTCTTCATCCTGGCCGCCACCCGGTACTCCTTTGTGTCCAGCACCATGGTCAAGGAGATCGCCCGCTACGGAGGGGATGTGTCCAAGCTGGTGCCCCCGGCCACCCTAAGGGCCCTTAAGGCCAAGTTCGGTCAGGGGTAAAATCCCTTCGGAGGTTGGCATGAAGGCTTTTTCCGGCAAGTACGGGAATACCCTGGAGTTCGGTCACCTCATCGGGGGGGAGGAGGTCTTTGAAGGGAGGGTCCTGGAGAGGCGGAATCCCTCGGACCTCGAGGACCTGGTGGCCCGTTTCCCCGAGGGCACCAAGGAAACCCTGAGGAAAGCCGCCCTAAAAGCGCGGGAGGCCTTTAAGGAGTGGAGCGAGACCCCGGCGCCCGTGCGGGGGCAGGTGCTTTTCAACCTGGCCAAGATCCTGGAACGGGAGAAGCCCACCTTGACCCGGCTCATGGTCAGGGAGGTGGGGAAGACCTTCAAGGAGGCGGGGGGAGATGTCCAGGAGGCCATTGACACTGCCATCTTCTTCGCATCCGAGGGCCGGAGGCTTTACGGCCAGACCGTGCCCAGCGAGATGCGGAACAAGGAGCTCTTCACCTTCCGCAGGCCTTTAGGCGTGGTGGGGATGATCACCGCGGGGAACTTCCCCATTGCCGTGCCGAGCTGGAAGCTTATCCCTGCGGTCCTTGCGGGCAACACCGTGGTTTGGAAGCCTTCCGATGACTCCCCGGTTCTTTCGTATATCTTCGTCAAGCTCTTTGAGGAGGCGGGCCTCCCTCCCGGGGTCATTAACGTGGTCTTTGGAGGGGGGAAGGACTCCACGGGCCAGTGGCTGGTGGAGCTCATGGACGAGGGTCTCCTCAACAAGTTCGCCTTCACCGGGAGCACCAAGGTGGGGCGCTGGATCGGGGAGGTGGCGGGGCGGAACCTGATCCGGCCCACCTTGGAGCTTGGAGGAAAGAACCCCCTCGTGGTGATGCGGGATGCCGATCTAGATTTGGCGGTGGAAGGGGCCTGGTGGAGTGCCTTCGCCACCGGCGGGCAACGGTGCACCTCGGCGGGGAACATCCTGGTGGATGCCCCCATCTACGAGGAGTTCAAGAAGCGCTTCCTGGAAAGGACCGAGGCTACAGTGGTGGGGAACCCTCTTCTCTACCCTGAGGTCACCTACGGCCCCTTTATCAACGAGCGCCTGTTCCAGCGCTGGCTGGAGCACTACACCTGGGGGCAGGAGGATGGGGCTACCTTGCTCTTTGGCAAAGGCCGGATCACGCGGGAGAACCCTTACCCCCGGTTCCTGGGGGACCCGGAAACTGGGCTCTATGGCTGGCCCACGGTCTGGGAGGCCAGGCCCGGCATGCGCCAGTTTACCGAGGAGATCTTCGGTCCCACCATCAACCTGGTTAAGGTGGATGGCATAGAGGAGGCCATCGAGGTGGCCAACGCCACGCCCTACGGCCTATCCAGCGCCATTTACACCAACCACCGTCACTGGGCCTACCTCTTCAAGGTGGGCATCCGGGCGGGGATGACCAGCATCAACAACACCACCGTGGGCGCCGAGGCCCACCTGCCCTTCGGCGGGGTGAAGGCGAGCGGCAATGGGGCCCGGGAATCCGGGATTTGGGTCATAGAAGAGTACACCTACTGGCATGCGGTGAACGAAGAGTACTCGGGCCGCCTCCAGCTGGCCCAGATGGATACGGGCTACGTGAGCCCCAAGGCTCCTACCCCCTGGGCCGAGGTCCTGGGCTTCTAGGGCGTACCCCTTTTCGTACCCCTTTTCGCTCAAGAGGGGTTTTACCCCCCGCCCCACCTTGGCAAAACCAAGGTGTGGCGGTATTACTGGGCGCTTTCCAGGTCGGGCCTCAGGCGCACCGCATCCCTAAGGTACACGTGGCGCACCTGGTCCTGGGGGGTGTCGGTGTTCCAAAGGGCCAGGACCCGGATGACCCGGGGCAGGCTTCCTGGCACCGGCACCTCCCGGGCGGAGAGCAGGGGAACCCGGTGCATGCCAATCTGGCGGGCGGCCTCGGCGGGGAAGGCCGAACGTAGGTCCTCCGTAACCGTGAAGATGATGGCTGCCAGCTCCTCGTGGCTTTGGATGCCGTTTGCCTCCAGCATCTTAAGGAGAAGCTCCCGTGTGGCTTGATGGATGGCCTCCGGCGTATCCTCCTCCACGGTGATGGCACCCCTGATGCCCCGGACCATAGTTGGGCTCCATGCTAAGGGGTTTCAGCCCTTGATACAAGACGGGTAGACTGGGAGTTGTGAATCTGATGGCGGTATTCGCCCATCCCGATGATGAGATTGGGGCTGCAGGCACCCTGGCCCTCCACGCCCGGCGGGGGGACCGGGTGCTTTTGGTTTGGATGACGAGGGGGGAGTTGGCGAGCCAGTTCGGGGAGATGGAGGAGGCCAGGGTGGCCGAGATACGGGAGGGGCACGGGGCCCATGTGGCCCAGTTGATTGGGGCCGAGTACCGGTTTCTACCCTTTCGCGATACCTTCCTCACCGGGGGCAGGGAGGAAGCCCTGGCCTTGGCTCGGTTGATGGCCGAGTTCCAGCCGGATGCGGTCATCACCTGGGATCCCCTGGACGTTCACCCTGACCACCGGGCCACGCACGAGGCGGTCCTTTCTGCCTTGAAGTTCTGCCGCATACCCAAACTCGTGGGGGAAGCGCACCGGAAGCCGGTACGGCTTTACCACTATCCCAGGAAGGAGCTTGTGAGACCGTGGCTTTACGTGGATACCACCGCCACCCAAGAGGTGGCCGAGGCGGTGTTTGCTTTTTACCAGGAGTTCTACCGCTGGCCCTTTACCCTGGAGGAGTTTCGCGCCCGCCGGCGGCTTCGGGGTCGGGAGGCGGGGGTTCCCTTTGCGGAGGCGTTTCAGACGGACTCCCCTCCGGCGTGGCCTGCCCTTCCCTAACGCCTTCCGTGGGATTGTAGGCAGGGGTGAGCACATAGGCTAAGAGCACTGCGGGGAGGACCAGGGGCAAGGTGGCGTACCCGCCCCACTCCGCTGCCAGAACGGTGGCCGCGAAGGGGGCCCGGGCTACCCCCGCCAGCACCGCCACGCCCCCGGCCAGGGCCAGGGTTTCAGGAGGAAGGGCCATTGGACCCGGCAGGTGGGCCAGGAAGGCTCCCAAGAGCCCTCCTAGGACCAGGGCAGGGGTATAGGGGCCCCCGTAGGCCCTTATCCCGCTGGCCAGGAGGAGAAGAAGGAGCTTGGCGAAAAGCAAGGACAGCACGGCTAGGGGGGGCAGAAGGGGAGTGGTGGCCACGGCTACCCAGCCCAGGCCACTGCCCAAGGCTTCGGGCAGAAAGAGGAGGGCCAGGGCCAAGGCCAAGCCCAGGAGGGCATGGCGCCAGGGGTAGGGAAGAGGGCGGATGCGGGCTTCCAGAAGGCGCGAGCCTTCCACCCAAAGGGTGGCCAGGGCAGCGGCCACCAGCCCTACCAGGGCGCCGGCGGGGAGGGCACCCATATCCACCTGGGCCTGGAAGGTTAGAAGGGGAGTGTAGCCGTAGAAGGCTCCGTAGACGGCAAAACCAGCCAAGGCGCCGATCAAGGCAGGGGTAAGGGCCCGGGCCTCGAGGAGCAGGCTCCGGTAAAGAATCTCCGTGGCCAGGAGAGCGCCGGCCACGGGAGCGTGTAGGCTGGCCCCAAGCCCGGCGGCGAGCCCGGCGAAGGCCAGCCCCCCGCCCAGCCGAGGGAAGCGGCGGTCCAAACCCCGGCCCAGCCACAGCCCCAGCACCCCAAAGGGACCCTCGCGCCCCATGGGGGAATAGAGGGAAAGCTGGAGTATCCCTCCCAAAACGGCCCGCAGGTGGGAGGAGGGGGGGCTTGGCCGGTCCTCCCGGGCCTGGAGAAGAAAGGCGGCAAGCCCCTGCCCGGTTCCCAGGAGGCTGGTGAGGGCGAAGAGGAGGGGCAGGAGGAAGGCAAGGGGCCAGAAAGAAGGTCCGGTGAAAGCCTGGGCCAGGCCTCCTTCCCCGGGGGGTTCGGGGGCCAGGTACCCAAAGAAAAGGCCCAAGGCCTCGGTCAAGGCTCTAAGCAAGGCGTTCAGAAAGGCCAGGAGGAGCCCGGCCAAGGCTCCGGTGAAGGCGCTATAGAGGATGAGGGGTCCCGTATGCCGGACCTCCTGGTCCCAGAGGGTGGGGAAGTTGAGCTGGGGACTGCGGCCCAAGGGGCGCATCAGAGGGAGTGTACCAGACTGGCGGGGCTTCCCCGGGTTAGGCGGGGGGTGGGAAGGCCCAGGGCCCGGTACCCTCCCCGGGTCAGGGCCCGGATGAGAAGCCTGGGATCCACCTTCTCCCAGAGGGAAAGGGCCTCGTTTTTCACGTCAAGGTCTGGGCTGCTGGCCCGGGAGTCCGTGCCCAGGGCCAGTTCCACCCCATAGCGGGCGTAGAGGTGGATGGGGGCCTCCCCCACCTCCAGGTGGGCGTTGGACCGGGGGCAGAGGATGACCTTGGTGCCAGAATCTGCTAACATCCTCACCTCTTCCTCGTCCACCTGCACCCCGTGGACCAAAAGGGTATGGGGGCCCAAGGCGCCAAGGGCCCGAAGGTAGCGGATGGGGGTTAGGCCCGGGGGTTCAAAGGGGGTTCGGCTGAAGCGCCCGTGAATCTGGGTTAAAAAACCCTCCCCCCTTTGCAAGAAGGCCACCTCTTCCGGGCTTTCCCCTGCGTGGATCATGAGGGGGAGGCCTTCGGTCCTGGCGTACTGGGCGAGCCGCCGCAACAGGGGTGCGCTCACCGAGTAGGGGGCATGGGGAGAAAGCCCCACCCTCACCCGTCCTTCCAAGCGTCGCCAGGTCTTGACCTTAGCCTGGACTTGCTGGAACACTTCCTCAGCGTCCTCGGGATCCGGGGCGAAGACCTCGTAGAAGGCCACCCCCGGCAGGGGGCTTTCCCGGAGCAGGAACTCCATGACCTCATCCTCAAACACCACGTCGGCGAAGGCCCCTACTCCTGAGCGCAGGAGTTCCTCCAGGCCCTGCTTTGCCGCCTCGAGGCCCCGCTTTTCCCGATGGGCCACCACATGGGGGATGAAGCCGGAAAAGGGGCCCCGGTAAAAGGGGTGAAGGGAAAGATCCAGGTGGGTGTGGGCGTTCACTGGGGGTGGGAAGAGGGCCTTTCCCCTGTGGACCACTTCCGCCTGGGGGAAGCGCGCCCGAAGTTCCTCCAGACTTCCCTGGCCCACCACGGTGGGTCCCTGGACCGCTATGGCCCCCCGGAGCATGGGGGTGCCGAAACCCGTGTAGACCACCTCGGCGGTCCAGAGCTCAGTCTTTAGCCAGTACATAGCGGTTGGGGTTCCGGGCGAAGTCCACGGCCCGGTAGCCTTGGGCGAAGTAGTGGCCTAGGACCAGGCGGCTATGTTCCCGCCACGCTAGCGCCAGGGCTGGGTCTTCCCGCAGGATCCTTCCCCAGTCCTCGGGGATTTGGAAAAGGAGACGGGGGCCCTCGAGGTCCAAGAAGGCCTCCACGGGCTTTTCTTCCTCTACCCGGTTGGCCTGGGGCAACCCCTCCACCAGGGGTTCGGGTGGTGGGGTGTAGATGCGGGCGTAGACCCTTTCCGAAAGGAGTTCCCACTCCGCGAGAAGCCGGTCCGAGGGGGCCCCAGCGTTGATGCCCGTCATGGGGCCGTAATGGTCGGGAAGGTAGGTCTTGGCGGTGGCCCCAAGCTTCCTCAGGTTGAAGTTGGCGTTTACCCCCCTTAAGGGATCGAAGGTCCAGACCACCTTCTTTATCCCCCGGGCCAGGCACCAGTCCCGCTGGAAGCGTTTTAGCCAAAGCGCGGCCCCCGTGCCCCGGTAGGCTTCCAGAACCCCCAGCATGTGGGAGTGCTGCAGGGTGGGGTCTTGGGTGGGGAAGCCAAAGACGAAGCCCACCATCCGCCCTTCCACGAAGGCTCCCGCCACCAGGCCCCCTTCATCCTGAACCGCAATGAGAAGGCCCCTTGGCACCAGATCGCTTTCCGCGCGGCCCCAGATTTCTCGCTGGAGCTCCACCACGGCCTCCATCTCTTCGGGGCCCTTTAGCTCGCGGACATATACCTCTGCCATAGGGTGATCCGCTCCACCAAAGGAAGCTTCAGGTGCACGCCGATACCTGGACCCTCGGGCACGGGCATGAGGCCCTCCTCCGCCTCGAGGGCCTCCTCCACGATGTCCTCCTCCCAGTAGCGGCTGGCCGAGCTCACGTCCCCGGGCTTGGTGAAGGCGGGCAGGGTGGCCAGGTGAAGGTTGTGGGCCCGGCCCACCCCAGCCTCCAGCATTCCTCCCATCCAAAGGGGAATCCCAGCGCTTTGGGCCAGGGCGTGGACCTTGAGGCTTTCCCCATGGCCCCCAAGCCGGGCTGGCTTGATGTTGAATACCTTTCCCGCTTTGAGCTCTATGGCCTTTCTCGCCTTTTCCGCGGAGGTGAGGCTTTCGTCCAGGCAGATGGGGGTGGCAAGCTCCCGCTGAAGCCGGGCGTGGTCCAGGAGGTCATCGTAGCCCAGGGGTTGCTCAATGTAATCCAGGAAGAGCTCGTCCAGCCGTTTCAGCCGGGGGAAGTCGGAGAGGCGGTAGGCGCTGTTGGCGTCAACGGTTAGGGTAGCTTCCGGGAAGGCCTGGCGCACGGCTTTCAGCACCTCGTAGTCCCAGCCCGGCTTGATCTTGAGCTTGATGCGCCGGTACCCCTCGGAAAGGTGCTTTTCCACAGCCTTCAGGGTGTCCGCCAGCGTGGGTTGGATGCCCAGGGAGACGCCTACCTCCACCGCCTGCCGTACCCCGCCCAGGACCTGCCAAAGGGGTTTTCCCAAACCCTTGGCAAAGAGGTCCCAGAAGGCCATCTCCAGGACCGCCTTGGCCATGGGGTTTCCCCGGAAAGGGGCGAGGGCCTGGCTTAGGGCCTCAGGGTTGGGAAAGTCCTTTCCCAGAACCTGGGGCAGGAAGACCTCCTCCAGGAGGTAGCGGGCGCTGGCCACGGTCTCCTCCCGGTAGAGGGGAAGCTTCTCCATCACCCCTTCCCCTAGACCCTCGAGGCCCTCTCCGAAAAGCCTCAGGAGGAGGATGGTTCGCTTGGTCTGCACCCCGAAGCTGGTCTCAAACCGGAACTTCAGGGGTAGCTCCAGGATCCTAAGCTCTGCAGCTTCTAGACGCATGGCTCCAGCACCTCCTTGCCCAGGTAGGGGATAAGGGCCTCGGGTACCCTCACCCGTCCATCGGGAAGCTGATGGTTTTCCAAAAGCATCACCAGGATCCTGGGGGTGGCCAAGGCCGTGTTGTTCAGGGTGTAGGCGTACTGCACCCTGCCTCCCTTGTCCCGATAGCGGAGGTCCGCCCTCCGGGCCTGCCAGTCCAGAAGGGCCGAGCAGGAGTGGGTTTCCCGGTACCGCCCCTCCGAGGGGACCCAGACCTCCAGGTCCACCTGCCGCCACTTCCCCGGGCCCATGTCCCCTGTGGAGACCTCCAGCAGGCGGTAGGGAAGCTCCAGGAGGCCGAGGATCTCCTCGGCGTTTTGCAAAAGCTCCTGGAAGGCTTGGTCCGAGGCCTCGAGGCTTGCCTCGGTGAGCACGTACTGCTCCACCTTGTGGAACTGGTGCACCCGCATGAGGCCCCGCACGTCCTTGCCGAAGCTGCCCGCTTCCGAGCGGAAGGCGGGAGCGTAGCCGGCGTACCGCTTGGGAAGCTCTTCCTGCTGCAAAATCTCCCCGCTATGAAGGGCGTTTAAGACCACCTCGGCGGTGCCCGTGAGGTAGAGGTCCGTGCCGGCGATGGGCCAGACCTGATCCCTGGCGGCCGGGAAGTGCCCGGTGCCGATAAAGGCCTTCTCCCTGGCGTAGGAGGGAAGGGTCAAGGGAGTGTAGCCCTTTCGCACCATGAAGTCCATGGCAAAGCGGATCAGGGCCAGCTCATAGAGGGCCAAGTCCCCCCTCAAAGCGTAGGTGCGGCTTCCCGAAACCTGGCTGATCCTGGGTTCCCACCAACCGTTTTTCTCCAGGAGGCTCACGTGGTCCAGGGGAGGGAAGGAAAACTCTGGTGGGGTTCCCACCCGCTTGATCTCCACGTTGGCGGAGTCGTCAGGTCCTACTGGAGCCCCTGGCCAGGGGGGAAGGGGCACCTTAAGGAGAAGTTCCCAGAGCTGGGCTTCCTTCTCCCGCAGGGCTTCCTCCACCCTCTTGGCCTCCTCCGCCAGGGCCTTGCCCCGGGCCACCAGGTCGGGCCTCGCCTCAGGGGGTGCCTTGGGGACTTCCTTGGCGATGCGGTTGCGCTCGGTCTGTAGCTCCTGGAGCCGGGTCTTTAAGCCCTGTACCTCGGCGTCCAGGGCCAGAAGGGCATCCAGATCCAGGGCCACCCCCTTTAGGCGGATGGCTTCCCGATAGACCTCGGGGTTGCGGCGGAGATGCTTGAGGTCCACCATGGCTACTCCAGCACCTTGGGCACCTGGAAAAACCCCTCTTCAGCCTCGGGGGCTATTTTTAGGGCCTCTTCCTGGGAAAGGGAAGGAAGGGGCTCATCCTCCCTGAGGTGGCCTTGGGCGTCCTCCTCCCAGGCTTCCCCCACCTGGGGAAGGGCGTCCACGAACTCCAGGATCCGCTTGAGGTCCGTTAGCAGCAAGGCTTCCTCCTCGGGGGAAAGCCGGATTTTGGCAAGGCTTTCCAGCTTGCGCAGAAGCTCCGGGGATAGCTCCATGCCCCGCATTTTACCCTCGGGAAGCCCTACGAAAGCCGGTTGGCCAAAGCCCAGACCAAGGGGGCTAGGAGGAGGGCGGGAAGAAAGGAGCCCACCCGCACCTTGGTGAGGCCCAGGAGGTTGATCCCCACCCCCAGGACCATAAGCCCTCCTACCCCGGTCACTAAGAGGACCCGGGGATCCTGGGCGGGGTCGGGGAGAACCTGGCTCAGGGTACCGGCCAGAAGGGCGATACCCCCTTGGTAGCCGAGGATGACCAGCACGCTAAACCCAACGCCTACGCCGAAAGAGCTGGTGAGGGCGATGGCGGAAAGGCCGTCCAGGGTGGCCTTAAGAATAAGGATACTGGGATCCCCGGTCAGGCCGTTTTGGATGGAGCCGAGAAGGGTCATGGGGCCCACGCAAAAGAGAAGGCTTGCGGCCACGAAGCCCTCAGTGAAGCTTCCCCCGCCCCTTACCGCCCGCTTGATCTTCTCCCCTATTCCCTCGAGGGCTTCCTCAATCCGCCACCACTCCCCAAGAAGCCCTCCCAGCACCAGGGCGATGAGTCCCAGGACCACCCCGTCTATGGCCCCACCCCTGGCTTTTCCCAGGGCGCTGGCCATGGAGAATCCGATAAAAAGGGTGGTGAGCCCCACCCCCTGGACCATGATGCGGGCCATGCGTTCGGGGAGCCGGCCCCGAAGCATAAGGCCAAGCCCTGTGCCCAGGGTCACGGTGGCGGCGTTGGCCAGGGTTCCCGAGAGCTTGTCCAGAAGGCTGAGCTCCATGGGGGCTATTCTACGGGAGTGGAGCCCATCCTCACCCAGGATGGAACCCCCACCCTCTTCCACCCACGGTACGGGGAGGCCTACCATCCCCGGCAGGGAGCCTTGCTCCAGGCCAGGCGGCTTTACCTGGAGAAGACCCTCACCCATCTCCATCCCGCTCCCAGGGTCCTCGAGGTGGGCCTAGGGCTTTTGGTGAACTTCCGCGTGACCCTGGAAAGCACCCTGGGCCGGGGGGTGTACCTCCGCTATTTGGCCGTGGAACGGGAGCCGCTGCCCCGGGAGGTGCTCGCGCGGGTGCGCCTCCCTCTTCCCAGGGCGGAAGAGGTGTTTGCGGAAATCCTTAAGGGCTGGCCTAATGCCTGCTTCCTTGGGCCTTGGGGCGAGCTTCGCATCCTCTTTGGGGAGGTGGAGGCTTTGGAGCTTCCCCAGGACTGGGCCACGGCGGTTTACCTGGATCCCTTCAGCCCCCGGGTGAATCCGGGGCCTTGGTCCTTGCCTGTTCTAAAGGGGCTTCACCGGGCTTTGCGGCGTGGGGGAAGGCTTGCCACGTACTCCGCCCAAGGGGTTTTCCGCCGGGCCCTCAAGGAGGCGGGGTTTGCCCTTCACCGGGTGCCTGGGGTGGGGAAGCGGGAGTGGACGGTGGGAATCGCCTTAAAACCTCCTCCCGGCTGAGGTAGGTCAGCTCGGCCCAGGAGCGGTCGGGCTTGGGCAGCTCCCCCCGGTACAGCCAAAGGAACCAGGCGCTGCTCAGGGTAGCCACGAGACGGGGCCAAGGGGGAAGGGGATGGGTGTGGAAGCCAAAGAGCCTGGCCCCCTGGGCCAGGTAGCTGTAGCCGTAGACCAAGCGCACCTCGGGGTCTTGAGCCACCCGTTCCGCCACCTTCTTGAGGCTTTCTCGGACGTATCGGATGGCCTCGAGGGGGGAGAGTTCCATGCTCCGCTGGCTTTCCAGATGGAGCTCCAGGGCAGGGGCGCCCCGGGGTAGCCCGGGTAGGTCGGGCCCGGGAAAAGGCTTCTTCTCCACCCGGAAGAGGTCGAAGGGACCGTATCCCGCCCGGGCCACCCGGTGCTTGGCGTTGTACCGTTCCTCAAATCCCTGGAGCCCCCGGATAAGGGCGAGCCTCGGGGTGAGGGGTAAGGGGGCGAGGCCGTCCAGGGTGACGGGTTGGTATCCCAGCCGTAGCATCTCCGGAAGCGCCCGCTCCAGGAGTCTGAGGGTGCGCTCCGGCCCGTCGTGGAGGAGGACGATGGACCCTGGGCGCAGGTAGTAAAGAAGCCTTTCCGCCAGGGCCTCAGGGGGAAGGTCCAGCCAGTCTTTGCTTTCCAGGTCCCACAGGGCGATGCGCTTGCCCAGGAGGCGGGCAAAGAGGCGGGTAAAAGGGGTGTGGAGTCCGTGGGGAGGCCGGTAGTAGCGCCCGGGGTTCCGGCGCATGTGCTCCCACTCCACCCAGGGCAGGAAAAGCCTCCAGGCCTGGTGCCACTCCCCGTGGTCCTCCACCTGGTGGCCTTCGCGCTTGATGGCTTCCACCAGGTCCGGCCGGGCCTTGGCCCGTTCCCCGGTTAGGAAAAAGGTGGCCTTGACCCCGTATCGGCGCAAAAGCCCCAAGAGGGCTTCCGTCCTCTCCGAGGGGCCGTCGTCGAAGGTCAGGGCCACCTTGGGGGTGCGCCTCGAGGCGTGGGCGTAGGCTCCGAGGCCCAGAAAGCGAAAGAGGAGGTCGGAAAGCCCATAGAGTAGGAGGATCAAGCCCAGGATCAGTTCCACCGCATCCTCCAGAAGAGAACCGCGTAAAAGACGCTGAGAAGCAAAAAGGTGGCGCTACCTGCGAGAAAGGGTGCCTTTATGCCCAAGGTTTCCCATAAAAGACCTCCCACCGCAGGTCCCAAGGCCACCCCTAGCCCTTCCACGGTCATCAGCCCTCCCCATACGGCCGCCCGGTTTTCCTGAGGTAGGTTTCTCGCCAGAAAGCCATTCCACCCGGGCAGGAAAAGGCTGAAGCCCAGGCCTCCCAAGGCAGCCAGTAGGGCAAGTTCGCCCGGGCTACGGGTAAAGGCCAGGCGGGCCATTACCAAGGCCAAAAGGAGGAGCCCGCTCACCAGGGCGAAGCGGTAGCCCCTCCGGTCCACTTGCCGGCCGGTAAAGGGCAAAAGGCCTAAGGCCAGCCCCCCACCCAGGAGGAGAAGCCCTCCCAGAGCAATGGGCTCGAGGGCCAGCTCCTCCTTGGCGAAGCGGAGGATGAAGAGGGAGACCAAGGCGGGAGCGAAGGTTTGACCAAAGGCTGCGGGCAGGAAAAGCAAAAGCCGCTTAAGGGGATAGGGTTCCCGTGCCTTTTGGGGAATGGGGATGCGGAAGGGGAAGAGGCTTAGGGCAAGGAGGAGGGTCATACCCTGGGCGGCGAGGAGCAGGGTGAGGGCGGCCTCGGGTTCTTTTTGGGCCACCTGCCCCACCCCCACCAGGCCGATGCCCACCCAGGGCATCACCAGGGTCAGGGTAAAGGATAGGGCCCGTGCTTCCCGCCCGGGCACGGCGATGCGGCTCGCCAGGGTCATGAGTCCGGGGTAGAGGGTGGACATGGTGAGACCCCAGAGGATGGCGAGCCCCCAAAGAAGCCAGCCAGCATGGGCTTTGGAGGTGAGGAGGAGAACCAGAAGGCCGGTGAAGGCCGCTAGGGTAACCGTGCGGCCGAACCCTACCCTTTCCGCGAGGAGCCCTCCGAAGGTTTTGGAGAGGTTCTCGGAGAGCTGGTGAAAGGTGAAGGCCAGGGTGAAGGTAGCCGGGCTAAGCCCCAGGTGCTCGGGGGCATAGAAGGGAAGAAGGCCAGCGAAGAAGCCGCTTCGTACCCCCTCCATGAGGCCTACAGCTAGGACCAGGCGCAGGAATACGAAAAGTCCCTCCCTGGCCCATGGCAGATAGCGAAACACGCTAGAGTATACCCGTGCGCATCAGTGTGGTGATCCCTGCTCGCAACGAAGAGGCTTTTTTGCCCAAGGCCTTGCAGGCGGTTTTGGCGCAGACGCTGCCGCCTTTTGAGGTGATCGTGGTGGATAATGCCTCCACCGACCGCACGCGGGAGGTGGCGGAGGGATTTGGTGTGCGGGTGGTGTATTGCCCCCGGAAGGGGGTGGCCTACGCTCGCCAGGCGGGGCTTCTGGCTGCCCGGGGGGAGTGGGTGGCCATGACCGATGCCGACTCCATCCCCCTTCCCACCTGGCTTCAGAGCCTGTCCCGGCATGCGAAGGGCGCGATAGCCCTCTATGGTCCCTTGCGCTTCTATGGGGTTTCTCCCTGGACGGCTTTGGCTTCCGAGTGGGGCTACCGAGCGTTCCTGAACCTCATGGCCTTCTTGGGGAAACCCAACCTGGCCGGGGCCAACATGATGTTTTTGAGGGAGGCCGCCCTGAAAGTGGGGGGGTTTCCCGAGGTGGAGGCCCGGGAGGACGTGCTTTTGGGCTGGAAGCTCAAGCGGGTGGGGAGGGTCAGGTATGTACCCGAGGCCCTGGTCTTAACCTCGCCCAGGAGATTAAAGGGAGGATGGGGAAGGTTTTTGGCCCAGCAGGTTAAAAACCTCCTGGGTGATCCTCGAGGCTACTTCGGGGAAGCCGGGGAAAAGGAAAGATGAGCCTCCGGGGCTCGGCCCGCAGGATCTCGCTGGCCTCGTCGTAGACGGCCACGATCCGCTCAGCGATGCGTTCCGCGGAGCGTTCCATGGCCCAGGCCCGGGCCTGGAGGCTCAGGCGCTGTCGCTTTTCCTCGTCCTTCAGGAGCTCTAAGGCCTTCTCCGCCAGGGCCCGGTAATCCCCTGGGGGCACCAGGAAGCCGGTCTTGCCCTCTTCCACCCCCTCCAGGGTGCCCTCCGCCCCCACGGCCACCACGGGAACCCCCATGGCCTGGGCCTCCCAGATGACGAGGCCCTGGGTCTCCGTCTCGCTGGCAAAGAGGAAGAGCTCGGCCAGGCGGTAATACCCCCCGATGCGTCGGTAGGGCACGGGCCCCAGGAAGCGCACCCGCTCCCCTATGCCCAGCTCCCGGGCCAGCGCCTGAAGGGGCTGGAGCTCCGGCCCCTCGCCGATGTGCACCAGGAAGACGTCCTCCTCCCGGGCCAGCTCGGCCACTGCCCGGAGCACCACGTCAAAGGACTTCTCCTTTCCCAAGCGGCCCACGGTGATGAGGCGGCGCTTGCCCTCGGGCCAGGGGGAAGGGGAGGGGAGAGGGGCTTCCTCCAGGATGCGGTTGTCAATCCCCGTGGGGATCACCCGGATGGGCCGCTCTATGCCGTAGCTCTCCGCCAGTCGCCTCACGGGTTCCGTGGGGGCGATGACCACCTCTACCCGGTTATAGAAGGCCTTGGCCAGCCGGGGCACGATGCCGGTGTACTTGTCCAGAATGGCCAAACCCGGCACGTAGTGGGCGTACTTCTCGTAGTGGGTGTGGAAGGTAGACACGTGGGGCAGGCCCTTGTTGCGGGCGATCCTGAGGCCCCAGACCCCCAGGGTGAGGGGGGTGTGGGTGTGGATCAGTTCAAACTCTGTGGGCAGGTGCCGGGCCGAGGGCAGGGCGATCTGCTGGCCCTCGTAGAAGGGGTAGGCCACCGAAGGCACCCGTACCACCCCCTCCTCGCCCTCCGGGGCCTCGGGGTGGTGGGGGGCTACCACCCAAGCCTCGTGGCCCATGCGGCGGAGTTCCCGGAGGAGAAGGTAAACGCTGGTGGTGACCCCGTTGGGGTTGGGGAAATAGACGTCGGTGAAAAGGCCTACGCGGTAGAGGCGCATGCGAAGTCTAGCATACCCCACGCACCAGCCCTAGCTGGTGCAGGTCTCGGTAGACGTGCTCCACGGTCCCAGGGATGCCACCCGGCGGGCCGATGCGCTCCTTGCCGGCTTGGCTGGCCTGGGCGTAGGCTTCCGGAGCCTGGAGGAGGATGAGGCCTTGGCCGGCAATCTGGTAAGGGTCGGGTTCCACCAGGTGTAGGGCCTTTCCCAGAAGGCGTTTCTGCCTTCGAGCGAAAGCCCGGGTGTACTGGGGGCCAGGGGTGGGGAAGCCTATCACGGGTATTCCCAGGCCGGCTGCCTGCTCCGTGGCCGTGCCCGCCGTGGCCAGGGCCAAGCGGCTTCGGTGAAGGATGGCGGAAAAGGCCCCCCGGAGCACCCAGGCCGTCCGGCCCTCCTTTTCCAGGCGGAGGGTGTTGGCGTCCACCTCTTCTGCCTGCCAACCGGAAAGCGGGGGGAGGCGGGACCAGTCCTTGGCCCAGGCCACGGCCGGGGTCAGGGGGAGGTGGCGGCTGGCTTCCAGCATGAGGGGCAGGCTGAAGGCCTCGTCCCCACGGGTGCCTGGCAGGAGGGCGAGGAGGGGGTCTGTGCCCAGGTAAGGGGTAAGGTCCCGCTCGGGAGGGGGGAGAAGGTCCATGGCGAAGCTGCCGTACCAGTGGGCATGGGCTACGCCCAGGGACCGAAGCCGGCGGAGGCTAGCCTCATCGCGTACGAACACCGCCCGGACCCTGCGGTGCAGGAGGCGTTCGTAAGGGGTGAAGTCGCTCCCGCCCCAGTCCAGGAGGACCTCTATCCAGGAGGCTTGCTCCAGGTAGTGGGCGGACACCAGGGGATTTACGTGGTAAACAGGGCATCCCCGGGCGGCCAGGACCCCCACGCTGAGGGCGTAGGCGTCCCCCACCACCACCACCACCTGGGGTTCAAAGCGCCAGGCGGTGCGCCACTGGGCCCAGGACATGGAGAGAAAACCCGCCCGGAGGTCGGCCAGGAGGTTTTCCAGGCTGCCGAAGAGAAAGCCTCCCGAGGGCATCTCCTGCCGTGGACCCAGAATCTCCCGGGCTATTCCCTCGTAGGGCTTCCCGCGGCCGACCAAGGGCAGGGCGTAGGCCTCGAGGCCCAACCCCTGGGCAATACGGGCGCCGATGGCATCCTCCGTGGGACCGTTGGAAACGAAAAGAAGCCTCACAGGAGCTCCAAAAGCACCCGGACTGCCCGGGCCTGTTCCCTTAGGGGCACGTAGGCCCCGCCTTTTTCCAGGGCTAGGGTCTCGTCGGGGGGAAGATGGAGGAAGGCCACGGGCACGCGTTCGGGCAGATGGTAGAGGGAAAGGTAAAAGGCCTGGTTGCAGAGGTAGCTTCCGGCAGAGAGGCTAACCCTAGCGGGAAGGCCCGCTTCCTGGAGGCGCTTCAGGGCCTGCTTGACGGGAAAACGGGCGGGGAGGGCCAGGGGGCCGCCGGGGACCACCGGGGTGTCCTCCAGGACCTGCCCGCGGTTGTCGGGGCGGTCAAAGTCCAGGAGGTTCACCGCCAGGCGCTCCAGGGTGAGCTGGGGCCGGCCCTCGGCCAGGCCCAGGTGGAGGACCGCCTCAGGCTCCAGGGCGTGGAGGGCGGCAAGGGCGGTGGGCAGGGCCTCGGCGTCTACGGGAAGCACGGCCTTCCTGAGAGGCCTTCCTCCCACCTCTTCCGGCAGGAGGTCCAAGAGGGCGGCGGAGGGGTTATGCCTCAGGCCGCCAAAGGGTTCAAAACCGGTAACCAGGATCATGGGCCAGACCCGCCCGCCATTATAGCCCCCATCCCTTTGACCCGGTATAAGATGGGGGGCGTGGAGCTGGGTCTCGTGACCGACACCGCGGCCGACCTCTCCCCCAAGGTCCTCCAGGAGGAGGCGGTGGGGACGGTGCCCATCTACGTGCACCTCATGGGCCGCAAGTACAAGGACTGGCAGGAACTCACCCCCGATGCCCTCTACCAGGCCATCCGCGCGGGGGCGGAGCCGGTGACCGAGCCCCCGGCGGTGGAGGACTTCGTTGAGGTCTACGAGCGCCACCTCAAGGTCTACGACCGCCTCCTTTCCATCCATGTTTCCGGGGAGCTTTCCAAGACCGTGGAAAGGGCACGGGAGGCCGCGCTTAAGGTGGCCCCCAACCGCATCCGGGTGGTGGACTCGGGGATGGTCTCCGCCGGGCTTGGGGCCATGGTGCTCCGGGCGGTGGAGATGCTGAAGAAGGGGGCGGACGAGGAGGAGATCGTGCGGGAGATGGAGCGCTTGAAGCGCTCCAGCCTCTACTTCAGCGTGGCCGACCTTTCCCACCTGGCCCGCAACGGCCGCCTGCCCCGCTTTGGCGAGGTGGTGGGCAACCTCCTGGGCCTGCGCCCTATCCTGCGGATTGAGAAGGGGCACATCCGCTTCCTGAAGGTGGCCCGGGAGAACTCCGTCCCGGAGGCCCTGGCCCGGTTAGTACTGGATGAATTCCAAGGACGTACCGCCCGCATCACCATCGCCCACACCGATGCCAGGAGCGAGTGGGTGGACGGATTGAAGCGGGCCCTCGAGGGCGCCCTGCGCCTGGAGCGAGGACGGATCACCCGCTCGGGGGCCACCATCGCCGCCAACGTGGGCCTGGGGGCTTTGGCGGTGCACGCCTACGCCGTAGAATAGCCGTTGGCCCTTTAGGGCCTTGCGGCATGGAGATCCTTCTGGAAAAACTCTACGGCCACCGTCTGGCCCTGCCCCAGGTGGCGGCGGCCCTCCTCTTGGCCCGGGAAGACCTTCCTGCCCTCCTCCTGGTCCCCGAGGACCGCCTGAGGCGCTGGCGGGACCTCTCCGCCTTCGGGGTGCCGGTGTACGCGAACCCGGGCCTCGAGGCCATGGAGGAGAAGGCCCTCTTCCTCCTCAGCTACGAGGAGGCCCTGGCCCCCTTTCCCGAGGACCCCTCTGCCTGGCGCATGGTGCTGGAGGTGGGCCGGGCCTATCCCCGCACGGAGCTTTTGGACCGCCTCCTGCGCCTGGGTTATGCCCGAGACGAGGATTACCGGGTCCTGGGGGAGGTCTTGGAGCTTGGGCCTTTGCGCCTGGAGTTCTTCGGGGAGGAGCTGGAGCGGCTTTTCTGGGAGGGCGAGCCCCGTAGGCGCCATGTCCTCCTGCCCAAGCCGGGCAAGGCGGAGGCGTTTACCTCCCAAAAGGTCCTCCACTTCCCCGGTCCCGTCTACCTGGACACCCCGGCCCTAGCCCCCAGGGAGCTTTTTTCCCTCCTGGCCGGGCGGCCGGTGGTGGCCCTGGGGGCGCACGGGGAGTTTCCCCTCCTGGAGCTTGGGGTGAGGCCCCTCCCTCCCTACCGGGGTAGCCTCAAGGCCCTGGAGAGGGACCTGGCCCGCTGGCTGGCCGAGGGGAAGCGGGTCCACCTCTTCGTGGGCCACGGGCGCACCCTGGAGTACCTGAGGCGCCGCCTGGCCCCCCTGGATCCTTTGGTGCTGGAGCGGTTTCCCGGGCCCAAGGGGAGGCTTGCCCTCCTGCCCGGGGCCTTTGAGGGCGGGGCGGAGTGGGGAGAGCATGTCCTCCTCACCGAGGCCCTGGTCTTCGCCACCGGGGGGGTGCGGGCCAGGCTCCGCTCCGGGGAGGGCCTCTCCGACCCCGGGGCCCTTTCCCCGGGGGACTTCCTCATCCACCCCGACCACGGCATCGGCCAGTTCCTGGGCCTGGAGACCCGGGAGGTCCTGGGGGCCAAGCGGGACTACCTGGTGTTGCGCTACCGGGGGGAGGGGCGGCTCTACCTGCCCGTGGAACAGCTCCCCCTCCTCAAGCGCCACCCGGGCACCACCGATGACCCTCCGGAGCTTTCCTCCCTGGGCAAGGGGGAGTGGCAGCGGCTTAAGGAGAAGGCCAGGAAGGATGTGGAGGAGCTGGCGGCACGGCTTCTCATCCTTCAGGCCAAGCGGAAGGCTACCCCGGGCCGGGCCTTTCCTCCCTTGCCGGAGTGGGATCCCCTTATCGAGAGGGGCTTCCCCTACGAGCTCACCCCGGACCAGAAACAGGCCCTGGAGGAGGTCCTGCGGGACCTCGAGGCTCCTTTCCCCATGGACCGGCTCATCTCCGGGGACGTGGGCTTTGGCAAGACGGAGATTGCCCTCCGGGCTGCCCACCGTGTGGTGGGGCACGGGGCCCAGGTAGCCTTTTTGGTGCCCACCACCCTTTTGGCGGAGCAGCATGGCAAGACCTTCCGGGAGCGGTTTGCCGGGCTTCCCGTGCGCATCGGGGTGCTTTCCCGCTTTACCCCTGAGAGGGAGGAGAAGTCCATCCTGGAGGGATTGGAAAAGGGCACCCTGGACATCGTCATCGGCACCCACCGTCTTCTCCAGCCCGACGTGCGCTTTAAGGATCTCGGGCTTTTGATTGTGGACGAGGAGCACCGCTTCGGGGTGGCGCAGAAGGAGCGGATCCGGGAGCTGAAGGCCGAGGTGGATACCCTTTACCTCTCCGCCACGCCCATCCCCCGCACCCTTTATTCCGCCCTGGTGGGCCTGAAGGACCTATCCAGCATCAAGACCCCACCCCCAGGCCGGAAGCCCATTCGCACCTTCCTGGCTCCCTTTGACCCCCTTTTGGTTCGGGAGGCCATCCTCTTTGAGCTGGAAAGGGGGGGCAAGGTGTTCTACGTGCACGACCGGGTGGCCTCCATCGAGGCGAGAAGGCGCTACCTGGAGAACCTGGTGCCCGAAGCCCGCATCGGGGTGGTCCACGGCCAGATGCCCGAGGGCCTGGTGGAGGAAACCATGCTCCTCTTCGCCGAGGGGGCTTACGATGTCCTTCTGGCCACCACCATCATCGAATCAGGCCTGGACGTGGGCGAGGCCAACACCATCCTCATCGAGCGGGCTGACCGTCTGGGCCTCGCCACCTTGTACCAGCTCCGGGGCCGGGTGGGGCGGCGGGAGCAGGAGGCCTACGCCTACCTCTTCCATCCTCCCAGGCTCACCGAGGCGGCGGAAAAGCGCCTCAACGCCATCGCTGATCTTTCCGACCTGGGAAGCGGCCATCTCCTGGCGGAGAAGGATATGGAGATCCGCGGCGTGGGGAATCTCCTGGGCCCCGAGCAACACGGGCACATCCGGGCTCTATCCCTCGAGGTCTACAGCGAGCTTCTGGAAGAGGCCATTCGCAAGCTCAAGGGGGAGGCCGAGGAGGAGAGAAGGCACGTTACCCTGGACCTGGGGGTTTCCGCCCGGCTTCCTGCGGAGTACGTGCCGAGCCTCGAGGGCCGTAGCCGCTACTACGGCCGTCTGGCCGAGGCCAGGAGCCTGGCGGAGGTTTCCCGCATCGCCAGGGAACTTAAGGACCGGTATGGCCCCCTTCCCGAGGAGGCGGAAAACTTCCTGGCCCTTGCCCGGCTCCGCCTGGTGGCGGAACGGAAAGGGGTGGTCTCCATCACGGAGGACCTTACCCACCTCCAGGTCGTCTTTCCCCGCTGGCCCCTGGATTACGACGCCAAGGCCTTGAGGCAACTTCCCTTCCGGGTGGAGCTTACCCAGTATCCTCCTGGCTTTCGTCTGGAGAAAAAGGGCTTGAAGCCCCGGGACTACCCCGAGGCTTTGCTCCAGGCCCTGTACCTCTTCGCCGATATTTAGGGGTTCGGGATCAAGTTGCAAAGCCCAGTTATAAGCTGGGCTCTCTGCGTAAAAGTGCACTGCACCCGTTTCCTCCCTTACGCTGGGCCTAGCGCGTTGGCGCGAAACCCGTTGCTTCTGATGCGGTTGTAGGCGGGCGCGTTCGGTCGCGCATTTTGCGCTGTTGGCGGACCCCTTTGACAAGCCCGCTGAGCCTGCCGTAAACTTTGACTCAGTATAAGGAGGTGACCATGATCAAGAAGGTAGGCGTGGTGGGCGCGGGAACCATGGGGGGCGGGATTGCCGCCTTGGTGGTAAGCGCCGGGATCCCGGTGGTCCTTTTGGACATCCCGGGCAAGGAGGATCGCAACGAGCTGGCCAAAAGGGGCCTGGAGAGGGCCTTGAAGGCCAAGCCCGCAGCCTTCATGGATCCTGATCTGGCCCGCTATGTGGAAATCGGCAACACCGAGGACCACCTGGAGAAGCTTGCGGACTGCGACTGGGTGGTGGAGGCCATCATCGAGAAACCTGAGCCTAAGCGGGCCCTTTACGAGCGACTGGAGGCCATCCTGAAACCCACGGCCATCATCAGCTCCAACACCAGCGGGATCCCCATGCGGGTGCTTTTGGAAGGGCGATCGGAGGCCTTTCGCCGCCGCTTTTTGGGCACCCACTTCTTCAACCCGCCCCGCTACCTGCACCTCTTGGAGCTGATCCCCACCCCTGAAACCGACCCAGAGGTCTTAAGGGAAATCCGGCGCTTCGGCGAGCGCATCCTGGGCAAGGGCACGGTCCTGGCCAAGGACTCCCCCGGCTTCATCGCCAACCGGCTTGGGGTTTACGGCATGGTGCAGGCGGTGCGCCTTATGGAAAAGCACGGCCTCAGCATCGACGAGGTGGATGCCCTCACGGGGCCCCTTCTGGGCCGACCCAACTCCGCCACCTTCCGCACTGCTGACCTCACGGGGCTGGATGTGTTGAAGCTGGTTACGGAGGAGTTGGCCCAGGCCACCGGGGAGGACTTCGCCCTGCCGGACTGGGTCCTGCGCCTGGTGGAGGAAGGCCGGCTGGGGGAGAAAACGGGTGCGGGGTTTTACAAACGGGTGAACGGGGAGATCTACACCTTGGATTACCGCACCTTGGACTATGCTCCCCGGACCACGCTGGACCTTCCTGAGCTGAAAACTCTCCGGGATTTACCCTTGGCGGAAAGGCTTCCCAAGGTGGTGGAGCTTCCCGGCAAGTACGGGGCCTTCCTTAGGGAGCTTTTTGCCCGCACCGCCCACTACGCCTTGGAGAAGGTTTCCGAGATCGCCTACGACCTGGTTTCCGTGGACCAGGCCCTGGAGTGGGGCTTCGGCTGGGAGGAGGGGCCCTTCAAGAACATGGATGCCCTGGGCCACGGGCGCCTCGAGGCCCTTTTCGCGGAGTACGGCCTTCCCAAGCCCGAGCTTTTGGGCAAGGCCCAGGGGGCCTTCTACCGAAACGGCACCTACCTGGGTTTTGACGGGGCCTACCACCCCTTGCCCAAGCGGGAGGGGGTTATTTCCCTGAAAGCCCTCAAGTCCGAGGGCAAGACCCTGCTGGAGGGAAAGGAGGCGGCCCTGCTGGACCTGGGGGATGGGGTGGCCCTTTTGGAGTTCCGCACCAAGATGAACGCCATCGGGGAAGGTGTGATCCGCATGCTCCAGAAGAGCCTGGAGTATGTGGAGGAAAAGGGCTATGTGGGCCTGGTCATCGGCAACGAGGACCCGAGGGCCTTCTCCGCCGGGGCTAACCTGGCCTTGATCCTCTCCCTGGCCCAGGAAGGGGACTGGGACGAGCTATCCCTGGCGGTGCGGCAGTTCCAGAAGGCTTCCATGTCCTTGCGCTATAGCCCCTTCCCAGTAGTGGTGGCCCCCTTCGGCCTCACCCTGGGGGGCGGGGCGGAGTTCACCTTGCACGCGGACGCCGTCCAGGCCCATGCGGAGCTCTACATGGGCTTGGTGGAGGCCGGGGTGGGGCTTTTGCCCGCTGGGGGTGGCACCAAGGAGATGCTCCTCCGGTTTACCCAGGAGCTCGAGCCCTACGAGGAGGCGGATCCCTTTGAGGCGGTGAAGAGGGCCTTCAACCTCATCGCCATGGCCAAGACCTCAACCAGCGCCCTCGAGGCCCGCAAGATGGGCTTCTTGAGGGACCGGGATCGGATCAGCATGAACCGGGATTTCCTCATCGCTGACGCCAAGCGGCGGGTCCTGGAGCTGGCCCCGGACTACCGCCCGCCCCTTCCTCCTCGGATCCGCGTCCTGGGTAGTGAGGCTTTGGGCAACCTGCGCTATGCGGTTTGGGCCTTCCGGGAGGCAGGGGAGATCACGGACCACGACATGCGAATCGGCCTGGAGATCGCCCAGGTGCTCACGGGTGGAGAAGGCCCGGCGCGGGAGGTTTCCGAGTGGGACCTTTTGGATCTGGAACGGGAGGCTTTCTTGAAGCTCCTCGGCACCCGGAAGACCCAGGAGCGGATCGCCTACACCTTGAAGACGGGCAAGCCCCTTAGGAACTAAAGAGGTGGAACCATGCGGGAAGCGGTAATCGTCAGTGCAGTGCGGAGCCCCGTGGCCCGGGGCAAGAAGGATGGAGCCTTGGCCACCTTGCATCCCGTGGACCTCTCGGCCCAGGTGATGCGGCAGGCGGTGGAGCGGGTGGGCCTGGATCCCAAGGAGCTCGAGGATGTCCTCTGGGGTTGCGCCATGCCCGAGGCAGCCCAGGGGCTGAACATCGCCCGTCTGGCCCTTTTAAGGGCTGGCTTTCCCGTGGAGGTAGCAGGAGCCACCATCAACCGCTTTTGCTCCAGCGGCCTCCAGACCATCGCCATGGCTGCCCAGGCGGTGATGACCGGCATGGCGGATGCGGTGCTGGCGGGTGGGGTGGAGATGATGAGCCGGGTGCCCATGTCGGGCTACCACACCCGCCTCCACCCCGACCTCACCCCTACGGAGTGGACCCCAGAGGGGTACTCCACCTATATCGGCATGGGCTTCACCGCCGAGAGGGTGGCGGAGCGCTTCGGCATTAGCCGGGAGGACCAGGACCGCTGGGCCCTGAGAAGCCACCAAAGGGCGGCCAAGGCTTGGGCCGAGGGTCGGTTTACCGAGGTGGTGCCCATCCGGGTACCCAAGGTGCGCTACCAGGGAACCAAGAAGGTGGTGGAGGAAACCCTTTTTGAAAGGGACGAGACCGTGAGGCCCGACACCTCCCTGGAGGCCTTGGCCAAGCTGCGGCCCGCGTTCAAAAAAGGGGGCACCGTGACGGCGGGGAACGCAAGCCCCTACTCCGATGGGGCGGCGGCGGTGGTGGTCATGAGCCGGGAGAAGGCGGAGGCCCTGGGCCTGAAACCCTTGGCCCGCTTCATCAGCTTCGCCGTGGCCGGGGTAGAGCCGGATGTTATGGGCATAGGCCCCGTCAAGGCGGTGCCTAAGGCCCTGAAGCGGGCAGGCCTCAGCCTGGACCAGATCAGCCTCATCGAGTTCAACGAGGCCTTCGCCGCCCAGGTTCTGGCGGTGATGCGGGCCTTGGAGATGCCTGAGGAAAGGACCAACGTGAACGGTGGGGCCATCGCCCTGGGGCACCCCTTGGGGGCCACGGGGGCCAAGCTCACCGCCCAGCTCATCGCCGAGCTGGGGAAACGGGGCGGGGGGTACGGTCTGGTGACCATGTGCATTGGCGGCGGCATGGGGGCTGCCGGGGTCTTTGAGGTTTACCCAGCCTAGGAGGGAGCCATGACGGAGGAGAAGAAGCTTTGGCAGAGGGGTGGGGGTTGGTTGTTGGAGGCCCCCGAGCGGGTTTACACCCCCGAGGACTTTGACGAGAGCGTCAAGGAGATCGCCCGCACCACCCGCGCCTTCGTGGAAAGGGAGGTGTTGCCCCTTTTGGAGCGTATGGAGCACGGGGAGCTAGAGCTCAACGTGCCCCTCATGCGGAAGGCAGGGGAGCTTGGGCTCCTTGCGATCGACGTGCCCGAGGAGTACGGGGGGCTGGACCTCCCCAAGGTGATCTCCACGGTGGTGGCGGAGGAGCTTTCGGGCACGGGGGGCTTTTCCGTCACCTACGGGGCCCACACCTCCATCGGTACCCTGCCCCTGGTCTACTTCGGCACCGAGGAGCAGAAGCGGAAGTACCTCCCCAAGCTGGCGAGCGGGGAGTGGATCGCCGCCTACTGCCTCACGGAACCGGGATCAGGCTCGGATGCCCTGGCGGCCAAGACCCGGGCTACCCTTTCGGCGGACGGCAGGCACTACATCCTGAACGGGGTCAAGCAGTGGATCTCTAACGCCGGCTTCGCCAACCTCTTCACCGTCTTCGCCAAGGTGGATGGGGAGCACTTCACCGCCTTCTTGGTGGAGCGGGATACTCCTGGGCTCTCCTTCGGCCCCGAGGAGAAGAAGATGGGCATCAAGGCCTCCAGCACCCGCCAGGTGATCCTCGAGGACGTGAAGGTCCCCGTGGAAAACGTCCTGGGGGAGATCGGCAAGGGGCACAAGATCGCCTTCAACGTCCTCAACGTGGGCCGGTACAAGCTGGGAGCGGGGGCGGTGGGCGGGGCGAAGCGGGCCCTGGAGCTTTCCGCCAGGTACGCCAAGGAGCGCCACCAGTTTGGCCGGCCCATCGGGAGCTTCGGCCTGATCCAGCACAAGCTGGGGGAGATGGCGAGCCGCATCTACGCCGCCGAAAGCGCCGTCTACCGCACCGTGGGCCTGATCGACGAGGCCCTTCAGGGCAAGAAGGGGCCTGAAGCGGTGATGGCAGGGATCGAGGAGTATGCGGTGGAGGCCAGCATCATCAAGGTGCTGGGGTCCGAGGTGCTGGACTACGTGGTGGACGAGGGGGTGCAGATCCACGGGGGCTACGGCTACTCCCAGGAGTACCCCATCGAGAGGGCCTACCGCGATGCCCGTATCAACCGCATCTTTGAGGGCACCAACGAGATCAACCGCCTCCTCATCCCCGGGATGCTCTTGAGAAGGGCCCTGAAGGGGCAGCTACCCCTCTTCGAGGCGGCCATGAGGCTACAGAAGGAGCTTCTGGAGCCGAGCTTGGAGGAGCCCCAGGACCTCGAGGCTCACCAGGTGGAGGGACTCAAGAAGCTTGCCCTCATGGTGGCCGGACTTGCGGCCCAGAAGTTCAGAGAGAAAGTGGAGGAGGAGCAGGAGGTCCTGGGAGCGGTGGCGGATATCCTGATCGACGCTTACGCCGCTGAAAGCGCCCTTCTGAGGGCCAGGAGGCTTGGGGGGATTGCCCTTGCCATGGCCCGGCTCTACCTGCTCCAAGCCCTGGACCGGGCTCAGGTACAGGCCCTCTCCGTCCTGCCCCGCTTGGTGGAAGGGGATGAGGCCCGGGTGGTGTACTCCGCAGCCCGGAGGCTCACCAAGCATGAGCCCGTGGACTTGGTGGCCTTGAGGCGGGAGGTGGCGGGGGCGGTCCTCGAGGCGGAGGGCTACCCTATCCCCCGCTGAACCTGGGTGCTTCCCTGCCGGGGCTAGGCCCCGGCAGGGAGGGTTTCGGGTTGCCTCCTCTACCCCGCGGACCTGCGTTGGTTAGGCTACGCCAAGCCAATCCGCCACTTGGGGCCTTCCTTGGTGTCCTCCACGATGATGCCCAGGGACTTGAGCCTTTCCCGGATCAGGTCGCTTTTGGCGTAATCCTTGGCCCGCCGGGCTTCTTCCCTAAGTTCCAGAAGAAGGGCGACTAACCCCTCCAGAAGGGGCCCGGACACCTTTTCCTCCAGCACCCTTTCGGGGAAGAGGCCCAGGATGCCTTCCCCCAGGGTATGGAAGACCTGGGCGGTACGCCTCAGGGAGTCCCTCTTGGCCTCAGGGAGAAGCTTGTTGAGCTCGGGGAGGAAGGTGAAGAAGGCGGCCAGGGCCTCTGGGGTGCTGAGGTCGTCCTCTATGGCCTCCAGGAAATCCTTTTCCAGGGCATCCAAGGCCCTTTCCAGCTCCGGGGTGGTCCCAGGGTGCGCCGCGTTCAGGCGGGTCCGCACCTCACGATAGGCCTGGAGGAGGCGGGCATAGCCTCGCTTGGCTGCCTCGAGGCCCTCCCAGGTGAAGTCCATGGGGCTTCGGTAGTGGGTTTGGAGGAGGTAAAAGCGCAGGGCCATGGGCTCGTGGGCCTTAAGGAGGTCGTGGAGGAGGACCAGGTTCCCCGTGCTCTTGGCCATCTTTTCCCCTTCCAGAAGCACATGGTTGTGGTGCATCCAGTGGCGGGCGAAGCGGTAGCCCGCGGCCTCTGCCTGGGCGATCTCGCACTCGTGGTGGGGAAACTGGAGGTCGATGCCCCCAGCGTGGATGTCAAACCCTTCCCCTAGGTACTTGAGGCTCATGGCGGTGCACTCGATGTGCCAGCCCGGGTACCCTTCTCCCCAGGGGCTCTTCCAGCGCATGATGTGGCCGGGCTCGGCGGCCTTCCAAAGGGCGAAGTCCAGGGGGTCCTCCTTCTCCTCCCGCACCTCCACCCTGGCCCCGGCTCTAAGCTCCTCCAGGCGTTTTCCCGAAAGCTTTCCGTACTCAGGAAAGGCCCGCACCCGGAAGTAGACGCTACCCTTTCGCTCGTAGGCGAAACCCAGCTTTAAGAGCCTTTCCGTGAGCTCGATCTGCTCCGGGATATGACCACTGGCCCTAGGGGCGATGGAAGGTCGGAGCACGTTTAGGGCGGTGATGGCGTCGAAGTAGCTCCAGGTGTACTTCTCCGCCACCTCCATGGGTTCGAGCCTTTCCAGCTTGGCCCGGCGCTCGATTTTGTCCTCCCCCTGGTCGGCGTCGTCGGTGAGGTGGCCTACGTCGGTGATGTTGGAGACGAAGCGTACCCGGTAGCCTTGGTGGAGCAGGTAGCGGCGGAGCACGTCGTAAACAATGGGTCCCCGGGCATGGCCCAGGTGGGGGTCAGAGTATACGGTGGGGCCGCAGACATAGATTCCCACGTGCCCCGGGGTGGTGGGGGTGAAATCCACCTTCCTCCTTTGCAAAGTGTCGTAGATGCGGAGGCCCATATGGGGGATTATAGGCCCATGGCATAATGGCGGGGTATGGGCAGGATCCTGAGGGGCTTGGCAGGGGATGGCCAGCTTAGGGTGGTGGGCGCGGACACGGCCGACGTGGTGGAGGAAGCCCGGCGCCGCCACGGGCTTTCCCTCACCGCCACCGCCGCCTTGGGCCGGGCCATGACCGGGGCGTTGTTGCTGGCCCAGCTCCTCCTGAAAACACCCAAGGAGCGGGTTACTCTGCGCATCGAGGGCACGGGGCCCTTGGGTGGGCTCGTGGCCGAGGCGGATGTGGCTGGAAACGTACGAGGGTACGTGCGTAACCCGAGGGCGGAGGTGCCCTTGCGGGAGGATGGAAAGCTCAATGTGGGGGAACTCATCGGTGCCGGGGTGTTGCGGGTGGACCGGAGCCTCCCGAACGGGGAGGTCTACACCAGCACCGTGCCCCTGGTTTCCGGGGAGATCGCCGAGGATCTCGCCCACTATCTTTGGCAGTCGGAGCAGATTCCCTCTGCCGTTCTCTTAGGGGTGCGGGTCAAGGGGGAAGGGGAGGTGGAGGTGGCGGGGGGTGTGGCCATCCAGGTGATGCCGGATACTCCCGAGGAGGTTCTTTCCCGCCTCGAGGCCAACCTGGCGGGTTTAAGCGGCATCACGCCCCTCTTGCGGGAGGGCTTGGAAGCTGCCTTGGAAAGGCTTCTTGCTGGCCTGGGTTTTGAAAGGACGGATCTCAAGGCCTTGGGTTACCCTTTAAACGAGATCCCCGCCCGCTTCCGCTGCCGCTGTAACCGGGAGAAGGCCCTGGAGGCTCTGGTCTTCTTCACCCCGGAGGAACGGGAGGACATGATCGTGAAGGACGGGGGTGCGGAGGTGGTCTGCCACTGGTGCGGAGAGGTCTACCGCTTCTCCCCCGAGGAGATCCGCTCCTTGGTGGCGGAGGTACGCTGCCCTGACTGCGGCACCCTTTGGCTGTATCCCAAGGCGGACGGCACGCTTTTCCGGATCGAGGGGGATACCTGCCGTTGCGGGCGTAAGGTGGAAATTCCTTCGGAAAAACGAGCCCAGGCCTGATAAGCTTAGGCCATGTTCAAGACCATCCTCCTAGCCTATGACGGTTCGGAGCATGCTAAGCGGGCGGCGAGGATAGCCAAGATGGAAGCCGAGGCCCATGGGGCCAGGCTGGTGGTGGTTCATGTCTATGAGCCTGTCCCCGACTACCTGGGAGAGCCCTTCTTCCAGGAGGCCTTGAAAAGGCGGCTGGAGCGGGCGGAAAAAGTCCTGGCGGAGGCTGTGGGCCTCACGGGAGTGCCCCGGGAGGATGCCCTTCTCCTCGAGGGACGCCCTGCGGAGGCCATCCTGGAAGCCGCCATAGGGGAGCGGGCTGACCTCATCGTCATGGGTACCCGGGGCCTGGGGGCGATTGGCAGCCTTTTCTTGGGAAGCCAAAGCCAGAAGGTGTTGGCAGAGGCCCCTTGCCCCGTGCTCCTGGTGCGCTAACCAGGTGTGCCTTGGGAAGCTTGAGGACGCCAGCGTAGCAGCGAGGCTTCTAGACGGTTGAAGAAGGCGAAAAGAAGAAGAACGAAGGCCACGATGAGGGTGATCAAGGCCAGGCTGAGCTTAGCGTTATACGTGGTTTGGGCAAAGGAAAGAAGGTAGCCAAGGCCTTGGCTGGCAGCCACGAACTCACCCACCACCGCCCCTGTAAAGGCAAAGCCCACCGCTACCTTCAAGGACGAGAGGACCCAGGCGGCGATGGAGGGGAGGTAGACCTCCTTGAGAAGCCAGTATTGGTTTCCCCCTAGGGTTCTAACCCTTTCCACCAGCCTTGGGTCCACCTGCTTCACGCCGCCAAAGACAGCGAAGAAGATAAGGACTGCCACCAGGACTAGACTAAGGGCCACCTTGGAGGCCAGGCCAATGCCCAACCAGATAACGAAGAGGGGGGCGAGGATCACCCGAGGAATGGCATTGAGGAGGAGCATTACAGGTTCCAACACATCTGAAACCAGTGGGCTGAAGGCGGCCAAGAGACCCAGGATCCCACCCAGGAGGATACCGGCTCCTAGACCCAACATGGCCGCGGTGAAGGTGGCTCGTAGATGAGGCCATATCTCTCCTTCTTGGAAGAGCGCCAGGAGGGTGAGGAGGACCTGGTGGGGAGGAGGGGCGTAGAGGGGATTAAGCAGGCCTAGGGCGGCCAAGGCCTCCCACAGGAGCAGGAGGAGAATTAGGCTTAGGGCGCGGCGCATAGGGAAACCTCCTTGAGTTCCTGCCAGAGCCTTTGCAGGTAGGTGCCGAACCGGGGGTCCGCCTTCACCCCTATAGGGTCGCGGGGCCTGGGGAACGGAAGGCGGTACTCCTGGACGATACGGGCCCTTGGGCCTTGGGAGAGCAGGTAGACCCGGTCGGAGAGGCTTAGGGCCTCCTCTAGGTCATGGGTGACCAAAAGCACCGTAATGCCCTCCTCCTCCACCAGGGCCAAGAGATCCTGGGTCACCTGGGTGCGGAGGATGGCGTCCAGGCTGGCGAAGGGTTCGTCCATGAGGAGGAGGCGGGGCTTGAGCACGAGGACTTGGGCCAGGGCCACCCTTTTCCGCTGGCCCCCAGAGAGCTGGTGGGGAAAGCGGTTGCCTAATCCCTCGAGGCCCAGGCGCTCCAGCCAAGCCTCCGCCTCTTTCCAGGCTTGCTCCTTGGGCCAGCCGCGGATCCTTAGGCCCAGGGCCACGTTATCCCGGGCGGTGCGCCAAGGTAGGAGGGCGTCTTCTTGGAATAGAAAGCCGATTTCCTCTTGAGTACACCCTCTTCGGATGGATCCCTTTTGGGGGGTGAGAAGCCCAGCGATGGTTCGGAGTAGGGTACTCTTCCCACTCCCCGAGGGCCCAACTAGGCTTACAAATTCTCCCGCTTCCACCCTCAGGTCCACCCCTTCCAAGACCAAGGTGGACCCGTAGCCTAAGGAGATTCCTTGAACCTCAAGCACTACCCAGCACCTCCAGGTCCAGGAGCCTTTCCACCTTGAAGCCTGGCGGCAAGAGGCCAGCTTCTATCTGGCTTTCCGCCACCCGGCGGGCCGCCTCGAGGTCGATGCGTACCCCGGTGGGGTAGAGATCCTTGCGATAGCGCTCGATGATGGCCTTAAGCCTTACTTCATCCCCGCCAGCGATGAGGGCCTTGGGCAGGGTATCGGCGATGAGCCGGGCCTCCGCTACCCGGATGAAGCGCAAGGCTTTTTCCAAAGCCCTGGCTATGGCCCGCATCTCCTCCAGGCGGGCTTGCCTTTCCTCCCGTCTTATGGCTACCCCCATGAACTCGTAGGGGCCTCCTAGGTAGGCCGTGGCCTGTTTTAGATCCATCAGGTTGACCAGTTCCCGACCCCCTGCCTCCTTAAGAAGGGATAGGGCGGGCTCCTGAATCATGCCGGCCTCCACGTGGCCCGCCTTTAAAGCCTCGTAGAGGTTGGGACCCAAGGTGGCGTAGCGGACCCGCTTGGGATCTACCCCGGCCTTTTTCAGCAGGTATACCAGGAGAACGTGGTCCGCATTTCCCAGGGCGGAAACCCCCACGGTCCGCCCCTCGAGGTCCTTGATCTCCCGGATCTCCGGGGCCTTGGGGCTTGCGGCCAAGGCGAAAAGGGGGAGCCTCCCCGTGGAGGCGAAGCGAAGGATGGGAGCTCCTTGGTGATAGGCCTGTAAGGCAGCATCCAGGCTGGTGGCGGCGTAGTCCACTGCCCGGCCCACCAAAAACTGCAGAGCCTGGCTCCCCCCGCGGGCATAGACCAGTTCCACCTCTAATCCTTCCTCTCGGAAGTAACCCCTTCTGGCGGCCACCTCATAGGGGATGATGCAAAGGAGCTGGGAGCAGAAGGCCAGCTTGATGCGCCTTTGGCCTCGTTGTCCAAGGGTAAGTCCTCCTAGGGCGAGGCCGGAGAGTCCCTTGACCACCTCCCTGCGGTCCACGCAGCAGCTCATATTGAATATGGTGAAATATGAGCTTGTTAATGTCAAGGGTATAAGGCATCGGCCCGTGGGCTAAGCCCTGCGCCCATGGGTGGGGATGGGTGGCTTTTGGGCTGGTTTTATGCGCAAGCCCTTAAGTTTGTGGATTGAATACAGATTGACCTCAGGGTGTGCGGTATAGTTAAGGAGGGGCTTGCCCCCTTTCTCTGGAGGTCCCAGAATGGCAGGGATCCTGCTTTTCGCTTATTTTTCTGGGGTGTTGGCTACTCGCCTGGGGCTACCTGCCTTTCTGGGCTATTTAGGTGTTGGGGTGGCCCTGGGGGTTGCGGGGTTTGCGGGAGATCCCCTTCTACACCTCTTTGCGAACCTGGGGATCTACCTTCTGCTGTTTACCGTGGGGCTTGGCCTGCGCCCAGGGCGTTTGGTCCGCAAGGAGGTGTGGCTTACGGGGGCCTTTCAACTCCTCCTGCTTCCCGTCCTGGCCCTGGCCCTGCACGCCCTGGGCTTGGTCCAGAACCCCCTGGCCCTCTTGGTGCTGGCGGTAGCCCTCGTCAACCCCAGCACCGTGCTTCTTGCCCGGGTGCTCCAGGGCAAGGGGGAGCTTGCTGCTCTGCACGGGCAGGTGGCCTTGGGGGTCTCCGTTTTCCTGGACGTGGTTTCCCTGACTCTGCTCATCCTATTGGGGTTTCAGGGGGTGGGGCCTTCCGGGTTTCTGGTCCTGGCCTTTCCCCTATTCCGTCCCCTGCTGGCCCGGCTTTTCCACCTGGCCCAAGGAGGCGAGCTGCAGCTTCTCCTGGGGCTCGCCCTGGCCCTTTTGGGGGCGGAGCTGGCCCGGCTTCTCCAGGCCCCGGAGGCCCTGGGCGCCCTGTTCATGGGGCTCGGCCTTGCCCGCTACCCTGGGGCCGGGGAGATGGCGGAGAGGCTTTGGGCCTTAAGGGAAACCTTTTTGCTGGCCTTTTTCCTGCGGGCAGGGCTGGCGGTGGGACCGGATGGGGTTTTCGCGGGGCTTCTCCTCCTCTTGCTGCTTCTTCTCAAGCCGGCTTCCCTCTTCCTGCCCCTGGTTTTGCAGGGCTTTCGGGCCCGCACCGCCTTTTTGGTGGGGGTAGGCCTGGGCACCTACTCGGAGTTCGGCGTGGTGGCGGCGGGGGTGCTCCAGGGGCTTGGGCACCTCTCCCCCCAGGGGGTGGGGGCGGTGGCCCTGGCCGTGGGCGGCTCCTTCCTCCTGGGGGCCCCCCTTTTGCAGAAGGCCCATGCCCTTTACGAGCGGTGGGAGCCTTGGCTCAAGCGGTGGGAACGCCCGGGCCTGCATCCCGACGAGGAGCCCCATGGGGTCTTGGGGGCCCGGTGGTTGGTGGTGGGGATGGGGCGGGTGGGGGCGGCGGCCTACCGCTTCCTCACGGGACAGGGGGAGCCGGTGGTGGGCCTGGACAGCGACCCGGCCAAGGTGGAGTACCACGCCGCCAAGGGCCGGCGGGTGCTCTACGGGGACGCCGAGGACCCAGCCCTTTGGGAGGGGCTGGACCTGAACGGGGTGGAGGGAGTAGTGCTAGCCCTTCCGGACCTCGAGGCGAGGCTCCGGGCCACGAAGGCCTTGCGGGCCAAGGGTTTCGGGGGGGTAGTGGGGGCGGTGAGCTATGCCCAGGAGGAGGATGCCCAGCTTTTGGAGGCGGGGGTGGATGTGGTTTTCCATCCCCTTCTCGAGGCGGGTGAACGGCTTGCGGAGAAGGTGTTGCAGGCCAGCCGGGCTTAGCCAAGGGGTAAACTGGGGGGTATGAACTACGAAACCTTGGCGGTGCATGCGGGGTTACCTGAGGACCCTCATGGGGCGGTGGGGCTTCCCATCTACGCGGTGGCTGCCTACGGCTTTAAGACCCTGGAGGAAGGGGCAGAGCGCTTTGCCAGTGGGGAGGGCTACGTCTACGCCCGGCAGAAGGACCCCACCGGCAAGGCCCTGGAGGAGCGGTTAAAGGCCTTGGAAGGGGGCATGGAGGCCTTGGTCTTTGCCTCGGGCCAGGCGGCCACTTTTGCCGCCCTCTTTTCCCTTCTGCGCCCGGGGGATGAGGTGGTGGCGGCCAAAGGGCTTTTCGGCCAGACCATCGGCCTTTTCCAGCAGGTCTTGGCCCCCATGGGCATAAGGGTGCGCTACGTGGAGCCCGAGCCCGACCGGGTACGGGAAGCCCTCACGGAGAGGACCCGAGCCATCTTCGTGGAAACCGTGGCCAACCCTGCCTTGGTGGTGCCGGACCTCGAGGGCCTGGCCTCTTTAGCGGAGGAAAAGGCCATTGCCCTGGTGGTGGACAACACCTTTGGCGCTGCCGGTGCCCTGGCCAAGCCCCTCCAGTGGGGGGCCCACGTGGTGGTGGAAAGCCTCACCAAATGGGCAAGCGGCCACGGCTCCGTGCTGGGAGGGGCGGTGGTGGTAAGGGAAAGCCGCATCTGGCAAAACTATCCCCAGTTCCTGGAGAAGGATGCCAGGGGCCAGGTTCCCTGGGAGGCCCTGGGACCTCGGTGTTATCCGGAGCGGGTGCGTACCCTGGGGCTATCCCTTATGGGCATGGCCCTTTCCCCCTTCAACGCCTACCTTCTCTTCCAGGGTTTGGAAACCGTGGCCCTGCGGGTGAGGCGCATGAGCGAAACCGCCCATCGCCTGGCCGAGGCCCTAAGGGGCCACCCGAAGATCCAGTCCCTTCGCTACCCCGGCCTGCCCCAGGATCCGGCCTACCCCATGGCCCGGAAGTACTTGGCCTCGGGGGGGCCCATGCTCACCCTGGACCTGGGAAGCCAGGAAGCAGCGAGCCGTTTCCTGAGAACCATGCCCCTGCCCAAGGCCGCCAACCTGGGGGATGCCCGCACCCTTTTGGTGCATCCTTGGACCACCACCCATAGCCGCCTTTCGGAGGAGGGGAGGCTTCAGGCGGGGGTTACCCCGGGGCTGGTGCGGGTTTCCGTGGGGCTGGAGGATCCCGAGGATCTTGTGGCCTGGTTCCGGGAGGCCTTGGAAGGGGCCTAGGGGGGAAGAAAAGCACAAGCGTGTGATATCGTGAAGTTATGCACTAACTCGCCATCCGAAGCCTAGATCCCGCCGGTGGGATTTCCACGGCGGGATTCTTTAGGAAACCCTCAGCTTTCAGATCACCCAAAGCCCCTCGCGCATGAGGGGCACGCGGGTACCATCCTCCAAAATCCCATCCACCTGCATCTCCATAGAGCCGATCATCCAGTCGATGTGCACCAGGCTTTCGTTGGCCCCGCGCTTCCGGAACTCCTCCCCGGTGGGGCGCCCCTCGAGGGTCTCCGCATACGCCCGCCCAAAGGCGATGTGGCTGGCGGCGTTCTCGTCAAAAAGGGTGTCGAAGAAGACCAAGCCCGTTCGGGCGATGGGGTTGTCGGCGGGTACCAGGGCCACTTCTCCAAGCCTGCGGGCTCCCTCGTCGGTGGAGAGGACCTTGAGGAGGACCTCCTGGCCTTTTTCCGCCCCTACCTCCACCGCATACCCCCGCTCAAACCGGGCCCAGATGCCCTCCACCAACTGGCCTCCCAGGGCCAGGGGCCGGGTTGAGCGCACCACCCCTTCCACCCGCTCCCGGTGGGGGGCGGTGAAGACCTCCTCCGTGGGCAGATTGGGGTTGCAGATGCGCCCCTTTTTGGTGGGGGTGGCCCCGCCTTGCCACAGGTGGCCTTCCGCAAGTCCCACCGTCAGGTCCGTGCCTGGCCCCTGGAAGTGGAGGGCGGTAAAGCGCTTGGCGTTCAGAAAGGCCACCTTTTCGTGAAGGCTTCGGTTGTGGGCCTCCCAGGCGGCCACGGGATCCGGCCCGTCCACCCGGGTGGCCTGGAAGATGGCCTGCCAGAGCCTGGCCACGGCTTCCTCCTCGGGAAGATCCGGGAAGACCGCCCTGGCCCAGCCGGGATGGGCGAAGGGGACGATGGTCCAGTTGGTGGCGAACTCCGTAATGGCCTCGAGGGCCGGCTTGTAGGCTCGGCTCTGGGCCTGCTGGGCCCGTCCGATGCGCTCCGGGGGAAGGCCTTCTAGGGCTCTTGGATCGTTACCGGAAACCGCAAGGCGCGCCGCTCCCTCCCGGAAGGCCTTGGCCATACCCTCGTAGAGCCAGGCCGGGGCCTTGTCCAGGCCTTCCTCCGGGGCCAGGGAAAGGCGCTTCCGGGAAAGGAAGTTATCCCCGTAGAGGACCGTGAAGAGGCTCGCCCCATGCTCGTAGGCCTTTTCCGCCAGGAGGCGCACGAAGTCCACTGCCTCGATGGGCGCGGTGGCGATGACCTCCTGCCCTCGTTCCAGGTTGAGCCCCACCCGGATGGCCAGATCCGCCAGCTTTTCTAGGTTCTCCTGAAACGTGCTCACGCCCTCAAGTCTTTTGGCCCAGGGGGCTTCCGTCAAGCCCTGGGGCAGCTTTTGGGCCTTCCCAGGAGGAGGACGACCCCAGCCAGGAGGAGCAGGGGAGGCCGGTAATCCTCGAGGAGGAAAGCCGCCAAAAGGAAAAGGAGGGCTAAGGGATACCGTAGGGGCATAGCCTCAGGGTACACCCAGGCGTGGCCAGGGTTGGGACATTCCTCACCCGCCCGGACCCTTATGGTAAGGGCGAGGTGAACCCTATGCGCCCCATCACCGTGGACGGCAACGAGGCGGTGGCCCGGGTAGCCTACCGCCTGAGCGAGGTGATCGCCATCTATCCCATTACCCCTTCCAGCCCCATGGCGGAACTTTCCGACGAGTGGGCGGCCAAGGGGGAGCCCAATCTGTTCGGGTTGGTGCCCCGAGTGGTGGAGATGCAGTCCGAGGGGGGCGCGGCGGGGGCCCTGCACGGAGCCCTCCAGGAGGGTGTGCTGGCCACCACCTTCACCGCCAGCCAGGGCCTCCTGCTCATGATCCCCGACATGTACAAGATCGCCGGCCAGGCCCTTCCAGGGGTCATCCACGTGGCGGCCCGGGCTTTGGCCACCCATGCCCTGTCCATCTTCGGGGATCATCAGGACCTCTATGCGGTGCGGCCCACAGGGTGGGCGATCTTGGTGTCGGACTCCGTGCAGGCGGCCCAGGACTTGGCGGCCCTGGCCCACATCACCGCCCTGAAGGCAAGCCTGCCCGTGCTTCACGCTATGGATGGCTTCCGCACCTCCCACGAGGTGCAGAAGATCGTGCCCCTTTCCGACCGGGAGCTTAAGGCCCTCTTTCCCTTCGGGGCCCTCGAGGCCTACCGGCGGCGTGCCCTGACCCCCGAGGCCCCGGTGATCCGCGGCACCGCGCAAAACCCCGACCACTACTTCCAGAACCGGGAGGCCATCAACCCCTACTACCTGCGCCTGCCCCAGGTGGTGGCCGAAACCATGGAGCAGTTTGCCCAGGTGACGGGGCGCCGCTACGCCCCCTACGAGTACTTCGGCCACCCGGAGGCGGAGCGGGTGGTGGTGGTCATGGGCTCGGCCTCCTTGGCGGTGGAGGAGGCGGTGGAGTACCTCCTGAGGCAAGGGGAAAGGGTGGGGATGGTGCGGGTGCGCCTTTACCGCCCCTTCCACGGGGAGGCCTTTCTCGCCTCCATGCCCCAGACCGTGAAGAAGGTGGCCATCCTGGACCGGGGCAAGGAGCCCGGGGCCGTGGGAGAGCCCCTCTTCCAGGAGGTGGCGGCGGCCTTTGCCCTTAGGGGCGGGGAGGTTCCGGTTCTGGTGGGAGGGAGGTACGGGCTTTCCTCCAAGGAGTTTACCCCGGCCATGGCCCTGGGGGTTTTTGAGGAACTCAAGAAGGAGAAGCCCCGGCACGGCTTCACCGTGGGGATCGTGGACGATGTGACGGGCACAAGCCTTTCCTACCCCCAAGTGGACTTTGAGGACCCGGCCTCGGTGCGGGCGGTCTTCTTCGCCCTGGGGGCCGACGGGACCGTGAGCGCCAACAAGAACACCATCAAGATCATCGGGGAGGAGACCCCCCTTTACGCCCAAGGGTACTTCGTCTACGACTCCAAGAAGTCGGGCTCCCGCACGGTAAGCCACCTGCGCTTTGGGCCAAATCCCCTCAACAAGCCCTACCTGGTGCAGAAAGCCAGCTTCGTGGGCATCCACCAGTGGAGCTTCTTGGAGCGCCTTCCCATGCTGGAGGTGGCGGAGGAGGGGGCCACGGTCCTCATCAACAGCCCCTACCCTAAGGAAGAGGTTTGGGACCGCTTGCCCAGGCCTGTTCAGGAGGAGATCCTGAGGAAAAACCTCAAGGTCTACGTGGTCAACGCCTACGAGTTGGCCAGGCGGGTGGGCCTTCCCGGGCGTATCAACACCATCATGCAGGCGGCCTTCTTCAAGCTTTCCGGGGTCTTACCCGAGGAGGAGGCCAAGGCCCGCATCAAGAAGGGCATCGAGAAAAGCTACGGCAAGCGGGGCCGATCGGTGCTGGAAAGGAACTTCCGGGCGGTGGAGCTGGGTTTTGAGGCGGTGGAGCCCCTGCCCATACCCGGAAGGATCACCTCGGAAAAGGAACTGGTGCCCCCTATGGTGGACCACCCGCCTGCCTTTGTGCGGGAGGTGCTGGGGCCCATTGCCCTGGGGTTGGGAGATGCCTTGCCGGTTTCCGCCTTTCCCCCGGATGGAACCTACCCCACGGGGACGGCCAGGTACGAGAAGCGGGGCATCGCGGAGTTCATCCCCACCTGGGATCCCCAGGTGTGCGTGCAGTGCGGCAAGTGCGTCCTGGTCTGCCCCCATGCGGTGATCCGGGCCAAGGTGGTGCCGGAGGAGGCCTTGGCCCAGGCTCCCGAAGGTTTCCCCCACCGCAAGGCCATGTGGAAGGAACTCACTGGGGAGTTTACCCTGGCCATCAGCCCCGACGACTGCACGGGTTGCTCCCTTTGCGTGGAGGTCTGCCCCGCCAAGGACAAGCAGAACCCGAGCCGCAAGGCCTTGAACCTGGCACCCCGCCTCGAGGTGCGGGAGGCCATGAACCGGCACTGGGACTTCTTCCTCTCCTTGCCGGAAACCCCCAGGGCCGGCCTTAAGCTCCACACCGTGAAGGATGTGCAGCTTCTGGAGCCTTTGTTCGAGTTCCCCGGGGCCTGCGCGGGGTGCGGGGAAACCCCTTACCTGAGGCTACTAACCCAGCTCTTCGGCGACCGCCTCGTCGTGGCCAACGCCACCGGGTGCAGCTCCATCTACGGGGGAAACCTTCCCACAACCCCCTGGAGCAAGAACAAGGAGGGGCGGGGTCCCGCCTGGGCCAACTCCCTTTTCGAGGACAACGCTGAGTTCGGCCTCGGCATGCGCCTGGCCTTGGACAAGAAGGCGGAGTACGCCCGGGAGTTGCTTAAGGATTTCCGTCAGATCCTGGGGGAGGAGCTGGTGGAGAGGCTCCTTGCGGAAACGGGGCCGGAGGAGGTGGAGAAGAGGCGGCAGGATGTGGCCCTCCTACGGGAAAAGCTCAAGGACCTGGCGGATCCCAGGGCCAAGGACCTCCTGGCGGTGGCGGATGCCCTCATCCCCCATTCCGTGTGGATCGTGGGTGGGGATGGCTGGGCCTACGATATCGGCTACGGGGGCCTGGACCACGTGCTGGCCAGCGGGGCCAACGTGAAGGTTTTGGTCCTGGACACGGAGGTCTACTCCAACACAGGGGGACAGGCCTCTAAGGCCACGGGTCTGGGGGCGGTGGCCAAGTTCGCCGCAGCAGGCAAGCCCACCCCCAAGAAGGACCTGGCCTTCATGGCCATGAGCTACGGGCATGTCTACGTGGCCCAGGTGGCCATGGGGGCCAGCGACGCCCATACCCTGAAGGCCTTCCTCGAGGCGGAGGCCCATAAGGGCCCGGCCCTCATCATCGCCTACAGCCACTGCATCGCCCACGGCATCGACATGGCCAAGGGAATGGAGCACCAGAGGCTGGCGGAGCGCACGGGGTACTGGCCCCTCTTCCGCTACATCCCTGGCCAGGGGCTCATCCTGGACTCCAAGCCCCCCACGCTGCCCCTTAGGGAATACCTCTACGCGGAAAACCGCTACCGGCTTCTCCTCCAGACCCACCCCGAGGGGGCCGAGGCCTTCTTAAAGCTGGCGGAGGAGGCGGTGCGGGAAAGGTGGGAAAGGCTTTCCCGCATGGCAGCCAAGGGGGTTGTGCCAAGCTAAGGGCGCGCATTCCCTTCTAGGGGAAAAAGATGAAGGAGGAGGGTATGGACCTCAGCACCACCTACATGGGATTGAAGCTGGAGCATCCCTTGGTGGCCTCGGCCTCACCCCTTACGGAGCGTCTGGACGGGTTTCTCCGCCTGGAGGATGGGGGTGCGGCGGCCATCGTGATGCACTCCCTCTTTGAGGAGCAGGTGACCCTCGAGGAGGAGATGCTGGACCATTACCTGCACTACGGCCACGAAAGCTACGCCGAGGCCCTTTCCTACTTTCCCCGGGCCCACGAGTACCGCCTGACCCCTGAGCGCCACCTGGACCTTCTTGCCCGGGCCAAGGAACGGGTTTCCATCCCCATCATCGCCAGCTTGAACGGCATCAGCCGGGGGGGCTGGGTGGAGTACGCCAAGCTTCTGGAGGAGGCAGGGGCCGACGCTATAGAGCTTAACCTCTACTACATCCCCACCGACCCTGCCCTTTCCGGGGCGGAGGTGGAGGCCATGTACCTGGATACCATCCGGGCGGTGGTGGAAAGCGTGGGGATCCCTGTGGCGGTCAAGGTGGGGCACGCCTTCACCGCCTTCGCCCACTTCGCCAAACAGGTGGAGGCCACAGGGGCCCGGGCCTTGGTCCTCTTCAACCGTTTCTACCAGCCCGACTTGGACCTGGAGACCCTTTCCGTGGTGCCTACCTTAAGCCTTTCGCGTCCCTACGAGGCCCTTTTGCGCATCCACTGGATCGCCCTCCTCTACGGCCGGGTCGGCCTGGAGCTGGCCTTGACGGGGGGTGTGCATTCGGGGAAGGAGGCGGCCAAGGGGCTTCTGGCCGGGGCCCAGGTGGTGATGATGACCTCGGCCGTCCTGGAAAAGGGGCCCGGGCACTTCCGCACCGTACTGGAGGAACTCAAGGCCTTTATGGAGGAAAAGGAGTACGCAAGCGTGGAGGAGATGCGGGGGGTGATGAGCTACCTGAAGGTGGCGGAACCCGCCGCCCTGGAAAGGGCCAACTACCTCAAGGTTCTGGGCTCGTATCGCCTTCTTCCCTGAGGGCGTAAAACCCCTTTCCCAGGGCCACCACCGGGCTTCTGGACCAGCGGGCTAAGGCGGAAAGCCGGATCTTGGCGATCTTTTCCGGCTCCTTCACCTCGGCCCAGAGCCCTGCTTCCTTCAGGCGGCGGCCCACCTCGGTGTAGTGGAGGGGCCGGCCCTCCTGTTTCAGCATCTCCAACACCGCCTTGCGGAACCGGTCCGGTGGGGGCATGGGCAGGCCCAGTATACCCGTATAGTGAGGGCATGAGAAACCAGGAGCTGGCCCGCCTCTTTGAGGAGATCGGGCTCATGAGCGAGTTCTTGGGGGACAACCCCTTTAGGGTGCGGGCCTATTACCAGGCGGCTCGCACCCTGTACGACCTGGATACCCCCATTGAGGAGGTGGCCAAGGGAGGAAGGGAAGCCCTTCTGGCCCTTCCCGGGATCGGGCCCGATCTGGCGGAAAAGATCTTGGAGTTTCTCAATACCGGGGAGATTAGAAAGCACCGGGAGCTTTCGGAGCGGGTGCCAAAGGGGGTTTTGGCGGTGATGGAGGTGCCCGGGGTGGGACCCAAGACCGCCCGGCAGCTCTACGACGAGCTGGCCATCGACTCCCTGGAAAAGCTAAGGGAGGCCCTGGATAGGGGCGATCTCCTTCGCCTGAAGGGCTTTGGCCCAAAGAAGGCGGAGCGCATCCGGGAAGGTCTGGCCCTGGTGCAGGTGGCGGGCAAGCGAAGGCCCTTGGGGGCGGTGCTTTCCTTGGCGAGGAACCTCCTCGCTGCCATCCGGGAGCTGCCCGGGGTGGAGAGGGCGGAGCTTTGCGGGTCCGCCCGGCGGTATAAGGACACGGTGGGGGACTTGGACTACCTGGTGGCCAGCGAAAGAAGCGAGGAGGTGGTGAGGGCGTTCGTGAGGCTTCCCCAGGTGAAGGAGGTGTACGCCCAGGGCAAGGAGCGGGCCACGGTGTTTTTGAAAAACGGCCTCCAGGTGGACCTGAGGGTGGTGCCGCCCGAGAGTTGGGGCTCCGGGCTCCAGTACCTCACGGGGAGCAAGGAGCACTCCATCCGGCTTCGGAGCCTGGCCCAGGAAAAGGGTTTGAAGCTTTCCGAGTACGGGGTTTTTAGGGGCGAAGCGCGCCTGGCAGGGGAGACGGAGGAAGGGGTCTACGAGGCCCTGGGGCTACCCTTCATTCCCCCTGCCTTGCGGGAGGACCATGGGGAGATCGAGGCAGCCTTGGAGGGAAGGCTTCCCAGGCTTCTCGAGCTTTCCGAGGTGAAGGGAGACTTGCAGGTCCACTCCACGTACTCCGACGGGCAGAATAGCCTCGAGGAGCTCTGGCAGGCGGCCAAGTCCCTGGGCTACCAGTACCTGGGGGTCACCGACCACTCCCCGGCGGTGCGGGTGGCGGGAGGTCCTTCCCCCGAGGAGGCCCTGAGGCGCATAGAGGCCATCCGCCGCTTCAACGAAACCCATGGTCCTCCCTACCTGCTGGCGGGGGCCGAGGTGGACATCCGGCCCGATGGCTCCCTGGACTACCCGGAGTGGGTTTTGCGGGAGCTGGACCTGGTGCTCATCTCCATCCACTCAAGCTTTAAGCTTTCCAAGACCGAGCAGACCAAAAGGATCCTGCGCGCCCTGGAAAACCCCTTCGTGCACGTGCTGGCCCACCCCACGGCCCGGCTCATCGGGAGGCGGGCGCCCGTTGAGGCGGACTGGGAGGCGGTGTTTAAAAAGGCCAAGGAACGGGGCGTGGCGGTGGAGATCGATGGGTATTACGACCGCATGGACCTCCCGGATGATCTGGCCCGCATGGCCTACGGGATGGGCCTATGGATCAGCCTCTCCACCGATGCCCACCAGGCGGAGCACCTGCGCTTCATGGAGCTTGCGGTGGGCACGGCGCAGAGGGCCTGGATAGGACCTGAGCGCGTGCTCAACGTGCTCTCCTACCCGGAGCTTACCGCCTGGCTTAAAGGCCGGCGAGGCCTTTAGCCTTTAGTAGGATTTCCAGGAACATCTCCCGGGTGAGCCTGCCCGTCTGGGTGTTCTGTCGGGAAACGTGGTAGCTGGCCAGGAGGTGGCGGCCATCCGGCAGGAGGTAGTGGGCCCCGTGGAAAAAGGGATGGGCGGTCTTCTTCATGCCGAAGTGGTCCAGGAGGGCCTCGAGGGCGATGCGGCCCAAGGCCAGGTAGACCCTGGCCTCCCGAAGGAGCCCGAGCTCCACCCGGGTCCAGGCGCTACAGGCCAGGAGTTCTTCCCGGGTGGGCTTGTTCTCCGGGGGAGCGCACCGCACGGCGGCGGTGAGGTAGGTTCCGTAGAGCCTTAGGTCGTCGTGGGGCTCGCTTTCCGGCTTGCTGGAGAGGCCCGCCTGGTAGAGGAGGGGATAGAGGAAGGCTCCGGAGGCATCCCCGGTGAAGGGCCGGCCCGTGCGGTTGGAACCATGGGCCCCGGGGGCCAGGCCGAAGAGAACCAGGCGTGCCTGGGGGTCCCCGAATCCGGGAACGGGCCTGGCCCAGTAGGTCCAATCCTGGAAAGCGCGGCGCTTTTTCCGCCCCACCTCTTCCCGGTGGGCCACCAGCCTCGGGCAGCGGGTGCAGGCGGTAAGTTCCCGCTTGAAGGCATCCCATGAGGAAAGATCCATCATCGGCTTATAAGCATAACCCCCGCCCTAGGGCGGGGGTTATGGGGAGGGTTTGAGGCTTACTCGCTACAGTGCCCGGGGCCGATCCTGCCCTCGTTGTACTGGCCCAGGATTCCCGCGTAGTAACGGGCTTGGTTGGTGAGGCTCTTGCCGAAGTTGTAGCTGGGTGGGTAGAGGTTAAAGAATTGGTTTTCTGCCCAGGCAATGGCCGCCTGCACCTCGGGTGGAGCGTAAGCTCCCTTCAGCACGTTCAGCTTGGCGGCGATGTACTGGTGGGCCAGCTGGTAGTAGGGATTGCCGCCAGAGGGCGGGGTCCAGAGAACCTCGTAGTAGTTCTTCTCGGACTGGAAGAAGTCGGAGTCTTCACCGCGAGGAAGGATAAGGTCCCAGGTGGCGTCCCGGGGCTTGGCGGGACCGTATTCGGTGTGGGTTTTCCAGTAACCCTGGGTGAGGGTGCAGCCCATGGGGCAGGCGGGCACCCTTACCGTAACCGTCCAGCTGGAGGACCTTACGGTGCCGGTGGTGTTGGTGGTGAGGGTGGCGGTGTTGGTGAAGGCGTGGTACATATCCTGGGCCTGGCATGCGTAGGGCCCCACTTCCAGGGTGTAGGTGAAGGTCTTGGGGGCTTCGCCTGCGCTCACGGTGCCCAGGGGGCCGTACCGGTCATCGGTCACGTTCACCTGGTTGTCCACCAGCGTGGTGGGGTCACCGAAGGTCACCGGGGCGGTGGCGCTTGCGGTGCGCACCCAGTCCTGTCCCTGGCGCACGTAGTTGACGGTGGCGGTGTTGGTGCGGTTCGTCTTGTCGGGCAGGTTGGCGCTATAGGTGCAGGTCAGGCTACCACCTGGGGCCAGGGTGTGGGGGAGGGCCCCACAGTTTACGCTGGCGGCGATGTTCGGTGTGACCACATCGGAAACGCTTTGCACCACAAAGGTGATCGGGGTGTTGTTCTCTATGGTGATGGTGCCGCTTACGGCGAAGTCCCGCTCCTCATAGCCCGTGACCCCCACCCGCACCTGGTAGTTCACGGGGAAGACTTGACCGTGGCTCAGGGTGAGCTCCGTCTGGTCCCCCGTCTTCTGGATCTCCCAGAAGTACTGACGGGTGTAATGGGTTTCGGCCGTCTTGCTTACCTTCAAGCGGTACTGGAAGCAGAAGGTCACGTGGCTGACCTTGGGGATGGTTCCCTTCTGGTTGGGCGGGGCGTGGAGGCCGGTGTCGGAGGTGGCGGGGGGATCGTAGCGGTAGACGTTGGCCCCGGGCCCTCCCTTGACGATCACCGCGGTCATGGCCAGGGTGGAGCTCCAGTCCACGTACTTGCCATCGCTGGAGAGCGTCAAGGTGATGGTGTTACCATACGAATCAACGGTGTAGGTGGAGGTGCCGCTGGTGGGTGAGTCGACCTTGTAGGCTCCATCAAAGCTCACCCCAGCCTGAGTGCATTCGGCGTCGGCGTTTCCTGATTGCCAGATGGGGTAGGGATCAGGCGTCCCGCTTACCGCGGAGGCTGGTTTCAGGGTCTGGCCCAACCTCTCTCCAGTCTGTCCCCCACAGGCGGACAGAACGAGGAGCAAGAGCGTTCCGAGAGGGATTCCAAGTTTAAACCATGATGGCTTAGCCCACATAAAATCCTCCTCCTTTCGGGCCAGGATAGGACACTTCTAATCTGTTGACAACTCTCCTTTGCCCTAGGCCTTGTAAAAAGAAGGTACTACTTCCTTGGTAGGGTTTTCCCCTAGGAAAGGAACCGGATCTGGGCCAGCTGGCTCCGCCGCTTCACACCGGCCTTCTGAAAGATGGCCGATAGGTGGGCCTTTACCGTGCGCTCGGAGATGCCGAGTTCTTTGGCGATCTCCTTGTTGCTGAGGCCCATGGCGGCCAGGGCGGCCACCTCCTTTTCCCGCTGGGTAAAGCGGGGGCTGGGTTCCCCTACCAAGCCAGCCAGCATGCGGCGCTCGGCCCAGAGCTCGCCTCGAGCCACGGCGTTTAGGGCTTTGGCGAGGACCTCGAGGCCTTGGTCCGGGTAGAGGTACCCTCTATACCCTTGCTTGAGGGCCTGGGCCGCTTGCTCCGGGTTCCGAAGGAGCACCACCGCCGGAAGGGGTGGGGGTGGAGGGACTTCCCTTACCCCCTCTGTCAGGCCCACCTGGGCGGTGTAGGGATGTTCCTCCACGTGAAATCCCCGGGTGCGAAGGGCCTCAGCCAAGGCTTCTTGTAGGGAAGCCAGGGAAAGATTGAGCCAGACCCGAACCATGGTTTGGCCTCATTTTAGTCCGGCGGGCAAAACGGAAACTTAAAGGGGTATGTTGTCGTGCTTCTTAAAGGGGCGCTCCTCCTTCTTGTTCCAGAGCATTCTTAGGTGCTGGTAGAGGATGCGGCGGGTGTGGGTGGGGTCGATGACATCGTCAATGTACCCCCTACCCGCGGCCACCCAGGGGTTGTCAAAGGCCCGGCGGTACTCCTCGATCTTGCGGCGGCGGGTTTCCTCGGGGTTGGGGGAGGATTGGATCTCCCGCCGGTAGATGATGTTGGCGGCCCCCTCCGCCCCCATCACCGCCACCGCCGCCGTGGGCCAGGCCAGGACCACGTCCGCCCCCATGTCCTTGGAGTTCATGGCCAGGTAGGCTCCGCCGTAGGCCTTGCGGGCGATGAGGGTGATCTTGGGCACCGTGGCCTCGGCGTAGGCGAAGAGCATCTTGGCCCCATGGCGGATGATGCCCCCGTGCTCCTGGGCCACCCCGGGCAGGAATCCGGTGACATCCACCAGGGTGAGGATGGGGATGTTGAAGGCATCCATGGTGCGGATGAAGCGGGCGGCCTTGTCGGAAGCGTTGATGTCCAAGGCCCCGGCCATGAAGCGGGGATTGTTGGCCACCACCCCCACGGGGTAGCCGCCAAGCCGGCCTAAGCCCACGATGATGTTCCTGGCGAAGCCAGGCTGGATTTCCAAAAACTCCCCATCGTCCAGGAGGGTCCTGATCACCTGGTGCATGTTGTAAGGCCTTTTGGCATCGGGATGGACGATGTCCAGGATCTCCGGGGTGGGGCGGAAGGGATCGTCCTTGGGTTCCACCACCGGGGGCTTTTCCCGGCTATTTTGGGGCAGGTAAGAGAGAAGCTTCTTGATGAGGTCCAGGACCTCCTGGTCGTTTCGGCCCTCGAGGTGGGCCACCCCGCTTTTCTCCATGTGCACGTCCGCCCCGCCCAACTCCTCAAAGCTCACCTCCTCCCGGGTCACGCTCTTGATCACCTCGGGGCCGGTGATGAACATGTAGCTGGTCCCCCGGCTCATGAGGATGAAGTCGGTCATGGCAGGGCTATAGACCGCTCCCCCGGCGCAGGGCCCCAGGATGGCGGAGATCTGGGGCACCACCCCGGAGTAGATGGCGTTGCGGTAGAAGACCTCCCCGTACCCGGAGAGGCTATCCACTCCCTCCTGGATGCGGGCCCCGGCGGAGTCGTTAAGGCCGATGATGGGAGCCCCCACCTTGGCCGCCAGGTCCATGAGGCTTGCGATCTTGCGCCCATGCATCTTGCCCAAGGAGCCGCCTAGGACAGTGAAGTCCTGGCTGAAGACGAAGACCAAACGGCCCCCGATGGTGCCGTAGCCGGTCACCACCCCGTCGGCTGGAGCCTCAATCCCCTCCATGAGGCCGGTTTCCAGGTGCTCGGCGAAAGGCATGAGTTCCACAAAGCTTCCCGGGTCCAAAAGGTAGTCTATTCGCTCCCGGGCGGTGAGCTTTCCCTGCTGGTGCTGCTTGCGGATGCGTTCCTCTCCCCCGCCGAGAAGGATCCTTTTCCGCCTTTCCTCCAGCTCAGCCAGTAGCTCATCCAGGATAAGCTTGGCGTTATCGGCCATACTGGCCGCATGATATACTAAGAAGCCGGGTTTGCTTCCACGGTAAGGGGGCCCGGCAGAGGAGGTGAGTGGAATGAAGCGCTGGTTAAGCCTGGTCCTATTGCTGGCGGTGGCACTTCTTCTGGTCTGGGCTGGCTACCAGGGCTATGCCCGCCTCCGGGCCCTCGAGGGCCAGGTGGCCGCCTTGGAAGATCGGGTGCAGGCCCAGGAGCAAGCCCTGAAGGCCTTGGGCGATCGGGTGGCCAAGCTGGAACAGGAGGTCTTCAAGGCTCCGTCCCCACCTCTTTCCCTCCCTGAGGTGCCAAAAGCCCCAAGCGCCCCCGCCTGGCCCTATGCGGTGGGCGTGGTGGTGGTGGCGGTGCTTCTTTTCTTCCTGTTGCAGCTTCTTCGCGGTAACCGAGGAAAGGAAGGGAGCGAGGAGCAGGGATCCCTTGGCCAAGAGAACCACGAGGCCTCGCGTATGGAGAACGAGGGGGCTCCTCCCAGGAAGGGGTAGGGATGGGCTAAAGTTCCGGACAGGCAGGGATATCCCTGCCTGTCCGTTGCCACTGGCCGTAGCTAGTCCTTAAGTTTCTTTACCGCCTCGATCAAGGCGGGAAGCACCTGGTGCACATCCCCCACGATCCCGTAGTCGGCGTGCTTGAAGATGGGGGCCTCGGGGTCCTTGTTCACCGCCACGATGTACTTGCTCTTGTTCATCCCCGCCAGATGCTGGACCGCCCCGGAAACTCCCAGGGCAATGTACAGGGAGGGTTGCACGGTCTTCCCCGTCTGGCCCACCTGTTCGCTATAGGGACGCCAGCCGGCATCCACCACCGCCCGGGTGGCTCCCACAGCCCCGCCCAGGAGGGCGGCAAGCTCCTCCACTTGCTTGAAGGCCTCGGGGCCACCCATGCCCCGGCCTCCCGTGACCACCACATCCGCTTCGGTGAGGGAGACGCCTTTTTTCTCCTCCTGCACCCTCTCCAGCACCTCCACGGTGGGGACTGGGGGGATGGGAAGCGCCACCACCTGGCCCGCCTGGCCCAGGGGTTCTGCGAGGGGAGTGGTGTTGGGCTTCACCGTGAGGACCACTGGGGGAGCGGTTTTCACCTTCTGGGTCACCCGGTTCAGGTAGGCGTAACGGGTGGCGTAGACCTCGCCTCCCTCCACCCACGACTCCAGGGTGTCCTCCAGGAGCCCAGCCCTTAGGGCATAGGCCACCCGGCCCATGTAGGTGCGGCTTTGCCGGGAGGAAGGGGCAACGATGGCCTTTACCCCGGCCTTCTTGGCAGCTTCCAAGATCCCCGCCGCCCACTTCTCGGCGGTGTAGGGACCGAGCTCCGCCACATAAAGGGTTTCCACGTAACCTCGGGCTTCTTCCACAGGGGCTTGGCCCTCCGCCAAGAGCACCCCGGCCACCCCTTCCCCTAAGGCCTCAGAGAGCTTCCGGGCCCGGGTCAGGGCCTCGAGGCTTGCCTTCCTCAGCTTGTTTCCATCGTGGTCCAGAACCACCAGGATCATGGATGCCTCCTCAGATCACCTTGGCTTCCTCGTGCAGAAGCCGCACCAGCTCCTCGGCTGCCGCCACAGGATCCTTGCCGTCCAGGATCTTCTGAAGCCGGGTCTTCTCCTGGATGCTCTCCTGGAGGATTTCCACCCGGCTTGCGCCCTGAAAGGCCACCTTTTTGATCTCCTTCTTCTTGGCCTTCATGATGCCGGGCAGGGTGGGGTAGCGGGGTTCGTTCAGGCCTTGTTGCGTGGTGAAGACCGCAGGAAGCCGTACCCGTACCCACTCCGCTCCCTCGTCCAGGTCGTGCTTGGCCCTGGCGGTTTCCCCTTCCAGCTCGAGGGCCGTGGTCCAGGCCACCACCGGCACGCCCAGGGCTTCCGCCAGAGCCCCGCCCAGGGCCTGGCTATCCCAGTCCGCCTGTTGCCCGCCCGTGAGGATGAGGGTAGGGGATTCCTCCTTCAGGATGGGGGCCAGGGCCTCGGCCACGGTCACGGGATCGGCATAGCCCTCGTAAACCACGTGGATACCCCGGTCCATCCCCATGGCCAAGGCGGTGCGGATGGCCTCCTCCGTGCGCTCGGGGCCGAAGCCCACCACGATGGCCTCGCCCCCGTGCTTCTCCTTTAGGCGAAGGGCTTCCTCCACCCCGTACTCGTCCATCTGGTCCAGGATCAGGGTGGCCCCGGAAAGATCCACCCGATCCCCCTGGATCCTCAGCCTGCTTTCCCCGTCCGGTACCTGCCTGATGACCGCCACGAACTTCATCCCTTACCTCCTATTCCGCCAGGAGGTGCCTGGCGATGATGAGCCTTTGGATCTCGTTGGTGCCCTCGTAGATCTGGTTGAGCTTCACGTCCCTCAAGAGCTTCTCCACCGGGAACTCCCGCACGTACCCGTAGCCCCCGTGGATCTGGATGGCCTGGTTGGCGGCTTCAAAGGCGATCTCCGAGGCATAGGCCTTGGCGATGGCGCTGGCGTGGGCGTGGGGCAGGCCCTGGTCGGCGAGCCAGGCGGCGTAGTAGGTGTACATGCGGGCGGTTTCTATGCCGATCATCATGTCCGCCAGCTTGAACTGGATGGCCTGGAAGTTGGCGATGGGCTGGCCGAAAGCCTCCCGTTCCTTGGCGTACTTTTTGGCCTCGTCTAGGGCCCTTCGCGCCACTCCCACGCTTCCCGCCGCCACGGGGATGCGGGTTTTGTTGAGGGTGTTCATGGCGATCTTGAACCCCTCTCCCTCCTCCCCCAGGCGGTTTTGCACGGGTACCTTGACGTCCTCAAATATGAGCTCGTAGGTTCCCGAGGCCCTTTGCCCCATCTTTCCGTGGATCTTCACGGCCCTGAAGCCCGGGGTGCCCTTTTCCACCACCAGGGCCACCACCCCCTTGTGGCGTAGCTCGGGGTTCAAGGTGGCGAAGACCACCACCCACTCGGCCTCGCCCCCGTTGGAGATCCACATCTTGGTGCCGTTAAGGATGTAGTAATCCCCCTGGCGCACTGCCCTGGTCTTGAGGGCGGCGGCATCCGAGCCGTTTCCCGGCTCGCTGAGGGCGAAGGCGGCCAGGGCGGGTTTCTCGGTAAGGGGTTTGAGGAAGCGGCGCTTTTGCTCCTCATTGCCGGCTAGAAGCACGGGAGTGATCCCCAAATCGCTGGCCATGGGAATGGTGTAGATGCCCATGCAGGCGTAGGCCAGCTCTTCCCCCACGATGACCTCGTCCAGCATCTTGAGGCCCATTCCCCCGTACTCCTCGGGGATGATGGCGTTCAGGAGGCCCACCTCGTGGAGCTTTTCTATGACCGGCCAGGGCACTTCTTCCTTCTCGTCGTACTCCTGGGCCACGGGGAGGATGACCTCCTTGGCGAAGCGCCGGGCCAGGGCCTGGAGCTGCCGTTGTTCCTCGGTGAGGCTGAAGTCTATAGGCATAACCTCCTCCTTGGCGGCCTGCCAGGGGTGGGGCCGAGGGCCCGCTCTTTGACCCAGTCTAAGATTGTGCCCACCCCCTTGCAACCCCGCCCCCATGCTACCATTGGAGGCAGATGAGAACCTCGGGCCAATTGGAGATCCTTGGGCGATTCCAGCGGGCTTTATTAAGAGATCTAGAGCCTGTGCAAATACTCCGGAACCTCCTCGAGGTGGCCACGGAGGAGGGAGTGGAGCGGGCAGCCCTCTTCCTCTACCACCGGGAAACCCGGGAGCTGGTGGGGGAGGTAGCCTCGGGCCGGGGCCGCCACTACACGGTTTCCGCCATCGCCCTTCCCCTATATGCAAAAGGGCATGTGCAGGAGGCCTTTTTCGCCGAAGGTCCCGTGCAGCGGGGAGAGGAATGGCTTTTGCCGGTGGTGGGGGAGGAGGCCTCGTACTGCTGGGCCGATCCCGAGGCCCGCTGCACGGTCCGCCCCCGGGCCACCCGGGAGACCCGCTTCCTGGTCTGTCCTAGCTGCGCTTACTTTTCGCCCAAGGGGGTGTTGAGCCTGGAGGGAGTTCCCCAGGCCCTGAGGCCTCTTCTGCCCCTTCTCGCCCAGCTCACGGCCCTGGCTTTGAAAAACGGCGAACTCCTGTCGGAGCGAAACCGGGCTTTGGCCGGGCTTTCCCGCCACGCGGAGGCCCTTTCCCACGTGAGCGCCTTGGCCCGGGAGGTGGTCAAGGCCCTGGAACCCGCTGCCGTGCTGGAAACCCTGGCCCAGGCCCTTTCGGAGCGCTTCGGCTTCTTCCGGGTGACCGTGGCCCTGGTGAAGGGGGAGGAGGGCAAGGATTACCTGGAGGGCTACCTCACCGTGCGGGGAAAAGACCTTTACTGGACGGAGGGCATCAGCCGCATCCGCCTGCCTTTGGCTTCTTCCCCAGATCCCCTGGCCAAGGTGGTGCGGGAACGGAGGACCCTGGTTCTGGGAAGGGAAAGCCTGCCCCCGCACGTGGCCCAGGAGATGGGTCCAAGTGTCGCCTTTGTTCCTATTCTGGCTGAGGAAGAGGCCTTGGGGGCAGTGGCCGTGGACCACGGGCCTGGGGGGCCAGGGGTGGGTGAGGCGGAGGTGCGCTACGTGGAGCTCCTCACGGGCGTGGCGGGGGTAGCCCTCAGGAATGCCCAGCTTTACCGGGAAAAGAAGGAGCTTTCCCTGGCCTTAGCTGCGGAGCGGGGGCGGCTTTTCCAGGTGCTGGAGGAGCTTCCCGACGGGGTGGTGGTGCTTTTCGGTTCCGAGGGTTTTGCCAACGGGAAGGCCCGCCAGGCGCTTTCCGTGGGGTCCACGGTGTCCCTCGAGGACCTTCCCGCGGCCCTGGAGCCCGCCTTGGAAGGAGGGAGGCTGGAGTTCAGTCTGGGAGGGGCCGCGTATAGCGTCCGCGGAAAGCAGGTGGGGGAGATGCGGGTCTTGGTTCTCCACGACATCACCGAGCGCACCCGCATGGAGCGGGCCCTGAGGGAGCAGGTGGCCTTCACCCAGACCTTGGTGGACCTGGCCAAGGAAGCCTTGCGCCAGCCGGGGCTTGCTCCCTTGACCGAGGCCATCGTCAAGCGCCTGCAAGTCCTCTTCAGCGCGGATGAGGGGTTGCTCTTGGCGGAGGAGGGGGGTAGCCAAAGGGTGCTTTACAGCACTTGCACCCTTCCCGGACCCCTTCCCCGGCCCAACCTTCTGGAGAAAGCCCTGATGGAGGGAGAGCCGCTGGGGGCGGAGGTCCTGGAGGCCCAGGATTGCGGGGTGGCGCAGATGCTGGGCCTTAAGAGCGCCTTGGTGGTTCCCTTCCGGGCGGGAGGATTCCGGGGTGGGCTTCTGCTGGGCTTTCGGCAGGAGAGGCGCTTTCCTGATAGACTTCTCTCCCGCCTGGTTCAAGTGGGGACCCTGCTGGCTTTGGTGTTGGAAAAGGCCCGCTTTTTGGAACTGGTGGAGGCCGAGGAGGAGCGCCTTAAGGCTCTTTTGGAGCACTCCCAGGACGTGGTTTACGTGCTGGATGGGGAAGGGCTTATCCGTTATGTGAGCGCCAGCGTGCGCCCGGTGCTGGGCTATGACCCCGAGGGGTACAAGAAGGCTCCCTTGAGGGCCTTGGACTTCGTCCACCCCGAGGACCGGGGGATAGCGGAGGCCCTATTCCGCGAGCTTTTGCGCCACCCAGGGGAGGTGCGCACCGGGGAGTTCCGGGTCCTTCACGCGGACGGCACCCCGATTCCCGTGGAGGCCTGGGGGCGGAACCTTCTGGCTGACCCCCGGGTGCAGGGGGTGGTGGTGGACCTGCACGACCTGCGCCCCAGGCTGGAGGCCGAGCGGCTTAAGGGGGAGTTCATCGCCGCCGTAAGCCACGAGCTCCGCACCCCTTTGGCGGTGATCATGGGCCTAGCCGAGCTTCTTCGGGAGGAGGGGCTTTCCCCCTCAGCCCAGGAATCAGCGGACCTCATCCTGGAAAGCGCCTTCCGGCTCAAGACCATGGTGGATAACCTTCTGGATACGAGCCGCCTCGAGGCCGGCCGCTTTGAGGTGAGCCGAAGACCCGTGAACCTGAGGCCCCTTCTTCAGGACTTAGCCAGGAGCTTCCAGGGCGTGGCCCGGCTTTCCGGGGTGGAGTTCCAGGTGGCTTTGGAGGAGCTTCCCCTTTTGGAGGCGGACCCCGACCGGGTGGTTCAGGTGGTGGGAAACCTCCTTTCCAACGCCTTCAAGTTCACCCCGCCGGGCGGGCGGGTCTACCTTCGGGCCCGGCAGGAAGGGGACAAGGTGGTCCTGGAAGTGGAGGACACGGGCCCCGGCATTCCCGAGGAGGAGCTTTCCAAGCTCTTCCAGCGCTACGCCCGGGCCAAGAACGCCCAGACCCGGGGGGTTTCGGGCACGGGGCTTGGCCTTTTCATTTCCAAGCACATCGTGGAGGCCCATGGGGGCCGGATTGAGGTGGAAAGCGAGGAGGGAAAAGGAAGCCTCTTTAGGGTTATCCTACCCCTATATGGCCCGCATCCTTCTGGTTGAGGACGAACCCTTGGTGGCCCATATGGTGCGCCGCATTCTGGAGCGGGCTGGGCACCAGGTGGACTGGGCCTCTTCCGGCCAGGCGGCCTTGGAGAAGCTTTCCGAACCCTACGATCTCGTGGTGTGCGATCTGGTGATGCCCGGGGTATCGGGCCTCGAGGTGATCCAGAGGATGCGGGCCTTGGGTCTTTCCACGCCCATTCTGGCCCTTTCCGCCAGCGTTTCCGAGAAAAGCCGGCGGGAGGCCCTCGAGGCGGGGGCGCAAGCCTTCCTGGGCAAGCCCTTTGAAACCCAGACCCTGTTGGCTCAGGTGGACCGGCTGTTGGCCCGGGAAGAAGGGTAACGGCTCTTCGGACGGCCTGAATAGCCTGGGGCGGGCTGGTGTATACTTATACGCGAAAAGGGGGAAGGTATGAGGCGGAGGCGGTTTCTCAAAGGAGTGGGGGTGGGTTTGGCGGCAAGCTTTTTCTACTCGGCTTTTGCCCAAGCCACCCCGCAGGTGCGCTGGCGGCTTGTTTCCAGCTACCCCAGGAGCCTGGATACCCTCTATGGCGGTGCCGAGGATTTGGCCAAGCGGGTGGCAGAACTCACCGGCGACCGTTTCCAGATCCGGGTTTACCAGGCGGGGGAGATTGTGCCCGGGGGCCAGGTGCTGGATGCAGTCCAGCAGGGCACGGTGGAGGCGGGCCACACCTATGGCCCTTTCTATGTGGGAAAGAACCCCACCCTGGCCTTTGACGGGGGCGTGCCCTTTGGCATGACCTACCGGCAGCACAACGCCTGGATGCGGTATGGTGGCGGTTTGGAGCTCCTGCGCGCGGTCTATGCCGATTTCGGGGTGATCCAGTTCCCTGGAGGAAACACCGGGGCCCAGATGGGAGGATGGTTCCGCAAGGAGATCAAGACCCTGGCGGACCTTAAGGGCCTAAGGATGCGCATTCCTGGCCTTGGAGGGCTGGTGATGGGGCGGCTTGGGGTGGTGCCCCAGACCCTGGCCGCCGGGGATATCTACCCGGCCCTGGAGCGGGGCACCATCGACGCCACCGAGTTCTCAGGCCCCTACGACGACGAGAAGCTGGGCTTTTACAAGGTGGCCCGCTACTACTACTACCCCTCCTTCTGGGAACCCAGCGCCCAGCTTTCCTTCCTGGTTTCCCAAAGGGAGTGGCAGAGGCTTCCCAAGGAGTTCCAGGAGGCTTTCCAGGTGGCAGCGGCGGAGGTCAACCTCACCATGATGGCCAAGTACGATGCCCAGAACCCTCCAGCCCTGAACCGCCTTCTCAAGGCAGGGGTGCGCCTGCGCCGCTGGCCGGGGGAGATCATGAAGAAGGCCCTCGAGGAAGCCCGGGCCTTGTACGAGGAACAGGCGGCCAAGGACGCCACCTACCGCAAGGTGTATTCCGCTTACTGGGCCTTCCGCAACGAACAGTACCGCTGGTTCTCCGTGGCCGAGCTGGGCTATGAGAGCTTCGCCTTCCCCACCGTTTGAGGAAACGTGGGGAGGGTTCTCAATCCAGCTTTTCCAGGCGCACCGCCGCCACCTTGTACTCGGGGATGCGGCTGAAGGGATCCAGGGCGTCCGTAGTGAGGCGGTTGGCGGGGGCTTCGGCAAAGTGGAAGGGAGCGTAGACCACTCCTTCGGGGGTGCGGTCGGTAACCCAGGCCCGGGCCCGGATCCGGCCTCGGCGGCTCACCACCTGGATGATCTCCCCATCCCCTATACCCAGTTTCTGGGCGTCCTTGGGGTTCACCTCCACCTTGAGTTCGGGGTAGGCTTCCTTGAGTTGGCTGTTGCGGCTTAGGGTGCCCCCGTGCCAGTGGAAGAGGACCCGGCCGGTGGAGAGGGTAAAGGGGTACTCCTCCGAAGGGGTTTCCGCCGGAGGGGTGAAGTGCACGGGGAAGAAACGGGCCTTCCCCGAGGGGGTGTTGAAGCGCTCTCGGAAAAGCACCGCTTCGCCGGGATGGTCCTCGTGGGGGCAAGGCCAGCGGACGCCCTCGCTTTCCAGGCGGCGGTACGTGATCCCGCCCATCATCTCCGGAATGGCCCGGCGGACCTCCTCCCAGATGGCCTCGGGGCCGGGGTAGAGTGCCCAAGGACGGCCCAAGGCCTGGGCCAGGCGCTTGCCCAGCTCCTGGACGATCCACCAATCGGGCCGGGCCTCCCCTGGGGGGTCCAGCAACTTCCGAATCCTCTGGACCCTGCGGTCGGTGTTGGTGAAGGTTCCGTCCTTTTCCAGGAAACTGGCCGCCGGCAGGACCACGTGGGCAAAGGAGGTGGTTTCGTTTTCCAGGATGTCCTGCACCACAAGGAAGGGGAGGGCCTCCAGCTTGGCCTTCAGGTGGTCCTGGTAAGGCTCGCTGGTCACGGGATCCTCCCCGATGAGGTAGATGGCCTCCACCTCGGGGATTCTCTCGAAGACCTCGGTCATGCGTAGGCCCGGCTTGGGGTTCAACTCCACCCCCCAGAGGGCCTCAAAGCGTTTCCTTGCTGCTTGGTCCGACACCTTCAGGTACCCGGGGAGGACATCGGGCAGCGCTCCCATGTCCCCTGCCCCTTGCACGTTGTTCTGGCCTCGCAAGGGGTTGAGGCCCGCTCCCTCCTTACCCACCTTGCCCGTGAGAAGGGCCAGGTTTACCAGGGCTTGGGCGGTGGCAGTCCCTTTGGTGTGCTGGGTGACTCCCATGGCCCAGTAAGCCCCCGCCCTCTTTGTGGTGGCGTAAAGCCGGGCGGCTAAGGCGATTTTCTCCTTTTCCACCCCGGTGATGCGCTCGGCTTCCTCCAAGGTATAAGGCTCCAAGGAGGCCTGCCACTCGGCGAAGCCCTCGGTGCGCTCCTCCACGTACCCTTGGTCCCAGAGGCCTTCCTCGAGGATATAGCGGGCCATGGCGTTCAGGAGGAAAAGGTCGGTACCCGGGCGTATCCGTAGCCACAGGGTGGCGGCCTCGGCCATGCCGGTGTAACGGGGGTCCACCACGATGAGCCCTGCTCCCTGCCGCACCCTCTTCTTGATCATGGCCCCGATCACGGGGTGGGTTTCCGTGGTGTTGGAGCCCACCACCAGGAAGAGGTCGGTTTTCCAGATGTCCTCTATGGGATTGGTCATGCTGGCCCCGCCCAGGGAACGGGAAAGGGCCACGGTGGAGGAGGAGTGGCAAAGCCTGGAGCAGTGGTCCACGTGGTTGGTGGAGAGGAGAGCGCGAGCCAGTTTCTGCGTAAGATAGACCTCCTCGTTGGTGGTCTTGGCGGAGGGGAAGACGGCGATGGCCTCGGGGCCTCGCTTTTTCAGCACGGCGAGAAGCTTGCTTGCTGTGTAATCCAGGGCCTCGTTCCAGCTAACCCGGCGGAAGGCCTGGCGGCGGTCTTCCCGCACCATGGGGTAGAGGAGGCGCTTTCCCGAGAAGGGAAAGTCCAGGCCGAAGCGGCCTTTCACGCAGAGAGCCCCGTGGTTAGGGGGGATGTCGGGGGCGAGCACCCGGAGGATGCGGCCCCCTTGGATCTCGGGCTCCACCTGGCAACCCACACCGCAGTAAGGGCACGTGGTACGCATCCTACACCTCCATGCTCAAGGGTCTGAGGGCCCCTGTGGGACAAACCTGGATGCAGTTGCCGCAGAAGACGCAGGGGGTTTCGGGAAGGGGCCGGTCCAGGGGGGTGGTGGGGTGGGCCATGAGGCCCCTCCCCTCCAGGGTGAGGGCGTACACCCCCATGATCCCGTCCCCGCAAGCGTCCACGCAACGGCGGCAGTTCACGCACTTGGCGTAGTCCCTCAGGAAGAAGGGGTTGTCCCGGATAGGCTTCCGTTCCCTTCGGCTCAGGGATACGCTGCCCCAACGCTGGGGTTGGCCCTGATGGGCCTTCAGGAGCTCTAAAAGGGAGGGGGCCTGGCTCAGGTCTGTGGTCAGGGCTAGCCATTCCAGGAGGGTTCGACGGAGGATTCGGAGGTCTTCCGTGTCCGTTCTCACCTCCATGCCCTCCTGGGCCTGGGTAGCGCAGGCGGGAAGCAGGCGGCCGTCCACCTCCACCAGGCAGAGGCGGCAAAGCCCCCGGGTTTCCGTGTGGGGATGGTAGCACAGGTGGGGAGGATCCGTGATCTCCAGGAGGAGGGTTCCTTCCTGGACCTCCACCTCTTGTCCGTTCACCTTAAGCCGCACCTTCCACCTCCAACAGGCTTTGGTAGGCCCAGTAGGCGGACTGGCCTAGGCCGCACAGGCTTCCCTTGAGGGCCTGTCCCAGGTGGTGAACCAGGTCCCGGTTCCTTTCCCGCCGCCTCACCATCTCCACCTGCACCGCCGTGCCCAAAGGACAGGGGAAGCACTTCCCGCAGGACTCCTCCCGGAAAAACTCGGCCAGGCCCAAAAGGACTTCCCACAGGTCCACCTCCTTTCCGAAGGCCACGATGGCGCCGGCTCCCAAGGGAAGCCTACCCTTGTAGCGCAAAGGGAAGGCGAAATCGCGGGTAAACACCCCTGCGGCTCCGCCCAGGAGCACGGCCTTCAGCCCCTCTGGCTCGCCTTCAGCTTTCCGTAAGGCGTCTTCCAAGGATGTTCCCAGGGGAAGCTCGTAAAGCCCCGGCTTGGCCACGTCCCCGGTAATGGAGAAGAGCTTGGGTTCCTTTTGACGCCAGGTTCCCGGGCCCTCCCTAAGGATCAGGGGCAGGTTGGCCAGGGTTTCCACGTTTTGCACCAGGGTGGGCCTTCCCCACAGGCCTCTTTCCACGGGAAAAGGGGGCTTTAAGCGGGGCTCGGCCCTCTTGCCCTCCATGGACTCCAGAAGGGCGGTTTCCTCGCCGCAGATGTAGAGGCCCCCGCTGGTAAAGACCTGCGTGGGAACGGGAAGGAGGCCAGCTTCCTCAAGTTGGTGGATGGCTTTTTCCAGGCCCAGGATGGCGGCTTCGAACTCATCCCGCACGTAGAGGAAGACCTGGCTTGCCCCAATGGCCAGGGCGGCCAAAAGCGTTCCCTCCAGGACCAGGAAGGGATGGTGCTCCAGGAGGAAGCGGTCCTTGAAGTTGCCCGGTTCCGATTCGTCGGCGTTCACCACCAGATACCTGGGGGGCTCCCCCCGGGCCACGGCCCGCATCTTGATGTGGGCGGGAAAGGCGGCTCCTCCCCGGCCCAGGAGTCCAGCCTCCTCCACGGCCTTGAGGATGGCCTCCGGGGCTAGGAGGTTTTTCAGGGCCCTCCGCAAGAACACCAACCCTCCCAGCGCTTCATACTGGTCAAGTTCCAGGATGGGTTCGGGAGGGAGAAGCCGGTTCCCATGCCCTAGGGCGAAGGGGAGGCGAAACTCCTTAAAGGGGATGAGCCGGCCTTCCCATTCCACATAGCGTTTCTCCCCTTCCACCCGCACGTGGATGGGGGAGAGGGCCTCGAGGCCCAAGGGAGGATGGGTTCCGTCGGCTCCCTCTAGGAGGCGGGCGAATCCCCGGGCCCGGGCCACGGGATCGTCCACCAGGAGCCTTCCCTGGGGCAGGCCCCGGTACCGGGGGTAGTAGCGCACCACCCCCCAGGCCTGGGCCAGGGGTATCCCGGCAAGCCGGGCCGCCTCGGCCACCTTCTCCTCGCTTAGGGGAAGGCGGGCATCCAGGAGGGGGAGGAGGCTTGGCTTTTCCATGCCCTTAGCTTACCTGGCCGAGGGGGCTAGGCCGGTCAAAGGATGCGGAGATGGGGAAAACGGGAGAGGAGGTGGTTTTGGAAACCTTCCATGCGGTCTTCGGGCACCAGGGCCACCACCGCCCCGCCGAACCCTGCTCCCGTGAGCTTGGCCCCATAGGCCCCGGCCCTCAGGGCTTCCTCCACCAGGGCGTCCAGTTCCGGGAGGCTCACCCCATAGTCTTGGGAGAGGGAGCGATGGCTTTGCACCATCAGTTCGCCGAAGGCCCGGGCGTCCCCTCTTCGTAGGGCTTCTACCCCCCTTAGCACCCGGAGGTTCTCTCCCACGATGTGCCGCGCCCTTTTGTCCAAGGGGGAGGGAAGGCTCTCCACCAGGCAAAGGTCCCCGATGTCCCTAAGGCTTCGCACCCCAAGCCGCCTGGCTGCCTCCTCCGCTTCCTTGCGCCTTTCGTTGTACCCGGCGCTGGCCAGGCGCCGCTTTAAGCCCAGGTCTAGGACGGCCACCCGGCTCCTTGGAGGAAGGGGTAGGTTCTCGTGTTCCAGGGTCCGGGTGTCCAGGAAAAGGGCCTTGCCCACCTCGCCCAGGCTGGCGGCCATCTGGTCCATGATGCCGCAGCGCACCCCCACGTACTCCACCTCCGCCTTCTGGCCCAAAAGGGCGATTTCCTTGTCGGAAAGGGGCAGGCGGTAGAGGATGCGCAGGGCCTTTAGCGCCGCCACCTCGAGGGCCGCCGAGCTGGAAAGCCCCGCCCCTATGGGTACCCTGCTCCGCACGTAAAAGCGAGCCCCGGGAACCTCGTACCCCGCCTCCCTCAGGGCCCAGACCACCCCCAGGAGGTAGTCCAGAAAGTCCCCTTGGGCCGGGCTTTCCAAAGGCCGGGCCCTGAGCTCCTTGAGCTCCTCGCTGTAGGCCTCTACCCGGCCCTCCCCTTTGGCGGCCTCCACTTGGGTGAAGTAGGGGAGGGGGGTGGGAAGGACGTAGCCCTCCTGATAGTCGGTGTGCTCCCCCAAGAGATTCACCCGCCCCGGGGCCTGGGCGCTGGCCTCGGGCAGGGTGCCGAAGACTTCTTTAAACCCCATGCCTCCATTATGGGCATAGAGCCTTAAGGTTATGGTCCAGTAAATCCAGATAGGTGGGCACCTTTCGGTCCAGGGTGTCGGTATAGAGGACGACGATGCGGGCTCCCAGGGCCTCAGCCAGGGCCTTGAGGGCGGTTCCCTGGAACTGGGGTTCGGCCAGGACCAGCTTTACCCCCTCCCGGCGCGCTCGCTCCAGGAGCGTGAGGAAGGTCCGGCTTCCCGCCTCCTGCACCCCCGAGGCGGTGAGGCTACCCACCACCTGGAGGCCGTACCGGCGGGCAAAATAGGCGAAGGCATCGTGCTGGGTGACCACCTTGAGGCCCTTTAGGTTGCAGGCTTGGAAGGCCTTATCGCGCTTTTCCACCTCCGCCCTAAAGCGCTTTAGGTTGGCCTGGTAGATGGCCTTTCCTTTGGGGTCCAGCTGGGCGAGTTCCTGGGCGATGCGCTCGGCATAGCGCAGGGCGTAGGTGGGGTCCAGCCAGAGGTGGGGGTTGCAGGGGCCGTGGGCGTGCTCCCGTTCCTCCAGGCTTTCCTCTTGGTGTTCCTCCTGGCAGATGAGGCTGGGTTGCCCTTCCGCCAGCTTCACCACCCGGGCGCCTTGGGGGAGGAGGCGTTGCAGCTTGGGCAAGAAGGCCTCGAGGCCGAGGCCGTTGGCGAAGAGAAGGCGGCTTCGGGCCAGGTTTTTGGCGGTGCTGGGGGTGGGTTCAAAGGTGTGGGGGTCGGCCCCTGGGGGGACCACGCTTTCTACCTTGACCCGGTTCCCCCCCACCTGGGACACCAGGTCGGCCAGGAGGGGGGTGGTGGCCGCCACCTGCACCTGGGCCCAGGCTTGGGAAAGGAGAAGGAGCAACAGGGCTAGCCGTGGCATAAGGTAATGATAAACCATTATCGTTATAGCCGCAAGCCCCCTTGGGCCGTGCAAGAGCTTATGGAGGGGCGGGTATACTCAGGGGGAGATGAACCTAAAAGCCCTCCACAAGAAGCACGTCCTTACCCCCTGGGTGGCCCAGGCTTCCCTTAACCCCCCCTTGGTGGTGCGGGGGGAGGGAGTCTGGCTGTACGACGAGGAGGGGCGGCGCTACCTGGACCTTTCCAGCGGCCTGGTGGCCTTGAACCTGGGCCATGGCCACCCTAGGCTGGTGCGGGCCATTGCCGAGCAGGCGGCCACCTTGGCCTATGCGGCCCCTAGTCTTTTCCACGATAAGCGGGCCCTTCTCGCCAAGGCCTTGTCCGACCTTTCTCCCTGGCCCGAAGGAGCCAGGGTCTTTTTCACCCCCTCGGGTACCGAGGCCAACGAGGACGCCCTGAAGTTCGTGCGCCACCTCACCGGCCGCTTCAAGGTCCTTGCCGCCTACCGGTCCTTCCACGGGGCCACCCACGCCTCCGCCAGCCTTACCGGGGAAAACCGCCGCTGGCCTTCCGAACCGGGCACTGCCCCCGGGGTAGTCCACTTCTTCGCTCCCTATCCCTACCGGAGCCCCTTTTACACGGAAGACCCCAGGGAGGAAACCACCCGGGCCCTGGACCACCTGGAGAGGGTTCTCCTCCACGAGGATCCCAAGCGGGTGGCGGCCATCTTCCTGGAGCCCGTGGTGGGCTCCAATGGCGTCATCGTCTACCCGGAAGGGTACCTCGAGGGGGTGCGGGCCCTTTGCGATCGACATGGCATCCTTTTGGTCTTTGACGAGGTGATGACCGGCTTCGGGCGTCTGGGAGCAGCCTTTGCCGCCCTGCGGTTTGGCGTGGTTCCCGACCTCATCACCTTTGCTAAGGGGGTCACCTCCGCCTACGTGCCCTTAGGAGGGGTGCTCGTGCGGGAAACCCTGGCCCGTTACTTTGACGAAAATCCCTTGCCTACGGGACACACCTACTCTGGTCATCCCTTGGCGGTGGCGGCGGGGCTGGCTTCCCTCCAGGTCTACCGAGAGGAAGGCATCTTCGAGCGGGTTTTGGCCATGGAGGGTTTCTTCCAGGAAAGCCTTAAGGCCCTAAAGGACCGGCATCCCGTGGTGGGGGATGTCCGGGGGCTTGGGGCCTTTTACGCCGTAGAGCTGGTCCGGGACCGGGGCACCAAGGAACCCCTTTCTCCCTGGCATGCTCCCTTTAGCCCTGCCATGCAGGCCCTACAAACGGCTTTGTGGCAGGAGGGGGTTTACCTCCTGGTCAAGCACAACATCCTGGTGGTGGCTCCACCCCTCACCATAAAGGAGGAGGAGTTCTTGGAAGGTGTGGAGCGCCTTTCCCGCGCCCTCAAGCAGGTGGAGGTTGGGGCTTTGGGCTAACCTGGAAGGGTGCGGCGGCTAGAGGAGCTTTTTCCTTTCCTGGCCTCCCTCGAGGGGAGGCCTTACCCTTTTTACAAGGATCTAAAGGGAACCTGGAGGGGTGAGGGGTTTGACCTGCGCTTTGTCCACGTGCAGGGGGATCCCTTCGCCACCCCAAGCGTTGTGGAGGTGCGCTACCCTGCCAAGGCCGTGGAGGGACTTCGGATCTACCGCCACCCCATGGGCCGGGTAGCGGTGGAGGACTTCCTCCTCAGGTCCCTCAAGGCCCGGTTCCGCCACCTGCCCTTTTGCGGGGGGAGCGGGCACTCGGGGAGGGTCTTTGTAGAGGTGGAAAGCCCCAAGGTGTTGCGGCGGGCTGGAGCCCATCTTGGCCAAGAGGCGCTTTACCTGCGTTTCCGGGTGGGGCTTCCCGCCTCGGGCCGAAGGATTTTGGGTAAGGAGGCGGAGAGGCTTTTCCGGGCCCTGGTGGAGCACCTTCGGGGGTTTCTGTGGGAACTGGATGGGAGGGCCCTGGTATCCCAGGTCCAGCAGGTGGAGGACTTTGCCTATATTCAGGAGAGCCTTCCCCAAAGGGGCCTGGTGGCCTTCGTGGGGGATGGGGCCATCCTTCCCCGGGAAAGCGGGGTAAGCCAGAAGCCCTTAAGGGGGGCGGTTCCCTTCCAAAGCCCCCCTTCCTTGCGGGTTTCCTTCCGCGTACCCCACAAGGGTGAGGTCTTTGGGATGGGCCTCCCCCAGGGCCTCACCCTTATCACCGGCGGAGGCTTCCATGGGAAAACCACCCTCCTCGAGGCCTTGGTTCACGGGGTCTATCCCCATATTCCCGGGGATGGGCGGGAGTGGGTGGTGACCCATGCCCTGGCCCAGAGGGTCCAGTCGGAGGATGGCCGAAGCGTGAAGGGCGTGGATCTAAGGCCCTTCGTGCACGACCTTCCCCTGGGCCAGGACACCTCTTTCTTCTCCACGGAGGATGCCTCGGGGTCCACCAGCCTGGCGGCCGCCATCCTGGAGGCCCTGGAGCTGGGTGCCCGGGTGCTTCTCTTGGACGAGGATACCTCTGCCACCAACCTCCTGGTGCGGGATGCCCGTATGCAGGCCCTGGTGCGGCGGGAAACCCTCACCCCCCTTTTGGACCGGGTTCAGGACTTTAAGGCCAGGGGGGTGAGCCTGATCCTGGTGGTGGGCGGGGTGGGGGACTACCTGGACCTGGCAGACACGGTCTTGCTTCTGGAGGAGTACCGGCCGAGGGAGGCCACCCTGGAGGCCAAGGCCATCGCCCAAGCCCATCCCACGGGGCGGGCTTTTGGCGAGCCTCGGTATCCCCTTGCCGTGGCTTCCCGGGCTCCCTTGCCCGAAAGCTTTGATCCCAGGCGGGGCAGGAAGGCCCGGGTGAAGGGTCGGGGCCTCAGGGAGCTGGTCTACGGGGAGGAGGTGGTGGACCTATCCGCCTTGGACCTTTTTGAAAACGCCCAGGTGCGGGCTTTGGGGGCATGGCTCCAGCGGCTTTGGCGGCAGGCGGACGGCAAAACTCCTTTGCGGGAGCTGGTGGAGGAGGTACTGGGAAGGGTAGAGGACCTTTTTTCCCTGGAAGAGGCCCCTGAGGTAGCCGAAGTGCGCTCTTTGGAGCTGGGGGCAGCGGTGAACCGGCTTCGCTCCCTGGAGGTGCGGCGGGCGGCGGAGTAAGCTGGAAACCATGTGGAGGTCTTTGCGGGTTGACCTTTTGAACAAGCGGGTTTATTGGGAGGAGGTTTCTCCTGAGGAGGCGGCCCATGGCGGCCGCTACCGCACGGGGCGGCTTCTTCTGGAGCGGGAGGCCTACCGCATGGATCCCCTTTCCCCAGAGAATCCCCTGGTGTTCGCCGTAGGTCCCCTGGCGGGAACGGGGTTTTCCAACGCCAACCGCACCAGCGTGGGTACGCGAAGCCCCCTTACCCTGGGCATCAAGGAGGCCAACGGGGGCGGCACCTTCGGTTACGCCCTGGGCCAGATGAAGCTTTCCCACCTGGTCCTGGAGGGGGCAAGCCCCGACTGGGTGGTCCTCCGCATCACCCGGGAGGGCCAGGTCTTTTTTGACCCGGCGGAGGACCTCCTGGGCCTCGGGAACTTTGAGGCGGCGGCCAAGCTGTTTGCCGCCTACGGCAGGAAGATCGCCTTTGCCCTTTTGGGGCCGGTGGGGGAGTACCTGGGCCTCCTTTCGGGCATCGCCTTTTCGGACATCGACGGCAGGCCTTCCCGCCTGGCGGCCCGGGGAGGCGTGGGGGCGGTGATGGGAAGCAAGCGGGTCAAGGCCATCGTGGTGGAGGTGCCGGGGAAGGTGGAGGTCTGGGACAAGCCCAAGGTCACCGGGGCCATCCGCCGCTATGCGGAGCTTTTGCGCCAGGACCCCTTGGTGATGAAGTTCTACAACGCCATCGGCACCATGGGAATGGCGGACTTCCAGAATGCCTTCGGGGGACTGCCGGTGAGGAACTTTCGCCAGGGCCAGCTCGCCTCCCCGGAGGAGTTCCGCATGGGCGGCCAGTACATCGCTCCCCTCAACAAGGCTCGGGGAGGGAAACACACCCACGCCTGCATGCCTGGATGCGTGATCCAGTGCTCCAACGTCATCGTGGACGAAAAGGGAGAGGAGGTGGTTTCCCCCCTGGAGTACGAGACCATCGGCCTTATGGGCACCAACTGTGGCCTCACCGATCCGGACCAGCTCGCCCGCCTCAATCGCCTGGCCAACGACCTGGGGGTGGACACCATAGAAACCGGGGCCACCTTGGCCCTTTTCATGGAAAAGGGAGAGGCGGACTGGGGGGACTATGCCTTCATGGAGGCCAGGCTCAAAGCCCTCTACACTCCAAGTGAGGAGGCCCGCTTCCTGGCCCAAGGCACCGCCCGGGTGGGGGAGGCGCTTGGGCTTAAGCGGGTTCCCGTCATCAAGCGTCAGGCCATCAGCGCCTACGATCCCAGGGTGGTGGAGGCCACGGGGATCACCATGATGATCACCGCCCAGGGGGCAGACCACACCGCGGGGAATGCCCCGCGCCTGGAAACCCGGGCCATGCCCGTGGAGGAGATCCTCGAGGCCAGTTATCAGGCCCAGGTGAACGCCGCCGCCAACGACGCCCTGGGCCTTTGCGTCTTCGGGGGAAGCGTCACCAACAAGCAGGTGGAGTTCGTGGTGGAAAGCCTAAACGCCGCCCTGGGCACGAACCTGACCCCTGCCTTCTGGCGTGAGCTTGGGGAGGGCGTTTTGCGCCTGGAACATCGCTTTAACCACCTGGCGGGCTTCACCCACCAGGATGACCGCCTCCCGGGCTTCTTCTATGAGGAACCCCTTCCGCCCAAGGGCTACACCGCCCGCTTCCGCCCCGAGGACCTGGCGCCCCTTTACGAGAGGCTTGACCAGGGGTCGTAAAGCTCAGGCCTTTGGGCGGAGGGGGGAAGGGTTTCCCCTTTAAGGAAGCGGCGGGTGTAGAGCTCCGCAAGCTCGGGGAAGGGTTCGGCGGCCACCTTCTCCAAGGCGTAGACCGTCACCGCGTCCGCCAAAGCCCTAAGGGCCTCCTTGGCATACCAGGGTCCTTCCTCTTGCAGCTTCTTGAGGATCTTGTGCGCCTCGGCCTGGGCCCTTGGGCTTTCCCCTAGCATGTCCAAGAGGGGCTCGTGGGCGCGCTTCTTGAGGATGGCCTCCAGCATGTCCAGGGCCTGGATGTTGGCGGGGCCCTCCCAGATAGGGGTGATGAGGGCTTCCCGGTGCCAGCGGGCCACCCCGTACTCCTCCAGGAAGCCCAGGCCCCCGAAAAGCTCCATGGCAAGGGCGGTGATGGCGCTGGCGTGCTCGGCGGTGCGCCCCTTGGCCAGGTGGGAGAGGAGGCGGGCCAGGTGATAGCCCTCGCTGTAGGGGGGCCGCTCTTCCCAGGCTTGGTCAAAGGCCTGGATGGCCAGAAAGGCCAGGGCGGTGCCTCCCACCTGCCTTAGGCGCATCTCCAGGAGGTCGTGCTGAATGAGGTCGTGCTGGAGGAGGATCTTCCCGAAGGCTGTCCGCCTCCTTACCCGGAAGAGGGCCTCGAGGTGGGCTTTCTTGGCGATGCCCATGGCGGCGGCCGCATTGGCCAGCCGGCTCACCGTTAGGTTTTCCAGGGTGTAGTAAATGCCTTCCTCCAGCTTGCCGATGGGGTAGGCCAGGCTTCCTTCTAGTTCCACTTCCCCCGAGGGCACAGCCCGGGTGGCCAGCTTTTCCTTAAACCGGCGCACGGTAAAGTTCAGCCTCCCCTCCACCTCCCGTGGCAGGAGGAAGAGGCCAAGGCCCTTGGGGCCGGCCGGGGCTCCCTCCGGCCTGGCGGTGACGATGGCATAGTCGGCCAGGCCCGCCCCTGAGGCGAAGTACTTATCCCCCTGGTAAAGGCGGTAGGCGTTTCCCTCCCGCCGGGCCACGGTGCGGTTGGCCCCCAGGTCGCTTCCTCCCTGGATCTCCGTCATCCAGGTGGCGCCGAAGGCCGGGCCGTAGAGGAGTTCCCGCTTCACCGCTTCGTGCTCAGGGGCGTACTTGTGGAGGGCGTAGGCCACCTGGTGGGTGATGGTGAGGATGCAGTAAAGCCCTCCATCCGCCAGGAGGTACCCGAAAGCGTAGTGGAGGGGCCAGCCCCGGCCCTCATAGGCGGGGCGGATCATGGGGCGGAGCTTCTCCAAGAGGGTCTTTTGCGCAGGGGAGAGGAGGGCCCGGTCTATACGGTTCCCATCCAGATCGTGCATTTGGAGGCGGGGCAGGGCATCCTGGTCCACGTGATGGGCCACCTCTAAAACCTCTTCCCCTACCAGCTTCCCGAAGGCGGAGAGCTCCTCCTGGGGGAGGCCGGGGGCAAAAGTGTCTAATATCGCTTTTAGGTCCGGGTCAAGCTTATAGTGATCCTCGCCCTGGCTGTAAAAGCGTGCCCTCATGGTTTCCTCCGAGTCCCAGGCTAATCCCGGAAGGGGGGTGCGTCAAGATGAGGTGGCCTGCGTCTCGTGGCCCTGGTCTTCCTGCCGGGCCCCACGCTTTTGGGAGGCCTTGGGCCCCGGCCTTCGCTAGAGTGAAGGGGTGGACGGGTTCTACCTGGCCTTTGGCGAGGGGCTTTCCGAGGAGGCCAACCGCATGGCCCAGGCCCTGGCCGGCCTTCTTCTAAAGGCTCCCCCTGAAGGGCTTTGGGAGGCGGTTCCCGCCTACGGCACCCTGTACCTGGAGTACGATGCCAGGCGGCTTTCCCGGAAACGGCTCCTTGGGCTTGTTTCCCGCCTCGCCACCACCTTGGCTGGGGGTGGGGAGGAAGGCAGGATGGTGGAGATCCCCGTGCGCTACGATGGGGAAGATCTCTTGGAGGTGGCCGGGCGCACGGGGCTTCCCCTGGAGGAGGTGAAACGCCTGCACCAGGTACCCCTTTACCGGGTCTATGCCCTGGGGTTTACCCCCGGGTTTCCCTTTTTGGCCCCGGTGGAACCGGCCTTGCGCCTGCCCCGCCGCCCCCACCCAAGGCCCAGGGTGCCGGCCCATGCGGTGGCCATGGCCGGGCCCCAGACGGGCATCTACCCTCTGCCTTCCCCTGGAGGGTGGCATCTTTTGGGCACCGCCTTGGTGGCGGTCTACGATCCCCATCGGGAGGAACCCTTTCTCCTTAGGCCAGGGGACCGGGTGCGCTTCCGGGAAGCCGAGGGTTCCACTCCCCCGGAGCCCAACCCCTTGGCCCTACTTCCCGAGGAGCCCAGGATTCCTGCCCTGCGGGTGGAGGAGCCGGGTCTTCTGGACCTGGTGGTGGATGAGGGAAGGTTTCTGGCGGGCCACCTGGGCTTGGCCCGTTCCGGGCCCTTGGATCCCTACTCCGCCTCCCTGGCCAACCGCCTGGTGGGGAATCCCCCGGGCGCACCCCTTTTGGAGGTGGCCTACCGGGGTCCGGTCCTCACTGCTCTTAGGGATTTGGTGGCGGCGGTGGCAGGGTATGGGCTTACCGCCCTCCTGGAGGGGGAAGAGATTCCGCCGGGCCAGAGCTTTTTCTGGCCTAGGGGCAAAACCCTCTCCTTTCGGCCCAAGGGCCGGGGGGTCAGGGTTTACTTGGCGGTGGCGGGAGCCCTCGAGGGCCGTTCCTTTATGGGTTCCGTGTCCCCGGACCTCCGGGGCAGGATCGGCCGTCCGTTAGAGGCGGGGGATGTCTTGGGTCTGGGGGAGGAAAGGGCCGTGCGGCCGGGACTCGCCTTCCGGCAAAGGCCCTTGCCGGAAGCCTTTCGCCTCCGTCTCCTTCCCGGGCCCCAGTTTTCCTGGGAAGCCTTTAGGGCTTTGGTTTCCGCCTCCTTCCAGGTGGTGCGGGCGGACCGGATGGGCGTGGAGCTCCTGGGGCCGGAGGTACCTGGGGGGGAAGGGCTTTCCGAGGCCACGCCCTTGGGAGGTATCCAGGTGCCGCCTTCTGGGCGCCCCCTGGTGCTTTTGGTGGATAAGGGGAGCCTTGGGGGCTATGCCAAGCCAGCCAGGGTTCATCCTGGAGATCTCTGGCTTTTCGGCCAGGTGTGGCCGGGAGTAGAGTTAACGTTCACATGCGAGCTTCATCGTGAAAGGCAGCACATAGCTCCCATCCTGGCCTGGGAAGGCTAGAGGAAGCCTCACACCGCTTCCACCACCATGGCGATTCCCTGACCCACGCCGATGCACATGGTAGCCAGGCCGAACTGGACTTTTTGTCGGTGCATTTCGTGGAGCAGGGTGGTGAGGATGCGGGCTCCGGAGGCTCCCAGGGGGTGTCCGAGGGCGATGGCCCCGCCGTTGGGGTTGAGGCGGGGGTCTTCCATGTCCAGGCCCCACTCTCTGAGCACGGCGAGGCTTTGGGCGGCGAAGGCTTCGTTGAGTTCGATCAGGCCGATGTCCTTTAGGGAGAGGCCTGCTCGTTCCAAGGCTTTTTGGGTGGCGGGCACTGGCCCGATGCCCATGATTCTGGGGGGAACACCGGCCACGGCGATGCTCCGCACCCGGGCCAGGGGGGTGAGGCCGTGGGCCTTGGCGTAGGCATCGGAGACCAGGAGGACGGCGGCGGCTCCATCGTTGAGGGGGCTGGAGTTTCCTGCGGTGACGGTGCCTCCTTCGCGGAAGACGGGTTTGAGCTGGGCCAGTTTTTCGAGGGAGGTATCCCTTCTTGGTCCCTCATCCACTTCTACGCGGACTTCCTCTTTTCCGCGCTTTACGGGCACGGGGACCACTTCTTTGGCGAATCGGCCCTGGTCCCAGGCGCGGATGGCTTTTTGGTGGGAGAGGAGGGCGAAGCGGTCCTGTTCTTCCCGGGGGATCTTGTACATTTCTGCCAGGTTTTCGGCGGTTTCCCCCATGCTTTCTGTGCCGTAGAGGGCCTGCATTTTGGGGTTAATGAGCCGCCAGCCCAGGGTGGTGTCGTACATTACCTGGTTGCCGGTGGGGAAGGGTTTATCTGGTTTGGGGACCACGAAGGGGGCCCGGGACATGGACTCTACGCCGCTGCCGATGTAGACATGGCCTTCTCCTGCCCAGATGGCCCGGGCGGCCTGGGCGACGGCTTCCAGGCCGGATCCGCAGAGGCGGTTTACGGTGCAACCTGCTACTTTTACGGGGAAGCCGGCCAGGAGGAGGGCCATGCGGGCCACGTTGCGGTTGTCTTCTCCGGCTTGGTTGGCGCAGCCGGCGTAGACGTCCTCTACTTCCTCCTTGGGGACGCCGCTTCGTTCCATGAGGGCGGAGAGGGTGAGGGCCAGGAGATCGTCGGGGCGCACGGTGGCCAGGGCTCCCCCGTGCTTGCCGATGGGGGTTCTGAGGGCTTCCACAATCCAGGCTTCAGGCATGGGACCTCCCTACCGACCGTTCGGTAACAGTGTAGGGGAGCTGGGAAGGAAAGTCAATGCTGTTGAGGAGAGGAAAAGCACAAGCCAGTTTAATCGTGAACAATAACACAAACAAGGAAGGCTACCCACCATAGACCGCCTGCACTTCCTCCACCAGGCTCCTCACCTCTTCAACCGGCAGCCGGCAGGCTCCTTCCCGGCACAGGTAAGCCTTTCCAGGCTCCCGCCCGCGAAGGCCTGGAAGAGCATCCGCTGGCCCCACCACCAACTGGGTAAGGGGTAGGTAGAGCTCCCGTACCGACTCCAGAATCGGGGAGGGCGTAGGAAGGGCAAGCTCCGTTCCTTCCTTAAGGAGGCGGTGAACCAGGAGCAAGCCAGGGAGGGCGTGGGGGTGGCGCTCAAGCCACAGGGCCCCTTCCTCCAAAAGCAACTGGGCCCGCCTTCGGTAGTCACCGCCAAAGGCGGCCTGCAAGCGCCAGAAGGCCTCGGCCAGGGCGCTTTTGCCAGAGGGAAGGGTGGTTTCCTCCACCTCCTTGGCGGGAAGGGGAAGGGATTTCAGGGCGGGACGGGTACTTGGTCCCTCAAGACCCTCCCCTTGAAAGACCTCCCAGGCTGCCTCCGCCAAGGACCTTGCCTTCTCCAGATAAGGCCACTCGCCGGTGGCGGTGTAAAGCTCCAGTAAGGCCAAGGCGGTAAAGCTTTGGTCTTGGAGGAAAGCCTCTTCCCCCAGGGCCCCGGCCCGCCACACGTGGCGCACAAGGCCGTCCTTGCCCATGGTCTCCACCAGGAAGTGACTCCCTCGCCGGGCCGCCATCAAGTAGCGGCCGTCCCTTAAAAGCCTGCCCGCCTCGGCCAAGGCCCGCACCGCCAAGGCAGACCAGTCGGCTAAGACCTTGTCGTCCAAGTTGGGGGGCATACGGCGCCGTCTCGAGGCAAGAAGCCTAGCCCGGAGGCCCTCCCGCCAGACCGCAAAGCCTTCCCCCAGCTCCCTCTTTACCTCTTCCTCACCCCAGGCGGTAAGCACGTACCTAGGAGATTCTCCTCCCTCCAGGAGCGGGGCCTTCCCCAGGGCAAAATAGCGGTGGGCCAGGGGGTAATCCTCCCTCAAGGCTGCCTGGAGCTCGTCCGGGGTCCAGGTGTAGTAGCGTCCTTCCTCCCCCTCGCTTTCCGCATCCAAAGCTGTGTAGAACCCTCCCTGGCCAGGGCTTTGCATGGAGAGAAGCCAGTCCAGGGTTTCCCGAGCCACCCTGAGAAAAAGGGGGTCAGCGAAGACCCGGTAAGCCCCCAGGTAGACCCGGGCCAGGAGGGCGTTGTCGTAAAGCATCTTTTCAAAGTGGGGGAGGTACCAGAAGCGGTCCACGGCGTAACGGTGGAACCCCCCACCCACCTGGTCGTAGACCCCACCCAGGGCCATGGCCCTCAGGGTCTTATAGAGCATCCCGCGGGCCTCCTCCTTGCCCCGCCAGGCCAAGGCCAGGAGATAAAGGAGGAGGTTACCTTGGGGAAACTTGGGTGCGGGAAGAAACCCACCCCACTCCGGGTCAAAGGAGCGGGCAAGAAACTGCAAAGCTTTTTCCTCCACATCCTGGGGCACGGGTCCGGGAGGGGGAGTAAGGCTTCGCCAAAGAGCCTGGGAAAGGCGTTCCGCCTCCCTTAATATGGCCTCCCGTTCCTCCCGCCAGGCCTGGGCTACCGCCAGAAGGACCCGTTTGAAAGAGGGGAGACTCGCGCGGTCTTCCCTGGGGAAATACGTTCCCCCGAAGAAGGGCTTCCCCTCCGGGGTGAGGAAGAGGCTCATGGGCCAACCCCCCTGGCCGGTGAGGCTGATGAGGGCCCGCATATAGGCGGCGTCCACGTCAGGCCGTTCCTCCCGGTCTACCTTCACCGGGATGAAGTGCCGGTTGAGGATCCCCGCCACCTCGGGGTCTTGAAAGGACTCCCGGTGCATCACGTGGCACCAGTGGCAGGCGCTATACCCCACGGAGAGGAAGATGGGTTTATCCTCCTGCAGAGCCGTGGTAAAGGCTTCCTCCCCAAAGGGGTACCAGTCCACGGGGTCTTCCGCATGCTGGAGGAGATAAGGGCTTCGGGAATCCCGGAGGCGGTTGGCCATACCCTTTAGGCTAGCCGGTCAGGGGAGGGCACACAGGTAGTCATCTCACACGGCATACCGTGCTGGTGGAACGTCACCGGTGGCGCCTGGGGACGTTAAGTACGGAGGGCCTGCCGTATAGGGGCTCCGTTAAGCCTTCCCCAGCTGGCCGACTAGCGGCTTTTAGCTTCGTAAAGGTGCCCGCGGGCAACCTGCCCTTGTCCCCAATTACAATGGGGGCCATGGTGCCCCAGGACACCTTGAAGGCCTGGCTTCCCCAGTTAGCCTCCTGGCTCCTCGAGGACCTCGGCCATGGGGACCTCACCACCCTCCTCACCGTGCCCGAGGATCTTTGGGGCCGCGCGGCCATCCTGGCCAAGGAGGAAGGCGTCATCGCTGGGCTGCCGGTTGCCAAGGAGGTCTTTTTCCTAGCGGACGCCCGCATTGCCTTTACCGCTTTGGTGGGAGAAGGGGAAAGGGTGGGCCCTGGCCAGGAAGTGGCCCGCCTCGAGGGGCCCTTAAGGGGCATCCTGGCGGGGGAGAGGCTCGCCCTAAACCTCCTGCAGCGTCTATCCGGCATCGCCACCTTAACCCGGGCTTACGTGGAGGCCTTGAAGGGCACCAAGGCCCAGGTCTTGGATACCCGCAAGACCACTCCGGGCCTCAGGGCCCTGGAGAAGTATGCGGTGCGGGTGGGCGGGGGGAGGAACCACCGTTATGGCCTTTTTGACGGGATTCTCATCAAGGAGAACCACATTCGGGCCGCGGGGGGTGTGGCCGAGGCGGTGAAAAGGGCCAAGGCCGGGGCTCCCCACTACCTCAAGGTGGAGGTGGAGGTGGGAAACCTGGCCGAGCTGGAGGAGGCTTTGGAAGCAGGGGCGGATCTGATCCTTCTGGATAACTTTCCCCTCGAGGAGATCCGCGAGGCCGTGCGCCGGGTGGGAGGTCGGGTGCCTCTCGAGGCCAGCGGGAACATGACCCTGGAAAGGGCCCGGGCTGCCGCCGAGGCTGGGGTGGACTTTGTGAGCGTGGGGGCCCTGACCCATTCCGCCAAGGCCCTGGATCTTTCCCTCCTGGTAGTGCAGCCATGAGGGTATGGTGTGCTACCATAGAAGCATGGTGCGGACCCAGGTGCAGCTTACCGAGGAACAGGCCCAGCGCCTAAAGGCGCTCGCCCAGGAGGAAGGGGTGTCCCTGGCGGAGCTGGTGCGCCGGGCGGTGGAGGGGTATCTCCAGGAGAAGGGGAATGGGAGTTTTTCCGATCGGGCTGAGCGGGCCTTGGCCGTGGTGGGCCGCTTTGCCTCGGGCCTTACGGATGTGAGCCAGAAGCACGACCACTACCTGGCGATGGATGAGGACCGCCTTGGCCGTCTTCGTTGACACCTCGGCCCTTTACGCCCTCCTGGACCGGGACGACGCCTGGCACCCACAGGCGGCGGAAGGGTTTCGCCGCCTCTTGGCGGCTCGAGAGCGCCTGGTAACCCACAGCTATGTGGTGGTGGAAAGTGTGGCCTTGGTCCAGAAAAGATTGGGCCTCGAGGCGGTGCGGGCCCTTTGCCACGGCCTTTTAGAGGTTATCCATACGGTTCCCGTGGACGAGGACCTGCACCAGGTGGCCCTGACCGCCCTTCTGGCCTCTGGGAGGAGGGACATCAGCCTGGTGGACTGGACCAGCTTTTTCTTCATGCAGCGAAGGGGTTTGCGGAAGGCCTTGGCGTTTGACGAACACTTTTGGGAACAGGGCTTCAGCCCAGCGGAAGCGTAGAGCATGGAAAGGGATCTTCTCATCCAAGAGGTGCTCCGCCTGAAGGCGGAGCGGCAGGCAGTCATCTTAGCCCATTCCTACCAGCTTCCTGAGGTGCAAGAGGTGGCGGACTTCGTGGGGGACTCCCTGGGCCTAGCCCGGGAGGCGCAAAGGACCGAGGCCAAGGTCATCGTTTTCGCTGGGGTGCACTTTATGGCGGAAACCGCCGCCATCCTGAACCCAGAGAAAACCGTCCTCCTCCCCGACTTGGAGGCGGGCTGCTCCCTGGCGGACAGCATCCGCCCCGAGGATGTTCTGGCCTGGAAGAAGGACCATCCCGAGGGGATCGTGGTGGCCTACGTGAACACCAAAGCCGAGGTGAAGGCTCTGGCGGACGTATGTGTCACCAGCGCCAATGCGGTGGAGGTGGTGGCTCGCCTGCCCAAGGACCGGCCCATCTTCTTCGTGCCCGACATGTTCCTGGGTGCCCATGTGGCCAGGGTGACGGGGAGGAAACTGGACCTTTTCCCAGGGGAGTGCCATGTGCATGCGGGAATCCGCGAGGAGCACTTGAAGGCCCTTTTGGAGAAGCACCCCGGGGCTGAGTTCATGATCCATCCCGAGTGTGGGTGCGGCAGTAGCTGTCTTTTCCTCAAACCGGATGCCAAGATGCTCTCCACCGAAGGGATGGTCCGTTACGCCAAGAAGGCGGAGGCCAAGGAGTTTGTGGTGGCCACGGAGGTGGGGATCCTCCACCGCCTCTCCAAGGAGGCCCCGGGAAAGACCTTCATCCCGGTGAAGCCGGATGCCATCTGCGAGTACATGAAGCGGATCACCCTGGAGAAGGTTTACCTGTCCCTTAAGGAGATGCGCCACGTGATCCGGGTGCCCGAGGAGGTGGCCAAGAAGGCCCGGCGGGCCCTCGAGGCCATGGTGGCCGTGGGCTAAACCCAGGGGCGGAAGGACCCATGGTCACCTTAACCACCGACCTCCTCATCCTGGGTGCGGGTATCGCGGGAGTCTACGCCGCTTTGGCGGCGGAGGAAAGAGGGGCTAAGATCCTCCTTCTCAGCAAGGATCCCCTTCCCTCGGGTTCCACCCCCTGGGCCCAGGGAGGGGTAGCCTTCCCTTTGGATGAGGCCGACCTGGAAGCCCACCTCCAGGACACCCTTAGGGCTGGTCGGGGTTTGGTGGAGGAGGGGGTGGCCCGGTCCATCCTGGAGGAAGCTCCCCGGCACCTGGAAAAGCTTCTTTCCCTGGGGCTTCCCTTCCATTCCGAGCCCACCCGGGAGGGGGGGCACTCCCGACCGCGGGTACGGCACCTGGGGGGGGACAGGAGCGGCCTTTTCCTGCTCAAGGGGCTTCTCAAGCGGCTTAGGAGCCCGGTCCAGGAGGGTTACATGGCGGTGGCCCTGCTCCTCGGGGAGGGGCGGGTGGCAGGAGCCTTGGTCCTGGGGCCCGAGGGCTTGCAGGTGGTGCGGGCTGGAGCGGTCCTGCTGGCCACGGGGGGTTTGGGGAGGCTCTTCCCCGTGACCACCAACCCGAAAGGGGCCACAGGGGACGGCATGGCCCTGGCCTACCTGGCGGGAGCCACCCTGAGGGATCTGGAATTCATCCAGTTCCATCCCACTGCCCTTCCCGATGGAAGCCTGGTGAGCGAAGCCTGCCGGGGGGAAGGAGCCATCCTGCTCAACGCCCAGGGGGAGCGCTTCATGCCCCGCTACGATCCTTTGGGGGAGCTTGCCCCCCGGGACGTGGTGGCCCGGGCGGTTCACCGGGAGAGGGAGAGGACTGGGGGAGTTTACCTGGACCTGAGGCCCATTCCCCATCTGGAGTCCCGTTTTCCCACGGTGGTGGCTGCGGCACGGACCCTGGGCTTCGACCCCTTCCGGGAGCCTATTCCCGTGGCTCCCGCAGCCCACTACGCCATGGGCGGGGTCAAGACGGATCTTTCGGGCTACACGGGCCTCCCTGGCCTCTACGCCGCCGGGGAGGTGGCCTCCACGGGCTTCCACGGGGCAAACCGCCTGGCTTCCAACAGCCTCCTGGAGGGCCTGGTGATGGGGGAGCGGGCCGCCAAGGCAGCCCTTCAGGACCTAGTCCATCCGAAGAGGGTAGAGCCCTTACCCGTCCTGCTTCTGGATCCGGAACACCTAAAACCCCTACAGGAAAGAATGGGCCAGGCAGCTGGGGTGGTACGTCGGGGACAGGATCTCGCCCAAGCTTTGGCCTGGTTGGAAGGTCTTCCCTTGAAGGAAGCTCTTCCTGAGGACCTCTTTGCCCTTGGGGATCCCCGTGCTCTGCGCGCTTTCGTGGAAGCGGGCCACCTGGCTCTTTTGGCCCGGCTCCTCTTGCGCATGGCCCTTCTGCGGGAGGAAAGCCGGGGGGCCCACTTCCGAGAGGACTTCCCCGAGGAGGCCAAGGAACCCTACCACCTCGAGGTGCGGGGGACACCTGGGGCCGGGAGGGAACGGCCAGGCCTGGTGAGGGTACCCCTGGGCACTTCTCCTGTGCGGTAGCTTTTCCAGGCTGGATGGAGCTAGCCGGAGTATAATGCTCTTGGAGGTTCTTTATGAAAGGCCATCCCGATGTGATTCAAAGCCTTCAGGAAAGGCTTTCCGAGGAACTGGCCGCCATCTTGCAATACATGGTCCATGCGGAGATGGCGGAGAACTGGGGCTTTAAGGCTCTGGCCCGCCACCTTAAGGCCCATGCCATCACCGAGATGCGCCATGCGGAGAGGCACATCGAGCGCATCCTTTTCCTGGAGGGTTTCCCAGAGGTGAGCCGGATTGGGGAGATCCGGATCGGCAAAACGGTGGAGGAAATCCTTTTCCGGGACTACGAGGGGGAACTCCAGGCGGTGAAGGGATACAACGAAACCATGAACCTGGCCCAAAGCCTGGGGGATAACGGCACCCGGGACATGGTGGCGGAGATCCTCAAGGACGAGGAAGGCCACGTGGACTGGCTGGAGGCCCAGCGGGAGCTCTTGAACCAGATGGGGTTGCCCAACTACCTCCAGTACCTGGCCGGGGAAGCGGAATAGGCTCCGTAAAGGGGTTCAGGCTCACGGGCACGCCAGATCGCCCTCGGCTACAAAACCTCAACCCACAGGGGCCTTAAGGTTCTTGCGGGCCCAGCGGTCAATGGCGGCGATGACCGCCTCCAGCTCCCGCCCAGCCTCGGTGAGGCTGTACCGGGTGCGGGGGGGCATGAAGGATTCCACCTTCTTTTCCACCACGCCTAGATCCACCAAGTGCTCCAGGCGCTGGGAAAGGGTGGCAGGGTTTACCCCCCCGATGGCCCGGGACAGCTCATTGAACCCCTTAGGGCCTTCCAGGAGAGCCCTGATGATGTGCAGGGTCCACTTCTCCTGGAGGAGGTTCAAGGCGGCATAAACAGGGCAGAAGGCCGGTTCGTGCTCGGCCATACCCCCATGGTAGCACAGGTTAAGAGGAAGCTCCAAAATGTGTTTGCCCGGAGGGCAAAGCATCCGTGGGCTTTCGGGCCACCAGGGTGAGGATGGTATAGGCGGCCACGGTTTTGCCCTCCTGGTTCACCACCTCCACCGCCCACTCCACCACCCCGGATTTCTCGTCCCTAGGCCGTTTGGCCTTCACCGTGAGCCGGGCTTGCAAGGTATCCCCGATGCCCACGGGTTCGGTGAAGCGCAGGCCCTCGAGGCCGTAGTTGGCCAGGACTGGACCCGGGGCCGGATCCACGAAGAGCCCGGCGGCGGCGGAGAGGACGAAGTATCCGTGGGCCACACGCTTCCCGAAAAGGCTCTTTTGGGCGGCGATCTCGTCGGTGTGGGCGTAGAAGTGGTCCCAGGAAAGGTGGGCAAAAAGGGCAATGTCCGCTTCTGTGACCGTGCGGCGATGGGTCCAGAGGGTTTCCCCAATCTCCAGTTCCTCGTAGTACTTGCGGAAGGGGTGGATGCTGGCGGGTTTTTCCGCTCCCCTGGCGTACTCCCCGGTGAGAGCCTGCAGGGTGTGGGGATCGGCCTGGAGGGCCAGGCGGGCCAGGTGCCGCTTGACGGAAAGAAGCCCTCCCAGCTCCTCCCCGCTCCCTGCCCGTCCGGGTCCCCCGTGGAGGAGGCGGGGCAAGGGGGAGCCGTGGCCCGTGGAGCTATGGGCGTTGAAGCGGTTCAGAATGTGGAGCCGGCCCACCTCCCCGGAAAGCCCGAGGAGGTAGAAGCGGGACTCCTCGGGATCGGGGGTGGCCAGGGTGGCCGCGAGCATCCCCCCTCCCAACCGGGCCAGGCGCAGGGCTTCCTCCCGGTCCCGGTAGGGAAAGAAGGTGGCCACCGGGCCGAAGGGTTCCACCTGGTGGAGGGTTTCCGCCCAGGGATCCTCCGCCAGGAGCAGGGTAGGGGGAAAGAAGGCGCCGTCCCGCCTGCCCGGGTGCTGCCAGTACACCCTGGCCCCGGCGGCCAGGAGGGCTTCCACGGCCCTTTCCACCTCCTCCTTTTGCCCCAGGGAGGCCAGGGGCCCCAGGTCCACGCCCTCCTCCCTGGGGTCGCCCAGCTTAAGGCCCTCCAGATGCTTACGGGTGGCCTCGAGGAGGACCTCGAGGCGGCCCTGGGGTACCAGGACCCGGCGAATGGCCGTGCACCGCTGTCCGGTTTTGATGGAAAGCTCCTGGGCAATCTCCCGGGCCAGCCTCTCCACCTCCTCCTCCCCTGCCTTTTCCCCCAGGATGGCGGCGTTTAGGGAGTCGGTTTCCGCATTGAAGAGGGCGCCTCGCTCCAAAAAGGCGGGGTGGCGCCTTAAGCGGTCTGCGGTGGCCTTGGAGCCTGTGAAGTAGACGCTATCCCGGTGGTCCAGGGCCTCCAGGGCATCCCCCAGGCTTCCGGCCACGAACTGGAGGCTTCCTTCCGGCAGAAGCCCGGACTCCAGCATGAGACGCACCACTTCCTCGGCCACGTGAGCGGTGGGGGTGGCCGCCTTGGCCAGGGTGGGCACCCCTGCCAAGAAGGCAGGGGCGAACTTCTCCAAAAGGCCCCAGACCGGAAAGTTGAAGGCGTTGATCTGAACCGTGATTCCGCCCTTGGGGCCCAGAAGATGCCTTCCCTGGAAGGAAAAGTCCTTGCTTAAGGGAAGGTTTTCCTCCTCGGGGAGGAGGTTTCCCTCGGGAAGCGTCCGGGCCAAGGAGCTATAGGTGAAGAGTACCCCGATACCCCCGTCCACGTCGTACCAGGCATCCCGACGGGTTCCCCCGGTGGTGGCGTAGAGCCGGTAGAGCTCCTCCTTCCGCTCGGAAAGGTACTGTGCCAGGGCCCGAAGCCTTCGGCCCCGCTCCTGGAATCCCATGCCAAGGAGGGCTTTCCCCCCTACCTCCCTTCCCCAGGCCACCGCCTCCTTGAGGGGCAGGCCCTCCGAGGTCACGTGGGCCAGCACCTCGAGGGTGGCGGCATCCTGCACCGGTACCCCTTCTCCTGCGCCCGTTAACCATTGGCCCATGAGGTAGCTTTTTACCTTCAAGGCTTCCTCCTTGAAATCGAACTCCTTTGACTCCCTGCCCTCCAGGACAAAGGCCCGGTACACCTCCAAGTCCCGGGCCTTATGTTTCCCCTTCAGACGGTCTTAAAGGCCTCAAAAACCTCCCCGCAGGCAGCGCACTGGTAGAGCATCTTGCACAGGGTGGCCCCAAAGGTGTTCTTGAGGACCACCTCCTGGCTTCCGCACCGGGGGCAGGGGGGATCCTTCCCCGCCAGGGGAAGGGGGAGGGGTGGAGCCACGCCGTAACCCAGGAGCTTCCTTCGGGCTTCCTCGGCCATGTCCTCGGTGCTCCAGGGGGCCCTGGCCTCCACCACCTCCACCTCCTTGGCTCCTGCCTCCCGCAGGGCCTTTTCGATCTCTTCGCGGATGAGCCGTATGGCAGGGCAGCCGGAAAAGGTGGGGCGGAAGCGGACCCTGACCTTTTCCCCTTCCGCCTCCACCCCCAGGACCATCCCCATCTCCACGATGTTGAGGACGGGGATCTCCGGGTCCTTAACCCCTTTTAGGGCTTCCCAGTACCGCTCTACCATGCTTTGGCCTCCGGGTCCCAGCGGGCCACGGACTGCATCTCCGCGAGGAGGGACCAGAGGTACTCCGTATGCTCCTGGCGGCTTTTGGGCACGTACCCTCCCTCAGGCGGCCTTAGGCCCGAGCGCACCAGGTGGGCGGTTACCTCCTCCAGGTAGGGGGCTTCAAGGGCCTTGAGATCCGGTACCACCCTTGCCTCCACCAGGGCCTCGTCCCCGGGGAGAGGCTGGAAGAGCTGGCGAACGTAGGGGAAGAGGGTTTCCAAAGCCTCTTGCGCCCGGCGGTGGGATTCCTCCGTGCCCTGGCCCAGGCGCTCCACCCAGAGGGAAGAGTGCTTCAGGTGGAACCTCTCCTCCTTTAGGATGCGGCTTGCCGCCTCGGCCAGGGGGGGGTAGGTGCTCCGGGTCGCCTCCTTAAGCCAGAGGTTCTCGTAGGCGTCAAAGAGGTACTGCCGCACCATGGTGAAGGCCCAGTCTCCCTTGGGCAGCTCCACCAGGACGGCGTTTTGGAACTCCAGGGGATCGCGGAAGTAGACCAGGCGGTCGGGGTCGGAGCCGTCCAGCTCCTGCCGGAGCTCCAACCAGACCTTGGCGTGGCCCAGCTCATCCTGGGCCAGGTTGGCGATGGCGATATCCTCCTCGAGGATGGGGGCATGCCCCACCCACTCGGAAAGCCGCTGGGCCAGGACCACCTCATCGTCGGCCCAGGCGGTGAGCCGGGCCACCAGGGCGTCCTTCAGGTAGGCCTCAAGCATTCTCCACCCCCTTGGCGGTGATGAGCCCGTAGTAGCTTTGCAGGCGGTAGGTCTTTTCCTTGGCCGGGGCGAACCAGCTTTCCACCACTTCCTCCGTGGGTTCGGTCCCCACCACCAACCGTTCGGGAACCGCCCAGAAGGCCACCCCTTGGGCCTGCAGGAGGGCTTGGGCTACGGCATCCTCCGGGCCTTGCGCCAGGAAGCGGCCTACCAGGTCCCCGTAGACCATGCTCCGGCGGTGGCTCCGCTTGGCAAAGACCCAGTAGGGTTCTTCGCTTCCTCCCTCCCTCCTGCTGGGCTTCAGATCCTTTAGGCCCTCCTGGGAAACGTGAAAGAAGGCTTCGGCCGGGGCCACGAAAAGGGCGTAGGCGGAGGGGCGCCGCACGAACACGTGCCGGGCCACCAAGAGGGCGTGCTCCGGGTCAGCGGCGTGTACGGAGCCCACCATCTGGGGGGGGCTTGCCTGGGTGTCCTGCTTGATCACCTCAAACCGGGGCCACTCGGTTCCCCACATGGTCTCCTCCTAATCCGCGGCCTGGGCCAGGCGGCGCTTACCGTAGGCCTCGAGGGCCTCCCGCACCCAACGGCCCTCCTCGTGGGCCCTTCTCCTGGCCATGAGCCGGTGCCGGTTCATGGGGCCTTCCCCGTTGATCACCTTCCAGAACTCATCCCAGGGGATGGGCCCGTGGATCCAGTTGCCCGTCTTCTCGTCGTAGCGGAGGTCGGGGTCGGGGATGGTAAGCCCAGCGTCCAAGAGCTCGGGGACATGCTCGTTCAGGAACTCCTGGCGCACCTGGTCGTTGGTCTTGGTCTTGATGCCCCAGCGGAGAAGGAGGGGGGTGTGGGCGGAGTCGGTGTCGTGGGGCCCGGCCATCATCAGGGTGGGCCACCACCAGCGGTTCAGGGCATCCTGCACCATCTGGCGCTGTTTCTTGGAGCCCCTGGCGTAGAGGAGAACCGCCTCCTTCCCCTGCTTGTGGTGGAAGGTTTCCTCAGCGCAGATGCGGACCATGGCCCGGGAGTAGGGCCCGTAGGAGCACTGGGCCAGCATGGTCTGGTTCTTTATGGCCATGCCGTCCACCAGCCAGCCGATGATGGCCACGTCCGCCCAGGTGAGGGTGGGATAGTTAAAGATGTTGGAGTACTTGGCCCTGCCGGAAAGGAAGGCCTCCACCATTTCTTCCCGGGTGATCCCCAGGGTTTCGGCGGCGTGGTAGAGGTATTGCCCGTGTCCGGCCTCGTCCTGAACCTTGGCCAGCAGGATGAGCTTCCGCCGGATGGAGGGAGCCCGGGTAATCCAAGCGCCCTCAGGAAGCATGCCCACCCACTCGCTATGGGCGTGCTGGGAGATCATGCGGATGAGCTGGCGCCGGTACTCGGCGGGCATCCAGTCCCCGGGCTCGATCTTTTCCCCCCGGGCAATACGGGCCTCAAACTCCTCAAGCCTTTCCTGGTAGTCGGGATCCTCTGGGTAGCCGATCTTGAGCTTAACCATTCTCGCCTCCTTTCTCCTTATTAGCCTCCACGCCCAAGGCCCTCAGGATGAGGGTGGCGTAGGCTTCCGAAAGTTCCTCCAAGGTAAGGGGCCCTTCGGGCCGGTACCACTGGTACGTCCAGTTCAGGGCGGAAAGGACAAAGAGGGTGGCCAGGCGGAGGTTTTCCACCCGGAAGACCCCTTGTTCCATTCCTTCCCGGATCACCGCCTGCACACCTTCCTCGTAGCGGCGCCTTAAGGCCTTGGCCTCCTCCAGAAGGGGAGGGGAGAGGTGTTTCCACTCGTGGAAGAAGACCGTGGCCCGGGGAAGTTCCTGGGCGATGACCTCAAGGTGGCCCCGTACCAGGCTTTTCAGCTTGGACACGGGGTCGCCCTTAAGCCCTTCCAGGACCCCCAGGAACCTCTCCGCAGCCTGGCGCACCACCTCCAAGAGAAGCTCCTCCTTGGAAGTGATGTGGGCGTACAGGCTTCCCCCCTGGAGGTTGAGGTGCTTGGCCAGCTCCCGCATGCTGGTGGCGTGGTAGCCTCGCTGGCTGAAGAGGTAGCCTGCAACGGTGAGGATTTGCTCGCGCCGCTCCATGGCTAACGGTCGTTTGTTAGGGTAGCACACCTAAGGCGAAGGGACAAGTGTCCTGGCTCACCTTTTCGCCCCCGCTTGACCGCCTGGGGCCGGTGTGGTAGCATGGGTTCCAACCGAATGGTCGGTAAGGAGGTTGGGGATGGCTTGGAAGAAAGTCTTTGTGTGGGCTTTCCTTTCGTCACTCCTCGTGAGCTTTGCCCAGGGAACGGGTCCTTGGCCAAGGCAGCTCCTCTTCGGCTCCACGGAGGTGGGCACGGCGGGCTATTCCCTGCTGGTGGCCTGGTCAGGGGAGTTTTCCGCCGCTACGGGGGTCCAGGTGCGGGTTTCCCCCGGCGCCACGCCCACCATTACGGGGTGGCTATTGGAGCGTCGGGTGGACTTCATCTCCGCGCCGCTCACGGTGCTGGTGGAGTCCTTGGACGGGGAGCCGGGGTACCGCCCCGGGCCCCTGCGGGTGGTTTACCCGGCCATCCTAACCCCCTGGGGTCTCATGACCCGCGGGGATACCCCTTACCGGCGGGTGCAGGACATAGGGCCGGGGGTACGGGTAGCCTGGCCCCCCTTCTCCTACTTCCACCGCATTTTGGATGGCCTCTTTGCCTGCCGGGGGATGAGCCGGGAACAGGCGCGCTTGGTGCCCGTGGCTAACTACAACGCCAATTCTCGGGTGATTGCCGAGGGCGGGGCGGATATAGCCTTCACCTCGCCCGTGTCAGACGTGAACGTGGAGGTGGAGGGGAACCCCAGGGGGATACGCTGGCTCCCCGTGCCCACACCGCAGGAAGACCGTACCTGCCTTCTGCGTTGGCAGCGGGCTTACCCCCTTCTCAAGCTCGTCCGGCCCGCAGACGTAGGGGTTACCTCGGCCCGGGGGGTGCGGACCTTCGTCATCCCTAGCGTCTACTACACCCGGGCCGACGTGGACGAGGCCCTGGTCTACCAGCTCGTGAAGTGGTGGGACGAGAACCATGCCCTCTATGGGGACAAGCATGCCATGGCCCGCTACCAAACCCTGGAGAGCCTGCGCTTCGTGGTGGAAAACCTTTCCGTGCCCCTCCATCCCGGGACCGTGCGCTACCTGAAGGAGAAGGGGCTATGGAATCAGGCGATGGAGGCGAAGCAGATAGCCTCTGTACGCCTTGCGGACCAGTACGCCACCCTTTACGAAAGGGCCTTGGCCCTCGCGCGTTCCCGCCGCATCAGCACCGATCCCGCAAGCGAAGCGTGGCAGCGCTTCTGGCGGGAATTCCTGGCGCAAAACCGCGTGCCCCGCTTCTCCGAGGCTTGGAGGCCCTAGCATGGAGGGCCGGTGGGACAGGCTTCCCGCGTGGGCTCGAGGCTGGGTACGGGCCGCTTCGCTCCTGGGCCTCACCTTAATCCTCTACTACCTCCTGGGTAGCCCCCTCGTGGGCTTTGCCCTCCTGGACTTCAGCTATTACTGGTTGCTTTTGGCCCTCTACCTGCCCGTGGTCTTTCTCCTCTTCCCCGCCCGTCCCCAAGACACCCGGCCCCGGTGGTACGACTACGCCCTCGCCTTGGGCGTGTCGGCGGCAGGAGTCTTCCTCGCCCATCACGGCCCGAGCATGGTCCTTCGGCCTTGGACCAACCCGGAAGCCCCTTGGCAGGTGGCGTTGGCCCTCTTTCTCCTGGGGGTGGTGCTGGAGGGGGCGAGGCGGGTGGGGGGGATGGGTTTCGCCTTGGTGGCCCTGGTCCTTGCCGCTTATCCCTTGCTGGCTCCTTACCTGCCGGGCCTCCTCTGGGGACCTTCCCTCCCATGGCAGGAGGTGTTGGGCTACGCCATCTACTCCACCCAGGGGCTCATGGGCTTGCCGATGCGCACCGTAGGCGAGCTATTGGTGGGTTTCCTCGTCCTGGCTGCCTTCTTGGTGGCCTTGGGGGCAGGACAGGTCTTCCTGGAGGTGGCCTCGGCCCTTTTCGGCTGGGCTCGAGGGGGGGCCGCCAAGGTGAGCGTGGTGGCAAGCGCCTTTTTCGGCAGCCTGAGCGGGAGCATCCTCTCCAATGTGGCGAGTACGGGAAGCCTCACCATCCCCGCCATGATCCGCTCGGGGTTTTCCCGGAGCTACGCCGCAGCGGTAGAGGCCTGCGCCTCCACAGGGGGTGTGCTCATGCCCCCGGTGATGGGGGCCGTGGCCTTCGTTATGGCCAACCTCTTGGGCGTGCCGTATGGCCAGGTGGTGGCCGCCGCCCTCCTGCCCTCCCTGCTCTACTACCTGTCCCTCTTCGCCCACGTGGACCTCTACGCTGCCCGCCACGGGCTTCGGGGCCTGCCGAGGGCCGAACTACCTCCTTTGGGGCCAAGCCTAGGCCGGGGGCTTCCCTTCCTGATGGCCTTGGGCTTTCTGGTCTTCGCCCTTTTGTACCTCCGCTTGGAACGCCTCGCCCCCTTCTACGCCCTGGGCTTTCTCCTCTTGGCCGCGGGCAGAAGGCTGCGCTGGGAAGCCTTGGACCGGGCCCTGGTGGGCGCCGCCTCCCTCATCGGCCAGACCCTGGCCCTCATCCTCCCCGTGGGGCTCATCCTCGCCGGGCTTGTGGGGACGGGGGTGGCCCCGGCCCTCACGGGGGCTCTGGTGCGGATGGGAGCGGAAAACCTCTACCTGGTCCTCTTGGTGGGCGTGGCTATCGCCTTCGTCTTGGGGATGGCGGGGGTGATGGTGGCCGCCTATATCCTCCTCGCCGTGACCCTGGCCCCCGCTCTTGTGCGCATCGGGGAGTTTAACCCCTTGGCGGTTCACCTCTTCATCGCCTACTGGTCCATGCTCTCCGCCATCACCCCCCCTGTGGCCGTGGCCGCCTTTTTGGCTGCCCGCATCGCGGGGGCTTCCCCCATGGGGGCGAGCTTCACCGCGGTCAGGCTAGGGCTTGCCATCTACTTCCTCCCCTTCTTTTTCCTCTTTGAACCTGCCCTAATCCTTCAAGGAAGCCTTTTCTCGGTGGCCTACCATGTGGTCTTTGCGGTCCTGGGGCTCCTCTTTCTGGTGGGGGCCCTGGAAGGGTATTTCTGGGGCTTGGGCCCCCTCCCCCTTTGGGCGAGGGGCGTCTTTGGGGTGGGAGGGATCCTTTGCGCCATCCCGGAAACCCTCACCAGCTTCCTCGCCCTTCCGGGGCTTTTGCTCGTGGCCCTGGCCCTGGGCTTGCGCCGGCGGGTGGGGCAGAGGGGAGGCATGGAAGGATGACCGCACGGGAGAGCGCCCATAGGTGGCTCAAGGAGCGGGGTATCCCTTGGGTTTTCGGCAATCCAGGCTCTACCGAGATTCCCTTTCTCCTGGGCCTGGAGGAGGTGGCCGGTTACGTTCTCGCCCTCCACGAGGGGGTGGCGGTGGCCATGGCCGAGGGGTACGCCCAGGCCAGCGGCCAGGTGGCCGTGGTGAACCTCCATGCAGCGCCGGGCCTGGGAAACGCCATAGGGGCGCTTTATACTGCCCGGAAAAACCGCTCGCCCCTTCTCGTCACCGTGGGCCAGCAGGACCGGCGGCACCTCTTCCGCGACCCTCTCCTCTCCGGACCCCTGGTGGAGATGGCGCACCCCGTTGCCAAGGTTGCCTTCTCCGTGGAACGGGGAGCCGACCTGCCGGAGGCCCTGGAGCGGGCCTACCACCTGGCTCTGACCCCCCCTCGAGGGCCCGTGGTGGTGGCCATTCCCATGGACCTTTGGGAAGAGGAGGCCCCACCTCCTCGGTGCAAAGCCCTCCACCTTCCGGGTATGGCCCAAGGCTTGGAGGCCTTGGCCGAGAGCCTGGACCGGGCTACCCGACCGGCCCTGGTCCTGGGGGGAGGAGCGGACACCCCCTTGGCCCGCCAGGCGGCCTTCCGCCTCGCTGAGGCCTTGGAGGCCCCCGTGTTCTCCGACCCCATAAGCCCGCGCCACCCGTTCCCCACACAACATCCCCTTTACCGGGGGGTACTGCCTCCCGTGGCCCAGCGGATCCGGGGGATCCTCGAGGCCTTTGATGCGGTCCTGGTGGCCGGTGCGCCCTGCTTTCTCCTCTACCCTTACTCCCCGGGCCCCGCGGTGCCCACGGGCACCCGGGTCTTCCTCCTTACCGACGATCCCGAGGAGGCGGCCCGGGCGGAGGCCCAGGAGGTCTACTTGGGCCACGTGGCCCTGGGGCTGGAGTTCCTCTCCCAGCGGGTCCGGCCCCGGGCGGGAGCACCGCCCCAGGGGGTCTTTGCCCCTTTGCCTACCCCCCAAAGCCCCTCGGGCCGCCTCAACCCCCCCTACGCGGCGGCTCGCCTTGCCCAGGCCCTGTCCCCCAGGTTCGTCGTGGACGAGGCCATCTCCCTAAGTGGGGTCTTTCGGCGCCACCTGCGGCAGGAGGGGGGAGGCTACCTACACGGGGCGAGCGGGGGGTTGGGCTTCGCGGCGCCGGCCGCTTTGGGGGCTGCGTTGGCTGGCCAAAGGGCTGCGGCGGTGGTGGGGGAGGGGAGCTTCCTCTTCGCACCCCAGGTCCTCTACACGGCCCGCGAGCTCCGGGCGGATGTGGTGTTCGTGGTCCTGAATAACGGAGGGTACGGCATCCTCAAGGGGTTTGCCCAAAGCCTCTACCCGGGCCAGGCGGAGCGGGTTCCGGGCCTCGCCCTTTCGGGGGTGGATTTCTGCCAGCTAGCCCAGGCCTTCGGCGTTCCCGCAGCCCGGGTGGAGGACCCTGAGGGTCTGGAGGCGGCCTTGGCTTCGCTTCCCTCTGGGCCCTTCCTCCTGGAGGTGGTGGTGGACCCCACGCCCCACCCCGCCTTCTAAAGGGTCAAAGGCCTAGGTACGTCCTCTGGAATGACGGGTCTTCCAGGAGGGCCTTGGCCTCCCCCTGGCGGACCAGGCGGCCGTTGGAGAGCACGTAGGCTCGGTCTGCCAGGGCAAGGGCCTGGGCCGCCTCCTGCTCCACCAGAAGCACCGTTACGCCCTCCTTTCGCACCCGGGCTACCTGCTCTAGGACCAGGGCCCGCACCTTGGGGGCAAGCCCGGTGGAGGGTTCGTCAATGGCGAGCAGTCTGGGCTTACCCATGAGCGCCCGGCCCAGGGCGAGCATCTGCTGTTCCCCCCCGGAGAGGTCCCCCGCCCGCTGCCGCCTGCGCTCCGCGAGCCTAGGGAAAAGGCTGTAGACGTATTCCAGGCACGGCCGCACCTCGGCCTTGGGCAGAAGAAGCCCCCCCGCCAGGAGGTTTTCCTCCACGGATAGCTCCCGGAAAGGCCGCCGCCGTTCGGGGCAGAGGACCAGGCCAAACCGGGCGATCTCGTGGGGGAAGAGGCCATCAATGCGCCGACCTTGGAAGAGGACCTTGCCTTGGAGCTTGATTTCCCCGGCCCGGGTGCCCCGGTGGAGCCAGGCCTCGAGGCGGGTTAGCCCGGAGATGGCCCTGAGCAGGCTGGTCTTGCCTGCACCGTTGGGCCCCACCAGGCAGACGAGCTCCCCCTGCCGCACCTCTAGGTCCACCCCGAAGAGGATCTGGGCCTTGCCGTAGAGCAAGGAGAGCCCCCGCACCTCAAGCATGGGGCACCTCCCCCAGGTAGGCCTCAATGACCCTGGGGTCCTGGACCACCTGGCTTGGGGTGCCCTCGGCCAGGACCTCGCCGAAGTTCAAGACCACCACCCGGTCGGCGATTTTGAAGAGCTCGGAGAGCTTGTGCTCAATGATGACCATGGCGCACCCCTCGCTGTGAAGCCGGCCAAACCGCCCTCCCTTGCGCAAGCGGGCCAAGGATTTGGCCAAAAGCTCCGTTTCCACAGGGGTAAGGCCGGCAAAGGGCTCGTCCAGGATCAAAAGCTCAGGCTCCGTGGCCAAAGCCCGGGCGATTTCCAGGCGCTTCAGCTCCCCTTGCGAGAGGACGGAGGCGGGCTCCTTTGCCTTGTCGGCGATGCCCACAAACTCCAGGGCGTCCAGGGCGCGGGCCTCCGCTCGCTTCACCCAGTCCCCCTTACGCCCTCCCCGGGGTCCGTAGGCTGCCACCAGCACGTTGGCCAGGACCGGAAGCCGCCTCAAAGGCCTGGGGTTCTGGAAGGTGGCGGCAAGCCCCAGGCGCACCCGCTCCCATGTGGGCAAGGGGGTGATGTCCCTCCCCTTGAAGAAGACCCGCCCCCCGTCGGGCCGGTGGATGCCGAGGAGGACCCGCAGGAGGGTGGTCTTGCCAGCCCCGTTGGGGCCAATGAGCCCCAGGATCTCCCGCTCGCCCACCCGGAGGTCCACGCTGTTTAGGGCCAGGAGCCCCCCGAACCGCTTGGTGATCCCCCTAGCCTCCAAGAGCGCCACCCTCCACCTCCTCCCTAAGCTCCCGGCGGGAGACCTTGCCCACGTCGGTTTTGGGAAGCTCCCCGCGGAACTCTATCTCTCGGGGAAGCTTGTAGGGGGCAAGGCGCTCCCTCAGGAAGCTGAGCAGGTCCTCCTCCGTCACCTTGCCCCGAGCCTCGGGTTCCAGGACCACGTAGGCCTTGGGGTAAGCCCCCACCTTGGGGTCCGGCACCCCGATCACTCCCGCCGCCTTTACCAAGGGGTGGGCCCGCAAAGCCTCTTCAATCTCCCGAGGGAAGACGGGCCGGCCCTTGTACTTGATCATGTCCTTGGCCCGGTCGTAGAAGTGGAAGTACCCCTCCTCGTCCATGCGCACCAGGTCTCCCGTGCGGAAGAAGCGGAGTCCGCGTTCCCTGAAGAAGCTTTTGGCGTTCTCCTCTTCCCGTTGCCAGTAACCCTGGGTGACGTTGGGGCCGGCAAGGGCAAGCTCCCCCACCTCCCCCACGGGGACGGGCTCGAGGGTGTCGGGGTCCACCACCAGGGCCTGGACGCAGGGCAAGGGGATGCCAAAGGACCCTCGCTTGACCCGTTCCCTGGGGTTGACGTGGCTTGCGGCGGAGGTTTCCGTCATCCCGTAGCCTTCGGCGACCTCCCGGCCGGTGCGCTGGAAAAAGGCCTCCGCCGTGGCCTCGTGCAGCGTGTCGGCCCCGCTTAGGACCACCTCGAGGCGCTTCCAATCCACCCAGTGGGTCCTGGGGTGGTCCCGGAGGAGCTCGTACAGGGAAGGGACGCCGAAGAAGTGGGTGGCCCGGTAGCGCACCATGGCCTCCAGGATCCAGTCGGGGTCGGGCGTGGAAAAGACCAAAAGCCGGGCCCCGGAAAGGAGCCCCCCAAGGAGGAGGACCACCTGGCCGTAGATGTGGTAGAAGGGCAGAAAGGCTAGGAGGGTGCTCCCTGGGCCGAAGGGGTTGAAGCTCTGGATCATCCGGTGGGCGGCGAGAAGGTTGTGGTGGGTAATCCGCACCCCCTTGGGCAGACCCGTGGTGCCCCCGGTGTAGGGGAGGGCGGCCAGGTCCTCGCCCTGTCGGGGTTCTGGGGCAGGAAGGGGGTTTGCCCGCAGGAGGTCGGAGAAGGTATAGACTCCAGGGCCCCGGGGCACGGGGAGGCGGCGTACCAGGAGCCTCTGCCAGGAGGGCAGGGCCTCCCAAAGGGAAACCACCACCTTCCCCTCCAGCTCCACCCCTGCCCGCTCGGCGTTTTCCAGAAGGGCGTCCTGGACCACGAGGAAGCGGGCGCCTGAGTCTAAAAGCTGGTGCCGGAGCTCGTGGGAGGTATAAAGGGGGCTTACCGGCACCACCACACCCCCCGCCCAAAGGATGCCCAGGTAGGCCACGGCGAACTGGGGACTGTTGGCCAGGTAAAGGCCCACCCGGTCTCCCGGCCTAAGGCCTAGGCCCTTAAGCCCTCCGGCAAAGCGGCGTATGGCCTCGTGGAGGTCGGCGTAGCGGTAGGTGCGCCCGTAGTAGACCAAGGCGGTCTTCCCGCCGAAGCGCAGGAAGGCCTCCTCCACCTGCTGGCTGACGCTCCCTACGGGAAGGGGAACTTCTTTGGGCGTGGTGGGAGGGTAGAAGCGAAGCCAAGGGCGTTCCCAATAGACCTCCGTCATGCCCGCACCTCCAAGCGCATCTCCACGCCACAAACGCGGCACCGCCTTCGGGTGAAGGGGTTGCGGACCTTGCACCGGGGGCACTCCTCCTCGAGGCGGTCCAGCACCCCCCGCACCACCCCCTGGGGCAGGAAGCGCATGACCAGGAGGATGAGGACGGCAAACCCCACCATGCGCCACTCCTCGGCCACCCGCAACACCTCCAGAAGGGGCACAAGGAGGAAGGTGCCCGCCACGGGGCCGTAGATGGTGGCGATACCGCCAAAAACCGTCCAGATAACGGGCTGAATGGAGTTAAAAAGCGACAGGCTATCCGGGCCCGCCACCCGCAGGTAGTGGGCGTAAAGCCCTCCTGCCAGTCCGGCGAAGAAGGCGCTTACGGCAAAGGCCAGGAGCTTGTAGGCCACGGTGTTCACCCCTACCATGCGCACCGCGGCTTCATCCTCCCTTAGGGCGTGGAAGACGAGGCCCACCCGGGAGTTGGCTATCCTCCAGAGAATGTAGACGGAAACAAGCATGGTGAGGGTGACCAGGTAGTACTCCTCTAGGCGGCTCTGGCCAAGGCGGGGAAGCCCCGAAAGCCCCAGCTCCCCTCCCGTGAAGTCCGGAAAGAGGAAGATGAACCCGAGCGCCAGGATGGGAAAGGCCAGGGTGATCAGGGAGAGGTAGGGTCCCTTTACCCGAAGGGAGGGTAAGCCCACGAGAAGGCCCGCAAGGGTAGCCAACGTGGCCCCCAAGGGAATGGTGGCCCAAGGGGCTAGACCGAGTTCCCGGCCCAGCAGGGCGGAGGTGTACCCCGAGATGCCAAAGAAGAAGGCGTGGCCCAGGCTCACCTGGCCGGTGTAGCCCGAGAGGAGGTCCCAGCTCGCCGCATAGAGGGCGAAAAGGCCGGACAGGGTGAGGATGCGCAGGAGGTAAGGGTCTTGCGAGAAAAGGGGGAAGAGGAGGAGGAAGAGGATGAAAAGCAGAGCGATAACCCGGCTCGGCAGGGCGAAGACCTCGTACCTAAGGAAACGTAGGAGCCACGGGACGGACCAGATGCGCAGGGGACTGGTCATCGCTCCTCCGCAAAGGATGCGCCGAAAAGGCCCTCGGGTTTGAACACCAGTACCAGAACCAGCACCAAAAGGGCCACGGCGGTGCGCAGGAAGGCGCCCCCAGGCACCAGGTTCACCACCACCACCTCGGCGAAAGCCAGAATCAAGGCTCCCAAGAGGGCTCCTAGAAGGCTTCCCAGGCCCCCCAGGACCACCGCCGCCAGCACCACCAGGAGGGGAGCGGTCCACATGTGGGGCTCCAAGGTGGCCATGGGGGCCACGGCAAGGCCCGCCAGAGTGGCCAAGAGGGCCCCCAGGCCCACGGCCCAGTACCCAGCCCGGGAGAGGCTTACCCCCACCAGTTCCGCCGCCTCCATATCCTGGGCGGCGGCCCGGATGGCAAGCCCAACGCGGCTCCCTTTGAGGAAGGCCCAGGCCAAAAGGAGGACGAGAGCGGCGAACGCCAGGGCGAGGAGCGCCTGCTGCGCCACCCGGACCCCCAGGATCTCCACGAAGCCGGGCAGGAGGGCTGGCACGGAACGGAAGTGCCCCCCGAAAAGGAGGAGGAGAACCTCTTGGAGGAGGAGGGCTATGGCGATGGTAACGATGAGGATGGTGGCCTCGTGTTCCCGCAAAGGCTCAAGGAAAAACCTGTAGGCGAGGAGGGCAAGGCCCAGGACCAAAAGGGCGGCGAGGAAGGCGGCGGGGAGGAAGCCCGTGTATCCCAGGAGGAATAAGAGGGCATAAGAGGCGGCCATGTAAAAGGCCGTATGGGCTAGGTTGAGGATGCGGGCCACCCCGTAGGTGAGGGCGAATCCCAGGGCCAACATGCCGTAGATCCCGCTTAGGACCAGCCCGTTGACCAAGATGGCGGCGAGCATCTACCGCCTCCAGGCCTCCACCACCCAGGGAGGGAGCTGGTAGGGCCGCACGCCCGCATACCCCACCACCCGGTCCCCCGCGCGCCAAGCCCGGGGCCAGAAGGCCTGCATCCGGTTCCCCACCCACTGGACGCCCAGGCCCGTGGTGTACCCAGGGCCCCAGGTGACGTCATGCACCTTGTCAAAGACAATCCTGCCCGAGGGGCCCACGTGGTCCGTGGCCTCGAGGGCCTTGACCACCGCCTCGGCTTCCAGGCTCCCCGCCCGGAGGATGGCCTCCTTCAGGAGGTGGAGGGCCACGTAGGCCCCGCTGGCCGTGTAGATGGGGAAGCGCTTGAAACGGCTCTGGAAGTTGCTGATGAAGGGAAGGGTCTTGGGCGTTATGGCCACGCCCGGGGCCAGGGTGTTCAGCGTGGCCACATAAGCCCCCAGTCCGTCTGTGGCCTGGAGCCACGTTTCCTGCTGGGCTTCCACATTGATTCCCACGGGGGCGGCGGGGATCTTGAGCCTACCCCAGTCCCGGCCAAAAGGTACCCCTACGGGCCCCGAGAGGACCGTGTAGATCACCTGGGCTTGGGCCCGCTGGATGGCGGTGAGCTCAGGCGTGACGTCCGTGGCCGTGGCCGAGGGCCGCCAGACCCCCACCACCTCGGCCCCGTACCCTTGGGGGGGTGGGGCGGCGATGAGGCGGCTTGCCGTTTCCACCAGGGGATCGGCCCAGGCGGCCCGTTCGGCCAGGATGGCCACCTTGGGCTTGGGCAGGTTGAGCTGTTGGCGCATCGCCTGCACCACCTCTCCTAAGAGGAGCAGGGAGGTGCGTGCCAGGTCGCTGGATTTGTTGGGGCTCACGCGGAAAAGGTACTTGAAGCGCTCGTAGTTGCGATCCACCCGGCCAGCGAGGATGCCGTCTAGGGCGGCACCCGTGATGAGGAAAGGCTTCTTGTAGTCCGCCGCTACCTCGGTCATGGCCAGGACAGCTTCGCTGCGAAAGCCCCCGATGAGGAAGTCCACCCTTTGGGCCGTGATGGCCCGTTCCACGGCGGTGGCAGCATCCGTCACGCTGGTGATCTCGTTGGTGTCCACGCGAACGAGCTCAATTCGGAACGCCCGGCCGCCCACCACCACCCCGCCTTCCCGGTTGATCTCCTCCGCCGCTAGGGTGGCCCCGTACCACGTGTGCTCCCCTTGAACGAACGCCATAGGGCCCACCACGCCCACGCGAATGACCTGGGCGAAGGCGGACCCCCCCAGGGTGGCCAGCAACACCAAGAGGCTTGTCTTGGTCCAGCTACGCCCCATCAGCCTCCCTCCCTTCCACCGGTGGGGCGCGCCTAAGTAAGCCTGCTAGGTGTAGACCCTGGCCCGCATGGAAAGCGCGCCCGAACTTACCGACCGGTTGGTTATCATGCTAATCTGCCCCCTCCGCCCCTGTCAAGTCCACCCGGGCTTGTCCGGGGTACACCCCAGAGGCGGGGGGAACACCCGCAACGGGGATAGGGCCCACCCCCTCCGACCCACGCCCGCACCGCCGGGGCCCATGGCCGGCACCTTGCAGAACTTCCCGCAGGTGGTCTAGCACCCTTTGGGTCAAGCTTGACAAAAGCGAAGGGATAAGGCTATCGTGGAACTTACCGACCGGTCGGTGACCTATGGTGACCACCACGAAAGTGCGCATCCTCGAGGAGGCCGCCAAACTCTTCACCGAGAAGGGTTACGAGGCCACGAGCGTCCAGGACGTCGCCCAAGCCCTGGGCCTTTCCAAAGCGGCCCTCTACCACCACTTCCGGAGCAAGGAGGAGATCCTTTTGGCCATCAGCCTCCAGGCCCTGGAGGGCCTGGTGCGGGCCGGGGAGGAGGCCCTGGCCCACCCGGACCCGAAAGAGGCGCTTCTCCGCTTCATGGAGGCCCATGCCCGCTACTTTGAGGAGAACTACCCCTTCTTCGTCACCATGCTCCAGGGCATAAAAAGCCTCTCCCCGGAAAACCGGGCCCTCACCAACCGGCTTCGGGACCGGCACGAGGCGAACCTTAGGGCCATCCTTCGGCGGGGCGTGGAAGCGGGCGTCTTCCGCCCCGTGGACGTGGCCCTGACGGGCCGGGCGGTGCTCTCCCTCCTCAACTGGATGATCCGCTGGTTCCGCCCGGGAGGGCCCATGCGGGCGGTGGAGGTGGCCCGCGCCTATCACGACCTGATCCTTAGGGGGTTAGAGGATGGAAGTACCCGAGCACAAGGAGCTTAGGGCCTTGGCCCGCCGCTTCCTGGAGGAGGCGGCCCCGGCCCTGAGGGAGTACGAGGAGAAGGAGGCCTTCCCCTGGCCCTTGGTGCGGCGTATGGGGGAGCTGGGCTTCCTAGGCGTTTTCGTCCCCGAGGACCTGGGCGGGGCGGGGCTGGACTTCTTCGCCTACCTTGCCCTTTTGGAGGAGATGGGAGGCTACGCCTCCTTGCGCTCCATCCTCTCCGTGCAGCAGAGCCTGGTCCTCACCCCTCTCCTCACCTACGGCACGGAGACGCAAAAGAAGCGGTATGTACCCCTCCTCGCCCGAGGAGAGGTCCTTGGCGCCTTCGGCCTTACCGAGCCCGAGGCGGGGTCGGATGCCGCAAGCCTCCGCACCCGGGCCTATAGGGACGGCGACCATTACATCTTGGAAGGCCAGAAGACCTTTATCTCCCACGGCAACGTGGCCGAGGTCTTCCTCATCTTCGCCAAGACGGACCCCGACAAGGGGGCCAAGGGCATCACCTGCTTCCTGGTGGAGCGGCAGGATGGGGTGCGCACGAGCCCCTTGAAGGGGAAGCTCGGCCTGAGGGCGGCGGACACGGGCATGGTCTTCCTGGACGGGGTGCGGGTGCCCAAGGAGCGGGTGTTGGGCCAGGAAGGGGAGGGCTTTAGGATCGCCCTTTCCACCTTGGACACGGGCCGCATCTCCTTGGCGGCGGGGGCGGTGGGGCTCATGGGGCGGGCGTTGGCGCTTTCCCTTGCCTATGTGAAGGAGAGGCGGCAGTTTGGCCGGCCCATCGCCGGTTTCCAACTGGTCCAGGAGCACCTGGCGGAGATGAAGCTGGATCTGGAGGCCTCGAGGCTCCTCACCTACCAGGCGGCCTGGAAAAAGGTCAAGGGGGAGCCCTACACCCTAGAGGCCAGCCTCGCCAAGCTCTACGCCTCCGAGGCCGCCAACCGGGTGGCCTACCGGGCCATCCAGGTCCACGGCGGCTACGGCTTCTTTGAGGAGTACGAGGTGGCCAGGCTCTACCGGGACGCCCGCATCCTGACCCTCTACGAGGGGACAAGCGAGGTGCAGAAGCTCATCATTGGGGCGCACCTCACGGGAACGAAGGCTTTTGACCCAGGGAGGTGAGGGTGGTATGCGGCTTTGGCGGCTTTTGGCGCTAGGCATGGCCCTCCTGGGCCTGGCCTTGGCCCAGGTGCGGGAGGGGGTGGACCTCGGGGTGCTCCAGGCCTTCAAGGCCCGCCTCGAGGCGGAGGTAGCCCAGGGCCGGCTCCCCGGCGCGGTGGTCCTGGTGGCACGGAACGGCCAGGTGGTCTTCCACGAGGCGGTGGGCTACCTGGACCCCAAGGCGCGGACCCCCATGGCCAAGGAGGCCATCTTCCGCATCTACTCCATGACGAAGCCCTTGACCTCGGTTCTCGCCCTACAGCTCGTGGAGGAGGGGCGGCTTTTCCTCACGGACCCCCTTGCCCTCTACCTCCCCGAGTTCCGGGAGATACGGGTGGGGGTGGAGCGGGCAGGCCCCGAAGGAAGGCCGGTGCTGGAGCTTGCGCCGTCCCAAAGGCCCATCACCCTCTACGACCTCCTGCGCCACACCTCGGGCATCACCTACGGCATCTTCTTTGACTCCCTGGTGAAGCAGGAGTACCGCAAGGTAAACGCCGACGCCCTGGACCAGACCCGGGAGGAGTTTTTGGCCAAGCTCGCCCGCCTTCCCCTCCAGTTCCAGCCTGGCACCCTCTGGGAGTACGGCAACTCCACGGACCTTCTCGGCCACCTCCTGGAAAGGGTCACGGGCAAGAGCCTCGCCGAACTCATGGAGGAAAGGATCTTCCGGCCCTTGGGCATGGTGGATAGCGGCTTCCAGGTGCCCCCGGAAAAGTGGGGCCGTGTTGCGGAACCTCCCGAGCGGGATCCCTTCACGGGAACCCCTACCCCCCTTCCCCTGAACGTGCGGGAGGCGCCCAAGCGCTATTCCGGCGGGGCAGGCGCCGTGGCCACAGCCCAGGACTACCACCGCTTTCTGCAGGCCCTGTTGAACGGCGGGGAGTTTGGGGGACGGCGCATCCTCTCCCGCAAGGGGGTGGAGCTCCTCACCCAGGACCACCTGGGTCCCCTCTACCTTCCCTCCCTACAACGGGGGGCCCCTTACCTCCCCGGCTTCGGGTACGGCTTCGGCCTGGGGGTGGCGGTGCGCCTCGAGGACGGGGGAAGCCCCTTGCCCGGCTCCAAGGGGGATTATTACTGGGCGGGGCTTTTTGGCACCTACTTCTTCGTGGACCCCAAGGAACGCCTCATCGGCGTTTTCATGATGCAGAACCCCGGGGGGCGCACCTATTACGCCGGGCTTTTCCGGAACGCCGTTTACGCCAGCCTGCGCTGATGGGGAGGCTCTCGGACAAAACCGTGCTCGTGACCGGAGCGGCCCATGGCATCGGCCGGGCGGCCTTGGAGCTCTTTGCCCGGGAAGGGGCTAGGCTCGTGGCGGTGGATGTGGAGGAGGAGGCCTTGGCCGAGGCCGTGGCTCCCCTGGAAGGGGAGGCGGTGGCCGTGGTGGCCGATGTAAGCGTCCCCGAAGGGGTGGAGGAGGCCTTCCGGGAGGCCTTGGAGGAGTTCGGGACGCTCCACGGGGTGGCCCACTTCGCGGGGATAGCCCATAGCGGCCTCTCTTGGAAGCTCCCCTTGGCGGAGTGGGAACGGGTGCTCCGGGTGAACCTCACGGGAAGTTTCCTGGTGGCCCGAAAAGCGGGGGAGGCCATGGAGGGGGGAAGCCTCGTCCTCACCAGCTCCGTGGCCGCCTTGGGTGCCCTGGGCCTTGCCCACTACGCCGCGAGCAAAATGGCCGTGGTAGGCCTCGCCCGCACCTTGGCCTTGGAGCTTGCCCGCAAGGGCATCCGGGTTAACGTCCTCGTCCCGGGCCTCATCGCCACCCGGATGACCACGGGGTTGCCCGAATGGGCATGGCGGCGAGAGGTGGAGGCCACCCCCCTTGGCCGGGAAGGCCGCCCCGAGGAGGTGGCCCAGGCGGCCCTCTTCCTCCTCTCCGATGAGGCGAGCTATATCACCGGCCAGGCCCTTTACGTGGACGGGGGCCGCTCCATCGTGGGCCCCGGGGCTTACCTTTCGCTTGCGCAGAGGAGGTGATGGGAGATGCCCATGTACTTTGAGGACTTTGAGGTCGGCCAAAGGTTTTCCACCCCGGCCCGCACGGTGACGGAGGCGGACGTGGTGAACTTCGCCGGGGTTTCCGGGGACTATAACCCCATCCACACCGACGCCGAGTTCGCCAAGGAAACCCCCTTTGGCCAGCGCATCGCCCACGGGCTTTTGGTGCTTTCCATGCTCACGGGGCTTCGGCAACGGGCGGGCCACTTTGAGGGCACCATCATCGCCTGGATGGAGATCCGGAACTACCGCTTCCTGAAGCCTGTCTTCATCGGGGACACGGTGCGGGGGGAAAGCGAAATCGTGGAGAAGCGGGAAACCAGCAAGCCGGACCGGGGCATCCTGGTGCAGAGGGTCAAGGTCTACAACCAGCGGGGCGAGGTGGTGCAGGAAGGGGAGTTCGTCACCCTGGTGCGGCGGAGGCCCGCTTGAGCCCCTTTGCCCGGTGGTTCCAGGCGGAGGTCCTGAGGAAGGAAAAGGGCGAGGCGGAGCTTCGCCTACAGGTGCGGGAAGAGTTCCTGCAGGGCCAAGGCCTCGTGCATGGCGGCATCCTCGCCGCCCTGTTGGATAGCGCCCTGGGCCAGGCGGTGGAAAGCTTAGGGGTCAAGGTGGTCACGGCCGAGCTTTCCGTGAGCTACCTACGCCCTGTACGGGAGGGGGTGCTCCTCGCCCGGGGGTGGGTGGTCCACCCCGGCCGGCACCTCCTCCACGCCGCCGGGGAGGTCCTTTGGGAGGGGAAGCGGGTGGCCTTCGCCAAGGGGGTCTTCTACCGGGTAGCCTAGGGCTATACTGGGTCTAAACGAAAGGGGGAAGCCATGTTCCCAAGCACCATGATGGACGAGGAGCTGAACCTTTGGGACTTCCTGGAGAGGGCAGCGGCGCTTTTCGGGAGGAAAGAGGTGGTCTCCCGCCTCCACACCGGGGAGATCCACCGCACCACCTACGCCGAGGTTTACCGGCGGGCGAAGCGGCTCATGAGGGGGCTTAGGGCCCTCGGGGTAGGGGAGGGGGACCGGGTGGCCACGTTGGGCTTCAACCACTTCCGCCACCTCGAGGCCTACTTCGCCGTGCCCGGCATGGGGGCCGTGCTCCACACCGCCAACCCCCGCCTGAGCCCCAAGGAGATCGCCTACATCCTGAACCACGCCGAGGACAAGGTCCTCCTCTTTGACCCGAACCTCCTTTCCCTGGTGGAGGCCCTCCGCCCGGAACTGAAGACCGTGCGCCACTTCGTGGTCATGGACGAGAAGGCCCCCGAGGGGTACCTGGCCTACGAGGAGATTTTGGGAGAGGAGGCGGAGCCCCACCGGGTCCCCGAGCGGGCTGCCTGCGGCATGGCCTACACCACGGGGACCACCGGCCTACCCAAGGGGGTGGTGTACAGCCACCGGGCCCTGGTCCTCCACTCCTTGGCGGCCAGCCTCTTTGACGGCACGGCCCTTTCGGAAAGGGACGTGGTCCTTCCCGTGGTGCCCATGTTCCACGTGAACGCCTGGTGCCTCCCTTACGCCGCCACCCTGGTGGGGGCCAAACAGGTCCTGCCGGGGCCCCGCCTAGATCCCACCTCCTTGGTGGAGCTCTTTGACGGGGAGGGGGTCACCTTCACCGCCGGGGTGCCCACGGTGTGGCTCGCCTTGGCGGACCACCTGGAAAGCACCGGCCACCGCCTGCGGACCCTGAGGCGGTTGGTGGTGGGGGGTAGCGCCGCCCCCAAAAGCCTCATCGCCCGCTTTGAGAGGATGGGGATAGAGGTGCGCCAGGGCTACGGCCTCACGGAAACCTCCCCGGTGGTGGTGCAGAACTTCATCAAGAGCCACCTGGAGGGCCTCCCGGAAGAGGAGAAGCTCACCCTCAAGGCCAAGACCGGCCTCCCCATCCCCCTGGTGCGCCTACGGGTGGCGGACGAGGAGGGCCGCCCCGTGCCCCGGGACGGGAAGCGCATGGGGGAGATCCAGCTCAGGGGCCCTTGGATTACCCGGGGCTACTACCAAAACGAGGAGGCGAGCCAAAGGGCCCTCACCGCCGACGGGTGGTTCCGCACGGGGGACATGGCCGTGTGGGACGAGGAGGGCTACGTGGAGATCAAGGACCGGCTCAAGGACCTCATCAAGTCGGGCGGGGAGTGGATCTCCAGCGTGGACTTGGAAAACGCCCTCATGGGCCACCCCAAGGTGAAGGAGGCGGCGGTGGTGGCCATCCCCCACCCCAAGTGGCAGGAGAGGCCCCTGGCGGTGGTGGTGCCGAGGGGCGAGGCGCCAACCCCTGAGGAGCTTGGCGCCCACCTCCTCCAGGCGGGCTTTGCCAAGTGGCAGCTTCCCGACGCCTACGTGTTCGTGGAGGAGATTCCTAGGACGAGCGCCGGCAAGTTCCTGAAGCGGGCCCTTAGGGAGCGGTACAAGGACTACTACGGGGGTGTCTGATGTTTTTGGAGCAATTTCGCTTGGATGGCAAGGCGGCCTTGGTGACGGGGGGCTCCCGGGGGCTTGGCCTCGAGGCGGCCCTGGCCCTCAAGGAGGCGGGGGCCAAGGTGGCGGTGATGGCCCGGCGGGCAAGCTTCTTTGAAGAGGCCCGCAAGCACCTGGGGGAGGATGCCCTCTACCTGGAAGGGGACGTGCGGGACGAGGCCCGCCTGGAGGAGCTTTGCGACCAGGTGGAACGGGAGCTCGGCCCCCTCACGGTCTTGGTGAACGCCGCCGGCATCAGCTGGGGTGCGCCCTCCCTGGAGATGCCCGTGGAAAAGGTGCGGGAGGTCCTGGAGGTGAACCTGGTGGGGGCCTTTTTGGCGAGCCGCGCCGCCGCCAAGCGCATGAAGGAAAGGGGCTACGGCAAGATCATCCACATCGCCTCCGTGGCCGGCCTTAAGGGGGAGTACCCCGAGGTCCTGGACGCCGTGGGCTACTCTGCCTCCAAGGGTGGGCTTGTAGCCCTTACCCGGGACCTGGCGGTGAAATGGGGGCGGTGGGGCATCCGGGTGAACGCCCTGGCCCCTGGGTTTTTCCCCACCCGCATGACGGAAAAGGTCCTGCCCAAGGCCGAGCCTCTCCTAAGGGCTACCTTGCCCTTGGGCCGGGCGGGGAGGCCCGGGGAGCTCGGGGGGGCGGTGCTCTTCCTGGCAAGCCCCGCCTCGGACTACATCACGGGGGTGGTCCTGCCCGTGGACGGCGGGGCCACGGCCCTTTAGAGGTCGGGAAGCCTTTGGGCCGCTTCCTTGAGCCTTTCCCGGGAGGCGTGGAGGTAGATCTGGGTGGTGGCGATGGACTCGTGGCCCAAGAGGTCCTTCACGGCATCCAGCTCCACGCCCACCTCCACCAACAAGGTGGCGTAGGCGTGGCGGAGCTTGTGCGGGGTGAAGCGCCTGGGATCCAGGCCCGCCCTTAGGGCCGCCTCCCGGAACCTAGCCTCCACGTACCGGGCGGAGGGAACCCTGCCCCGGTGCCTTCCCTGAGTGAAAGTGAAAATACTCACATTACCCTGGGGTGGCCCCAACTCCAGAAGCACCTCCCGGGCGGTCCTGGAAAGGGGCACCAGCCTTTCCTTGTTCCCCTTACCCACCACCCGGATGGCCACGGGAACCGAGCCCTCGAGGATCACGTTCCGGCCCTTCAGGGAAAGGGCCTCGGAGATGCGAAGCCCCGTGCCGTAGAGGAAGCGGGCCAGGCGGCTGAGGAGCCTAGCCTCCTTTTCGGCTTCCAGAGCCTCGAGGAAACGCTTGAGCTCCTCCGGAGCGGGGTGCAAGGGGAGCCTGCGCCCGGCCTTAGGGCGGCCGATGCCCTCCGTGGGATCGGACACGGCTTCTCCCTTGACCTGGGCCAGGTAGCGGTAGTAGCTGCGGAGGGCCGCTAAGAACCCCTGCACCCTCCTTGGGGCCCAGCGCTCCTTGAGGAGGAGCGCCCGGACCGCCTCGGGGCCCGGGGTGAAATCCTCTTCCTGGAGGAAACGGAACCAGAGGGCCAGGTCCTGGAGGTAGCGGCGCACCCCCCTAGGGGAGTACCCTCGCTCCAAAAGGAGGTATTCGGCATAGGGGGCCAGGGGTTGAAGGGCCTTCTCGGGCTTTTTAATGCCGAGGGATTTCCAAATAAGAGCGGGTTCCACGGGGGTAGTATAACATATGCGCGAAATGTACCTTTCGCGAATGAAGAGCCGGAGTCAAACCCCCACCCCGCGAAAGCCAGGGTAGGGTCGTATAAACTCTTCCGTGGTAGCTACCAAGGGTGCTCTTAACTTTCGCAAGCCCGGCAGGAAAGCAGCAGGTCCCGGCTGTAGGCTTGGGCCACGCTGGCGCTGAACTGGTAGTAAAGGGCCTTGAGCCCACCTCTCCAGGCGTGCAGGTACAGCTCGTTCACGTCCTTGGGCGGAGCCTCGGGGTGGATGACCAGGTTGAGGGACTGGCCCTGGTCGATGTACTTCTGCCGGGCGATGGCCAGGTTGACCAGGGTCTTTTGGGAAATCTCGGAAAAGGTCTTGAACACGTCCTTCTCCTCGTCGGAAAGGAAGTCTAGGTGTTGTACCGAGCCATTCCTCTCCAGGATGCTCCGCCACACTTTTTCCTCGTTCTTTCCCTTTGCTTGGAGAAGCTCCTCCAAAAAGGGATTCTTGAAGGCGATTCGGGCCTTTTGCAGGTCCTTGAGGTAGTAGTTGCTGGTGTAGGGCTCGATGGAGGGGGAAACCTGCCCCAGGATGAAGGAGCTGCTCTTGGTGGGGGCGATGGCCAGGAGGGTGGCGTTCCGCCTTTCCATTAGGTCGGCCAGTTCGTCCTCCGGATGGCGCTTCCTAAGCCAGCGGCTCGCCTCCTCCGCCTTTTCCCGGATGGTCTTGAAGATGAGGTTGTTAAGGAAAAGGGCCTCCGCGCTCTCCAGGGGAATCCCCTTGGACTGGAGGTAGCTGTGCCAGCCCAAAACCCCGATCCCGATGGCCCGGTACCGCTTGGCGAAGCGTACCGCCCGCTCCATGTAGGGGATGCCCTCCGCCTTCTCGATGAAGTCGTCCAGCACGGAGTCCAGGAAGATGGTGAGGGTTTCCACGGCGTCTGTGTCCTTCCACTCGTCGAAGTGGAGGAGGTTTAGGGAGGAGAGGCAGCACACGAAGCTTTCCTCAGGGCTCGAAGGGAGCATGATCTCGGTGCAGAGGTTGCTGGCATGAATCGTCTTCCCCAGCTTCTTGAAGACCTCCGGGGCCTGGCGGTTGGCGTTGTCCCGGAAGAAGATGTAGGGGATCCCCACCTCGGCGCGGCTTTTGAGTACCTTAGCCCACCTTTCCCGTTTCTCCCTGTCCCCGGCGATGGCCTCCTCTAGCCAGGCATCCCCCACGGAAACCCCCCAGAAGAGGGACTGGATCTCCCCTCCTTCCCGCTGGATCTTGAGCCACTCCTCGAAGTCCGGGTGCTCGATAGGGAGGTAGGCGGCGCACTGCCCCCGCCGGGTGGAACCCTGGTTGAACACCTCGATCACCCGGTCGAAGAGCGAAGCGAAGGCGTAGGAACCGTTGCTTTCCCCGTTGTCCCGGATGGGGGCCCCCCTGGGGCGGAGGGCCCCCAGGTAAACAGAGGTGCCCCCACCCTGTTTGCTCATCATGCCGATCTCCGCCACCGCCCTCAGGATGGAGGCGGTGTCGTCCTCCACGTAGGTGCCGTAGCAGGAGATGGGGAGACCCCGCTTGAGGCCGTAGTTGGCCCAGATGGGGGTGGCGAGGGAGTACCAGCCCCGGGCCACGTACTCCTGGAACTTGCGGGAGAAGCCCTCGATGCGGGTCAGGGCCTCCGCCCGGTCTGCGATCTCCTTCACCCTCTCCTCCACCGTCACCCCAGGGAGAAGGTAGCCCCGGCTCATGTAGAGCCTCGTCCATTCATTGGCCCAGTACCAGGGCCGGTATTCCCGCTTGGTCTTGGTCATCCTTCCCTCCTAGAAAAGGCTTTCCGGGTCGTAGCTCTGCACCCTGCGGGCGTAGGCCACGCTCCTCTTGTTGAAGAAGTCCACTTCCTTGTCCGCCAAAAGCTCCAGGTCAAACCACTCCGTATCCCTTAGGCACTCCTTCCGCACGGGGAAGGGCGCGGGCAGGCCGTGGAGGGAAAGAACCTGGTTGTACCGCCACTTAAGGAACTCCAGGACCTCCTCTCCCCTCACCGCCTCGGTGTCCCCCCGGGCGAAGATCCACTCCAAAAGGGCCTCCTCCGTGCGAAAGAAGGCCTCTACCCTATCCAGGGCCTCCTCGGTAAAGGAGGGCCCGAAGAGGTCCGGCCGCTCTTCCCTAAGGATCCTGAGGAGCTCTACCCCAAAGAGGCCGTGCAGGTTTTCCTCCTTACTGGTGGCCTCGATGGCGTTGGAGATCCCCTTGAAGCGCCCAAGGCGCTTGTTCAGGGCCATAAGCACGTAGAACTGGGAGAAAAGGGAGGCGTGTTCGGTGAAGGCGGAAAAGAGAAGGAGGGCGAGGGCGTGTCCCCTCAGGTCGCCTCGGAAGGCGGACCCCAGGACCTCGGTTAAGTGGCGGTGCCGTTCCCTTAAGGCGGTCTCCTCCTCCAAGGCCCGGGCAAAGCGGTCCTCGAGGGCCAGGAGATCCAAAAGGTGGGCGTAGGCGTTGGCGTGACGCACTTCGCTCTCGGCGAAGGTCATGCCCACCTCGGCCACCTCTGGCTTCGGGAAGACCTCGTAGGTTCGGGCCCAGAAGAGCTTCACGGAAAGCTCCACCTGGGAGATAGCAAGAAGGGAGCGCTCCACCAACGAGCGCACCTCAGGACCCGCCAGGGCGTAGTCCTGGACGTCTGCCGCATAGCTGAACTCCGTGTGGAGCCAGTAGCTGTGCCGGATGGCGTCCCGGTAGGCTAAAAGCCTCGGATACTCGTAGGGACGGTAGTGGGGCCTAGGATCCGTGAGCATGGCTCCCTCCAAAGGCCTTCCGAAGCCTCTTGGCTGCTTCCACCATGTTCTTGAGGTTGGCCAGGGCCTCCTCGGGCTTCCGGGTCTTAAGACCACAGTCCGGGTTCACCCATAGCCTTTCCGCAGGCAGGTACCGGAGGTAGGCTTGAAGGCGAGTAAGGATTTCCTCCGCCGGAACCTCCAGGGGGGAGTGGACGTCAAAGGCTCCGGGGCCCAGGCCTAGGGAAAGCCCTGTGAGGGTTTGGAGAAAGCTGGGGTCTTGCCTTGCTCCCTCAAGGCTCACCACATCCGGGTCCATGACCTCCAGGAAGGGGCGCAAGGCGGCGTAATCGGAGTAGCAGAGGTGGAGGTGCACCTGGACCTCCGGCGGAAGCTCCCCCACTACCCGCAGGAAGGCCTCCCCCACCAGGGCTAAATACCCAGGGCGCTCCTTTGCCTTCAAAGGGAGCTTCTCCAGAAGCGCCGGCTCGTCCACCTGCACCACCCGGATTCCGTGGGAAGCCACTTCCTTTACCTCCTCCCGCAGGGCCTCCGCCAGGGCGATTACCGCTTCTCTGAACTCCACCCCCTGGGGTAGGTAGCTCCAGGCAGCCAGGGTGATGGGTCCCGTAAGGATGGCCTTTACCGGTTTAGGGGTGAGGCTTTGGGCGAACAGGGTTTCCCTAAGGACCAAAGGCTCCCTCCGGCGGGGCGGGGCGAAGAGGATGGGTGGGCGCCAGACGCGGCTCCCGTAGGAGAGGACGAAACCCTTCTGGGTGGGATAGAAGCCTTCTAAACGCTCCGCGAAAAACTCCACCATATCGCTGCGCTCGGGCTCTCCGTGGACCAAAACGTCCAGGCCCAGTTCCTCTTGGAGGCGGATGTTCGCCCGGATGGCTTCCTGGATGTGCAGCCAGTAGGCCGTCTGGTCAAGAGCCCTGGAGCGCAATCTTTTCCGGAAGTCGCGAAGCTCCTTGGTCTGGGGGAAGCTTCCTATGGTGGTGGTGGGGAAAAGGGGAAGGGCCAGGTTCTGCTGGGCTTTGGAGCGCTCTTCCCTGGGTGGCCTCGAGGCCGGCACTGGGGAGGGGCGGAAGTCCCAAGGCGGGGGTGGGGTGTACCAGGCCCGGGCTTGTGCGAAGGCAGTTTCCTCCTCAGGCGAGGGCGGTGATTCCTGGGAGGTGGTCCGCGTTAGGAGGATGGCCTTCAACAGGGCAAGCTCCTTAAGTCGCTCTCGGGCAAAGGCCAACCGGCCTGCCAAGGCTCCGGGCAAAGGTTCCGCTACTTCCCACGGCAGGTGGTACAAGGGTGCTTTGGGAGCCACCCACACCTCCTGCCCGGTCTCTGCCAGAGGCGATAGAACCTCCCCAAGGGCAAGGAGGTTGGTGCGCCACACCCCAAGACCCTCCACCACCTCCACCACCAGGGCTGTGCCCTTGGGTACTTGGGGTAAGGACACCCCTGGGGCCAGGATTACCCCTAAACCGCGAAGGGGAAGGGTGGCCAGGGCCTCAACCACCCTTGGGGCGGGGGGTAGGTAGTAGGGCAGGAGGACCAAGGAAACCTCCTGCGCTAAGGTACCGTAGAAGGCCAGAAGGTGGGGGAGGTCCTCCTCTGCCCCATCCAACCCCAAGGCGGGTTCTTGGAGGAGCACGGTTCTTCCCCTGACCGGCTGGACCAGCTCCACGTAAGCTTCCGTTAGGGCTTCCAGGTGTGCTCCCAGGCGATCCGGGGGGTTTTGCGCCATGCGCAGAAGGGTGTAGGGTCCGAGCAGGGTCGGGAGCCCCTCCTTCAAAGCCTGGTTCCGGCCTACGGGATAGGGTAGGCCCCAGCCCGGCTGGGGGGTATACCGGGGCCTCTCTGGCAAGCGTGGAACCAAGTAGTGGTAGTTGGTGCCGAACCACTTTCGGAGGGGCAGGGCTTCCTTGCCCCGGGCCAGGGCGTAGTAGCCCTCCAGGTCCCCGGGATCCAGGGGGTAAAGGCCCAAGGCCACCGCCAAGTCCAGCATGGGGTCATAAAGGCTCAGCTCGCCCGCCGGGTAAAGGTCCACCTGTTCCCGGTAGGTGGCGAGCCTTAGGGCCTCGAGAGCCTCCAGGCCCTCGAGAAAATCCTCCCGCGATATGGAACCTGACCAGAAGCCCTCCAGAAGCCTTTTGTATTCCCGGTTAGGACCGAGCCGTGGAAGACCGTAAGCCAGCGTACGGATCATTCCTTCCCCTCCAGAGGTGGCACGGGAACAGGGCGCCCCTCCCCATCCACCGCTACCAGCACGAATCCGCCCTTAGCCGCCAAATAGGCTTCCTTACCTGGCTCAATGGGTTCCACCCACATCTCCACCTCGACCCGCATGGAGGTGCGGCCCACCCCCACCACCCGGGCCACCAGCTCCACAATGGAGCCCAGGGGTACGGGGCGCTTGAAGTCCACCGCATCCGAGTGCACCGTCACCACCTTGCGCCTGGCGTGGCGGGTTGCAGCCACGAAGGCTGCCTGGTCCATCCAGGCCATGGCGGTGCCGCCAAAAAGGGTCCCGTAATGGTTGGTTTCCCCAGGGAAAACTGGGTAGACCATGCGCGTTTCCTTCACCACGGACCTCCGAGGGCCGCCTTCGGGCCCGTAAAAGCTAGGCCATCCCTTCTACCTGCCCAAGGGAATAACCCCCTGCTGGGCAAGATCTTGCCTAAGGTTGTCTGGCCCAAGGATCTTGGGCCACCGGGTTCTGGGGGGTTAGGAATCTAAGGTCCCACAGGCATCACCACCTTCACCCTTGCCTCGAGGGCTACGGGGTAGGACCGCGAAGCGGGTACTCGGGCTTCCGGACAGAGCCGGTTACCGTTGCGGGACAGCGCCGGACTTTCACCGGACTTCCCCCACCGCCTGCTGGCGTCCAGGCCTGTCGGCCTGGCATCGCGGCCGGGACACCCTAAGTTTTGGGTGTCCTACCCAGGAGGCTACAACTTGTTGGGGTAAACCGTCAATACCCTACGTTGGTTTTTCCGGCTGCTCCCTCGGAGACCTTTGTGGTGTGATCCATTACAGGGGCTTGAGCCGCCGAAGCACCTCTCGCCAAGGGGCGGTGAAAACACCCACGGCGTAGTCCCCTACCCCACCCACGAAAACCAATTCGTCCCCGTGCAGGAAGAGGCCGTTACCGTACAAGGTAAATGGCCGGTCCCCGTACGTTTCCACAAGACCCTGAGGGGCCAAAAGGTAGGAGGACAGAGCAAGAAGTTCACCGTCGCCGGAAAGCAATGCGAAACCGTGGCGATAGGACAAGTCCCAGCGGAGGATGCCGTGGTAGGCCACTAGATAGGTACCATCCCCCACGGGATAGGCGTTGGTGGACCACCCCACCTTGAACTCAAAGGACTCTGGGGCCAGGATGGGTTCCAGCTGGTCGATGGAGAGGTTGTTCCAATCCAACCGCCCTCGCCAACCGAGGTCTGGAACTCCGGGAAGGCTGGGCCTTAGAAGAACGGCATTCCCCTGGAGTAACGTGGCCCCCTTAGCCGGCAAAAGGAGGCTCTTTCCTGCCGGGCCTATTCGCACCAATCCCTTGCGCCGGAGCTTTAGGTCCGGATCGAACTCGGCCAGGGCCAAGGCTGGGAAAAAGACATCCTTGTGGTCGGTGAGGCGGGCTTCACCCAACTTGCCCACGCCGGTATAGAAGAGGAGGAAGCCTGCACCCCAGGTGTGGGCCCGGGGATCCTCGCATCCCCTCGAGGCCTCCCAGACTTCGGTTGGGTAAAGGACGATCTCCACCGACAAAGGGTCAGGCAACTGACCGGCGAGCAGGTCTTCCAGGGGAAGGGCCACGTACCCCACGCTGGAGGCGTAGCCGTAGTAATCGAAGATCAGGCGGACAAAAAGGTGCACCACTCCGTCCCTGTACACCGCCCCGGGGTTAAATACCGCCAAGGGCTTTCGCCTCAAGTGGTTCACCACCTCTACCCGCTCCGGGGAAAGGTAAAAGCGCCGGGCAAACACGTCCTCCGTGTGCTCAGCTCGGGAGCCTGGCCTTTGGGCCAAAAACGTTTCCGCCTTGGCCCTCAGGGTTTCTTCCAAGTCGGATATTCCCATGCCCCTATCCTAGCGGGCCAACGTTGGCTTGACGGGGGGTAGGGGGTGGGTTAAGCTGGGGGAAACGTTTACGATAATGACCAAGAAGAGGCTGACTATAAGGGAAATCGCTAGGTTTGCAAACGTTTCCGTAGGTACCGTGAGCCGAGTCCTCAATGGCCGGCCTGGGGTTAGCCCGGAAACCCGGGCCCGGGTGTTAGAGGTGGTTCGTACCCAGGGTTTTGTTCCCAATGCCGCTGCCAGGGAACTGGTAGGGCAATCCACGGCCGTTGGCCTTCTTCTGGCCCCAGGAGTGCGGCGCTACACACCCTACTTCACCCTTCTGCTGGAAGCCCTCTCCGAGGAGGTCTGGCGCCTGGGTTTGCGGGTAATGGAGGTCGCCACGGATGCCCGCGGCCTGCCTTTAGAGAAGGCCAGGGCGTACCTCTTACTGGGCGCGCATGACCACGACCCCCGTATCGAGACCCTACGAAAGGACAACGTACCCTTTGTGCTCATCGGCAGTTATCCGGGAACCTTCTGGGTAGCCCCGGACGATGAGGACGGGGGCTACAAGGCTACCCGCCACCTGTTGGAACTGGGTCACCGGGACATTGCTCACCTCACGGGGCACTTGCATCACCAGGCGGGAAGGGAGCGGCTTCTTGGGTACAAGAGGGCCCTTCTGGAAGCGGGGCTAAGGTTACGCCCGAAGCTGATTCTGGACGGCAACTTTGATGCCCTTCATGCCTACCGGGCGGTGAGGCGGGCATGGGAAGGGGGCTTGCGCTTCTCGGCTCTTTTTGCCGCCTCCGACGAGATGGCCCTGGGGGCCTGGGCTGCTTTGGAGGATTTGGGCCTTCATGTTCCTGCTGACGTGAGCCTGGTGGGATACGACGACCTTCCCGAGGTAGGGGAAAGGCTCACCACCATCCATCAGGACATTCCCACCATTGCCCGCGAGGCGGTAAGGCTTCTCCGGGAAGCCCTGCAGGGAAAGAGCCCGTATGGGAAGCGGGTGCCTGTTCATCTGGTTCCCAGGGGTTCTACGGCGCGAAGGGAGGTGGAATAGGGAAAGGATCTCTCACCCGATCGGCTTCAGGCTATAGGCTTTAGGCAGACTGGTAAAGGAGGAAGGGTATGCTAAGAATTTTGGTTGTCTTTGTGGCCATGCTCGGGCTGGCCTTGGCCCAGACCCAGGTACGTATTTCTGGCTGGGGCGGTACGGACATCGCAATTGTCAACGGCCTTCTCAAAGAAGTGGTTCAGCCTAAGCTGGACCGGGAAGGGATACGCGTTATCTACCAACCCATCGAAGGCGACTACACGCAGTGGCTTTTCAATGCCCTCTCCGCTGGCACAGCCCCCGACCTCTTCTATGTGGACATCTTCTGGGCGGAGAGCCTTTTTGCCACGGGAAGGGTAGAGCCCCTGGACGCCCACTTTAGCAAACAGGAAGTGGGCGAGTTCCTCCCCAACTTGGTCCAGGCCTTCACGTACCGGGGGAAGCTCTACGGAATCCCCAAGGACTTCAACACCTTGGCCTTGGTCTTCAACAAGGACCTTTTCGATGAGGCCAAGGTCCTCTACCCGAATCAGCAGGATACCTGGGAGACCTTTGAAGCCAAGATCCGTCAGGTGCAGTCTCGGTTGAAGGATGTGGCGGGGATATGCTTGGTGGCAGACTTTGCTCGCTTTGGAGCCTTTGCCTTTGCCACCGGTTGGAAGCCCTTTGACGAGAAGGGGCACTCGGTCCTGGACCAGCACTTCCGGCGGGCCTTCGAGTGGTACACCGGCCTCATCCGGCGAGGTGCTGCAAAGTTTGCCCAGGACCTGGGTGAAGGCTGGACCGGAGGGTGCTTCGGTAGCGAGAAGGCTGCCACAGCCCTCGAGGGAGCTTGGATCGCAGGATTCCTAAGGGACAAGGCCCCCAACCTGAGGTACGGCACCACCTTCCTGCCCCTGGATCCTGTCACCAGGAAGCGCGGAAACTTCATCTTCACCGTTTCCTGGAGCCTTAACGCGGCCAGCACCAACAAGGCAGCGGCGGTTAAGGTTTTAAAGGCTCTCACCTCCCCTGAGGCCCAGCAGTGGGTGCTGGAACGTGGCCTCGCCATCCCCAGCCGCCGCGCTCTGGCCAACAACCCCTACTTCCAACGCCCCACCAAGGAGTCGGAACTGAACCGGGTGGTCTTCCAGGGTTCTACTGCGCAAGGAGGGAATGTTTACCCCTTCAGCTTCCGGGGGTTCGGCGGTGACTGGATGAGGCCCATCAACGAAGCGATCCAGGCGGTGATCGGCGGGCAAAAGAGCGTGGATCAAGCCATAAGGGATGCCCAGGCCGCATTGGATCGCCTTACGGGCAGAAGGTGATCGTCAAGGGGGGCGGCTAAGCCGCCCCCCTTAAGGGAACCCCTATGCGTTTCAAGGCGCGGACCCTCGAGGGCTTTTACGCCCTTCTCCTCCTCTTCCCCTTTGTTTTTACCTTAGCGGTCTTCTTCCTCTACGCCTTTCTACGCACTTTATTTTTTAGCTTCTCCGACTACGACCTCTTCAAGCCACCCCAGTGGGTGGGCCTGAGGAACTATCTACGCCTATTTCAAGACCCCCTTTTCCTGACCGCCTTAAAGCACACCTTAGCTTACAGCGGGATCGTCACCAGCCTTCAAACAGCCCTGGCCCTTCTTCTGGCCCTATCCCTGAATCGACCTTTGAGGGGCGTTACTTTTTTCCGCACCGTTTATTACCTTCCTTCTGTGGTCTCTACCGCTGCAGCGAGCCTTCTCCTCCTTTGGCTATTCCAGCGCACCGGCGTGGTAAACCAGGGGCTGTCCCTTATGCTCAGCTACCTGCCCCACCTCCTAATCGGGGCGGGGCTCTTTGCCCTTTTGCAGGGCCTACAGGCGTTCTGGCGAAGGCGACAGGGATTCCCCACCCCCTTCTGGGACCCCGGTCTGGCCCTAGCTTCCCTTGCCTTGGCCCTCCTCGGGATGTACGCCCTGGGGCACTTGGGTTGGCCTCCTGCTCGGGAGGTCCAGGTGGACATTCCCTGGTTTACCAGCCGGGCCACCCTCTTAGGTCTCCCCTACCCCCTCTGGGCCATCATCCTCATGAACACCTACACCACCATCCCTACCTTCATGGTCATCTTCCTGGCAGGGCTTAAAGGCATCCCCAGAAGCCTTTACGAAGCGGCTGCCCTGGACGGTGCCTCTTCTTGGACGATGTTCTGGCGTATCACCCTACCCCTTCTGAGACCGGTTCTCTTTTTGGTCATCACCCTGGGCCTCATCGGCACCCTGCAGCTCTTTGACCAGGTGCTCTTCGTAGGGGGTGCAGGGGGTGCGCCCTTGGAGAGTACCATCACCCTGGCCTACTACGTGTACGGAAACGTCTTCCCCGCCGGGGCCTCGCCCCGGGTAGGCCTGGCCTCGGCTGCCGCCTTGGTCCTGGCGGTGCTTACCCTGGCCATCGTACTTCTTCAACGACGCTTTGGCGTGGGGGAAAGGGGGTGGTCCTAGTGGCCCCCTTGCGCATATGGACCAGGCTGGCGTGGGTTTACGGGCTACTGCTGGCCTTTGGAGTATTCTTCATCGGTCCCTTCGTTATGGGCTTCCTGGCCAGCCTCAAGGCCAATCCCCTGGAGTGGCCCTTTACCCTGCGCTTTGCTCAGGTGAATCCTAAAAACTGGACGGCAGCCTGGCGCCTCGGTTGGGAGGGCGCAGGAAACCCATGGTTGGGCGGCATGGCGCCGGGCAGGTCTCTCGCGTTCGATGTGGCCTACTTCAGCCCTGGAGGGCAGGAGCCCGAGGTCCTGGCGGTGATTCCTCGCAGAAGGCCGGGAGCCGGCATGGGAGCGGTGTTTGAGGCTCCCTATGCTGCCGACTACGTGCGCCTCGAGGGACCCGAGCTGGTGGAGGTTAGGGCGGCCACCTTGGGGGATCAGGAGGGGACCGTTTTTCGCTATCGGCTACGCCTGATTTACCCGGGGGAAGGTCCCTTTCTGGAGCGGGTGCCTTTAGACCTTGAAACGCCGCGCGGAGTGGTCCTAGTGGGGGCAACCCTGGATCCCACCCGGCTGGAGCGGCGGGGACGGGTGGCCAGCTGGGATAACGTTGTTCCTGGGCTTCTGGGCTATGTCTTTCACAGCTACGTGCGGGCCTTCCGGGAAACCCGGAGTCTGGAAACAGGAGAAAGCCTCTTCCTCCGCTGGACGTTGAATTCCTTCCTCCTTGCCTCGGTGAAGGTTCTGACCACCTTGGTGTTCGCCTCCATGGCGGGCTACGCCCTGGCCAGGCTGCGATTTCCCGGCAAGCAACCTCTCTTTTTGTTCATGCTCTTTTCCATGATGGTACCGGCGCAGGTAACCTTTATTTCCAACTACCTGGTCCTCCGGGACGGGATATTCGGCCTTTCTAAGCTTTTTGGTGTGGATACCCTCCTCAACACCTATACTGGCTTGGTCTTATCCGGACTGGTGGGTGCAGGGGCAGTCTTTATCATGAGGCAGTTCTTCGAGTCCATCCCTCGGGAGGTAGAAGAGGCGGCTCTCATTGATGGCGCTACTCCGGTACAGACCCTGTTCCGCATTGTGCTGCCCATGTCCACGCCCGCCCTGGGAGCCCTGGCGATCCTGACCTTCCAGGGAGCTTGGAACGAGTTCTTCTGGCCTTTTGTGGTCCTTACCAGCCCCCGGGACATCTACACCTTGCCCTTAGGACTGCTTTCCTTTCGCAATGCCTACGGTCAGGTGGGTGACTGGGGGCTGATCCTGGCAGGGGGATTCTTCTCCATGATCCCGGTCTTGGTGCTTTTCATGGTCTTCCAGCGCTATTTTGTGGAGGGGCCCAGCCTGGGTGCCCTGAGGGAGTAGCCATGGTGCCTCTCAAGGAGGACGACACCTACCTGGTACTGAACGAAGAGGGTTTTGCTGAGGAGGGGGCGGAGGGGTTTTACCGGCACGACACTCGCTTCCTTTCCCGTTACCGCCTTCTATTGCCCCAAGGCCTAGTGCTCTTGGAAAGCCGCTCCCCAAGGCCCGATCACCTGGTTCAGGACTGGGCCCGTTTTCGTGGTCCAGAAGGGGAGCTCTACCTGCGCCGCCTCTTGCGGGTTCATCGGGGGAAAGTGGAGGAGCGGTTAAGCTTCCTAAACCTTTCCCCTGAGCCTGAGGAAGTGCGGGTGGAGGTGCAGGCCCAGGGCGAGTTCTCCGATCTTTTCCAGGCCCGGGGATGGCACCCGAGGGTGGGAAACGGCATGGGTTTTCTCTACCGGGCCGCGGATGGAGTGGAGCAGCGGGTGGTGTTTGTTCCTGAGCCGCCGGAGGGAGGTTTTCGTCTGTACCTACCCCCCAGGGGAATTGGGGAGGTGGGTTGGGAGGTACGGTTGGAAAGTCCCCTCGAGGCTCCGGGCTCCCTACCCGGGTACGAGGAGTTCCTCGAGGCCTTTCCTCAAGGAGAGGGTTCCTGGGAAGGTCCTTTGCGCCAGGCCCTCTTGGACCTCAGGGCCCTCCTCCTTTCCACCCCCCAGGGGCCTGTACCTGCTGCCGGAATTCCCTGGTTTGTGGCCCCATTCGGCCGGGATAGCCTCATCACTGCCTTCATGATCCTCCCTTGGGGAAAGGGAGTGGCCCAGGGAGTTCTCCGCTACCTGGCCGCAAGGCAGGGGGCGGTTTTTGACCCATGGCGGGAGGAGGAGCCGGGAAAAATCCTGCACGAGGTGCGGATTGGAGAGCTTTCCCGTACCCACCAGGTACCCTTTTTCCGGTACTACGGCACCGTAGACGCCACTCCCCTCTTCCTCATTCTTCTGGGCCGGTACCTGGATTTGGTAGGGGACCTAGCCCTGATTCGGGAGCTTCGGCCACAGTGGGAGGCTGCCCTGGCCTGGTTGGATCAAGCGGATCTGGATGGGGATGGGCTTTTGGAGTTTCAGCCAAGCGGCACAGGCCTGGCCATTCAAGCCTGGAAGGATTCCCATGATTCCATGAGCCACCGGGATGGCCGCTTGGCCGAGCCTCCTTTGGCGGTGAGCGAGGTGCAGGGATACGCCTACGCTGCCTACCTGGAAGGAGCAAAGCTCTACCAGGTTCTAGGGGAAAAGGATAAAGCCAAGCGTTTACTGGAACGTGCAGAAGGTCTTTTCCGCATCATTCAGGAAAAGCTTTGGCTTCCCGAGCTTTCCACCTACGCCCTGGCCTTGGACCGTTATAAAGAGCCTCTTAAGGTCAAGGCTTCCAACGCTGGCCATCTTCTCTGGGCTGGGGCCGTCCCTAGGGAAGTCCTGCCCGAATTGCTGGAAACCTTGTTCTCCGAGGAATTGTGGTCGGGCTGGGGAATACGCACCTTGGGTGCCCGAGAGGTGCGTTATAACCCTCTCTCCTACCACAACGGTTCAGTATGGCCCCACGACACGGCGCTTTTGGCGGGGGGATTGTTTCGATACGGCTTCCGGGAAGAAGGCCAGAAGGTGGTCAAAGCGCTTTTGGACCTGGCCCTCTCCCAACCTGACATGCGCCTGCCCGAACTCGTAGGGGGGTTTCCCAGAGAGGAAGGCTTGCCTCCGGTTCCCTATCCCGTGGCTTGCAGGCCCCAGGCATGGGATGCGGCAGCGGTGGTGTACCTGTATGCCTTGGAAAGGGGTTGGCGTGAGTGGTAGGTGGTGGTGTGTGTGGTTTGTGTACGCTTTCACGATGAAAATAGCTTGTGCTAATTATCTCCTCCCTACCACACCAAGGCCAACCCCTCCGCCCTAGGATCCGAACCCGCCACCAACACCTCACCCTGACGCAGGATCACCTGGCCCCGCCCAAAGTATCCGGGCTCCATCCCGTACTCCACCCGGTGGCCCAGGTCCCGCAGGAGCAAGGCCGTGGCCTGCGGAATCCCCGGTTCCAGCACCACCCGGTCCTCCCCTCCCCTACCCGGCACCACCTGCCACCGCGGCCGGTCCAGCGCCGCCTGGGGGTTCAAGCCAAAGTTCGTCAGGCCCACCACCACCTGCAGGTGTCCCTGGGGCTGCATATAGCCCCCCATCACCCCAAAGGGGCCCAGCGCCTTGCCCTCCCGGGTGAGAAATCCCGGGATGATGGTGTGGTAGGGCCGTTTACCCGGTCCCACCCGGTTGGGGTGGCCCTCCTCCAGGGAAAAGCCTAGTCCCCGGTTCTGCAAGGCAATCCCCGTTTCCGGGATCAGGATCCCCGAGCCGAAACCCTGGTAGTTGGACTGGATGAGGGAGACCATGAGTTCCCCGTCCGCCGCCGCCAGGTAGACGGTTCCCTCGGGTCTCACCCCAGGGAGGGCCTGGGGCAGGGCTCGTTCCCCGATGAGTTTTCGGCGGGAGGCCACGTATTCGGGGGAAAGCAGGGCCTGGGGAGGCTTCTCCAGGTACCGGGGGTCGGCCACGTAGCGGAAGGCGTCCGCCAGGGCCAGGCGCATGGCCTCGATCTGCAGGTGATAGCTGAAGGGGTCTTCCGGTCTGAGTTCGAAGCCCTCCAGAATGGCCAGGGCCAACAACGTAGCGATTCCCTGCCCGTTGGGCGGCAGTTCGTGGACGGTAAGGCCCCGGTACTCCAGGGAGAGGGGTTCCACCCACTCCGCTTCGTGGGCCCTGAGGTCCTCCAGGCTGAGGAGGCCTCCCGTGGCCTCGCTGAACCCCGCCATGGCCTCAGCCAATCTCCCCCGGTAAAAGCTTTCCCCGTAGGTATGGGCGATCTCCCGCAAGGTCTTGGCGTGTCCCGGGCTTCGCCACACCTCCCCGGCCCGGGGGGCCCTTCCTTGGGGAAAAAAGGTTTCCTGGAAAGGCCGGAATTCCGGGCCCTTGAGGGGAAGGTAAATCCCTTCCGCCCTGCGCCAGGCCCGGGCCGTCTCCGGTCCCACGGGGAAGCCCTCCTCCGCGTAGCGGATGGCGGGGGAAAGAACCTCGGGGAACGGTAGCCTGCCGAAGCGCTCGTGCAAAGCCCGCCACCCCGAGACCGCTCCGGGCACCGTCACCGGGAGCCAGCCCCTCTCCGGCATTCCCCCCTCGGGAATCCGCTCGGGGGTCAGGCTTAAGGGGCTTTTCCCAGAAGCGTTCAGCCCGTGGAGCCGTCCATCCCACACCATGGCAAAAAGGTCGCCCCCGATCCCATTGCTGGTGGGCTCTACCACCGTGAGGGTGGCCGCCATGGCGATGGCCGCATCCACCGCGTTTCCCCCCTTAAGCAGCATCTCCATCCCCGCCAAAGCCGCCAGGGGTTGGCTGGTGGCCACCGCCCCACGCCGGCCAAGAACCACATAACGCCGGGAAGGGTAAGGATAATGGGTAAGGTCCATACCGCCCTCCCCGGCAAGTCTACCTCGTAACCGGGTACGTAGCGCTAAGCCCCTAAGCCCGGGGGCCCTTCGAAGCTCTAGGAGAATTCCCGTTCAAGCTCCTTAAGCCGCTCGGCAATGCCCGTGTACTCCAGCTCCTCCATGGGCAACATGGCGGGGCCGTAAAATCCCTGGCGGCGCATTTCCTGAGCTTTTTCCACCACCTTGGCCCGCACCGTATCCCACACCGGATCCGCAAAGAGATCCACAGGCTCAGAGAAGCGACCCTCCTTGAGGGAAAAGGCCAGCCCGCACACCATGGGCACGCAGAAAAAGGTAGAAGCGGGAGTGTTGGCCTTGACGGGCATGAGGGGCAGGTGGTGGCTTCCCCGGGTATCCCCGGCCACGAAGGGTGCCAGGGCAAAGGGTGGACCGAACTCCTCCGTTGCTGGGAAGATTTTCTGGGTGCGGATGATGGCCACGGGATCGTCTTTACCCACGTAGCGCCCGGCAATGTTCCGCAAGCGCGTGGTGCTCACCACCGCGGCTATCTCCCCATAGCGCCGGGACCAAATGGACTCTATCCCAAAGCGGTGGGAGTCCCTAAGTAAGGCGGCTATGTCATAAAGCCTTTCGGGAGCATCCAGAACAATGTAGCTATCCCTCTCCGTCTGGGCTAGGTCCATAATGCGGAAACGGAAACCCGGACGCAACTCCGAGGAGAGCAAGAGGCCGGAGGAGTACATGGGGTCGGCGAAGACCAGGTATAGGGGGAGGTTGAAGGCCCCGGGCTCGGTCTTATCGGCGGCCAGGACCATAAAGGGCTCAGCGGGCCGCTCCTCGAATTCCATCTCCGCCACCTGGGGTCCCAGGCCATGGAGGTTACCGGAGAAGGCATCCTTCAAAAGATCCTGCCCGGCCCCATAAAGACCCTCCTCCTTGGCCACCTGGGTGCCTTCCCGGAAGGCTTTCCAGGCCAGCTCGTGGATGGCTGCGTTTCGAATGCCGTGGATATGCGAGAAGAGGAGGACAATGTCGTCCCCAATATGGAACACGTGGGCGTCCAAGAGCAAACGGCCCACCTCCTCCCGTACCACCTCCTCCACCTTGGTCAACACCCTGCGGCTGGGCAAGGTGTGGCCTCCGATGGAACCGATGTCGGCCTTGAGGACACTAAGGGTAATCTTCATAAGCTCCCCCCTCGCTTTCCATATTTCCACATTTATGTTCCGGTTCGCAACCCACACCCACCTAGCCGCACCAAAATCCTTGGAAATATGGAAGAGTCCTCGAAGCCATCTTGACTATCCACCTCTCCAGGGGTAGAGTGTACTTACCGACCGGTCGGTGAGATATGGGAACCGCCACACGCGACCGCATCCTGGAAGAAGCCGCCCGGCTTTTTACGGAAAGAGGCTACGAGGCGACCAGTGTCCAAGATCTGGCCGAGGCGCTGGGCCTCTCTAAGGCGGCGTTGTACCACCATTTTCGGAGCAAGGAGGAGGTCCTCTACGAGATCAGCCTGCAGGCCTTGGAAGGCCTTCGCCGCCAAGGAGAAAAGGCCCTATCCGAACCCAACCCCAAGGTAGCCCTTCTGCGCTTCATGGAAGGCCATGCCCGTTTCTTTGAGGAGAACCGGCCTTTTTTCGTGGCCATGCTTCAGGGCCTGCAGAGTCTCTCTCCCGACAAGAGAGCCCTCACCATCTCCCTACGCGACCGGTACGAGGGCATGCTCCGAAGCATCCTGGAGCGGGGCATGGAAATGGGGGTCTTCCGCCCCCTGGATGTGAGCCTCACAGCCCGGGCCATCCTCTCCCTCCTCAACTGGATGATCCGCTGGTTCCGCCCGGGCGGGCCCTTGCGGGCGGAGGAGGTAGCCAGGTTCTACTTCGATCTCATCCTTAGGGGGTTAGAAAATGGAGATTCCCGAGCACAAGGAAATTCGACAGCTAGCTAGGCGCTTTCTGGAAGAAGCAGGTCCTGCTTTGGCGGAGTACGAGGCCCAGGAAGCCTTTCCTTGGCCCCTGGTGAAGCGGATGGGGGAGCTGGGCTTCCTGGGGGTATTCGTGCCCGAGGAGCTGGGAGGAGCTGGCCTGGACTTTTGGGCCTACATCGCCCTTCTGGAGGAGCTTGGGGGCTACGCTTCGCTGCGCTCCATCCTTTCCGTGCAGCAAAGCCTGGTCCTCACCCCTCTCCTCACCTACGGCACCCCTGAGCAGAAGAAGCGCTACATCCCCCGCCTGGCCCGGGGGGAGATCCTAGGGGCCTACGGCCTGACCGAGCCTGAGGCGGGCTCAGATGCAGGAAGCCTCCGCACCCGGGCTCACCGGGAGGGCGATCACTATGTGCTGGAAGGACAGAAGACCTTCATCTCCCACGCCAACGTGGCCCAGGTGTTCCTCATCTTCGCCAAAACCGATCCAGAGAAGGGCAGCAGGGGCATTACCGCCTTCCTGGTGGAACGGGAGGACGGAGTACGCACCACGCCGTTAAAGGGGAAACTGGGGCTTAGGGCTGCGGACACGGGTATGATCTTCCTGGAGGGGGTGCGCATACCCAAGGACAGGGTTTTGGGAGAGGAGGGACAGGGCTTCAAAATCGCCCTTTCCACCCTGGATACCGGCCGGGTTTCCCTGGCGGCGGGAGCGGTGGGGCTGATGCAAAGGGCCTTGGACCTATCCCTACGCTACGCCAAGGAAAGGCACCAGTTTGGAAGGCCCATCGCCAGCTTTCAGCTAGTACAGGCGCATCTGGCCCAGATGAAGCTGGACCTCGAGGCAAGCCGCCTCCTCACCTACCAGGCGGTGGCCAAGAAGCTTAAGGGGGAGCGGTATACCCTCGAGGCCAGCATGGCCAAGCTCTTTGCTTCCGAAGCTGCCAACCGCGTGGCCTACCGGGCTATCCAGGTCCACGGGGGCTACGGCTTCTTCGAGGAGTACGAGGTGGCCCGGCTTTATCGGGATGCCCGCATCCTCACCCTTTACGAGGGAACCAGCGAGGTGCAGACCCTGGTGATCGGAGCCCACCTCACCGGGATCAAAGCTTTTGGAGAAGGCTAAGGAGGTGATAAGGATGCCCATGTACTTTGAGGACTTCCAGGTAGGCCAGCGCTTCACCACCCCAGCCCGCACGGTAACCGAGGCAGACGTGGTGAACTTTGCCGGAGTTTCCGGGGACTACAACCCCATCCACACCGACGCAGAATTTGCGAAGAACACCCCCTTCGGCCAGCGCATCGCCCATGGGCTTCTGGTCCTTTCCATGCTCACCGGCCTTCGGCAGCGGAGCGGACACTTTGAGGGCACCATTATCGCCTGGATGGAGATCCGCAACTACAAGTTCCTGAAGCCCGTATTTATAGGGGACACCGTGAGGGGGGAAAGCGAGATCCTGGAGAAGCATGAAACCAGTAAGCCCGACCGGGGTGTGGTGGTACAGCGGGTACGGGTCCTGAACCAGCGGGACGAGGTGGTTCAGGAAGGGGAATTCGTCACCTTGGTCCGCAGGAAACCCCAGGAATAGCGCATGAAAAGCCTACTTGCCCGAGTGGGTTCCAAGCCGAGGTGCGGCTATCAGCATGGGTAGTTTGTTTGGGGTGCGGGGGCCCCAAAGGAGAGTTTCTCCAGGGAGGAGAGGGGGCGCATGGGGCAATCCTCGTTTCTGGGCACCGCCTTAAGCCACCGGGAGTCACCCAAACCCCATAAGGGCCCCTAGGAAGGGGCTTGACAGTCCCTTAAGGGGAGGAGTAAAACGAGGTTACCGACCGGTCGGTGAGATCCCCTAGGGTATGGAAGGCGCACCATGTGCGGAGCAACCTTTGAGCAGCACCACCTCGGCACTCTCAATACCCCGCGGACAAGCGACTGTCGGAGGTGACCCGTATGATCAGGAAGTTCATAGCCCTTCTCCTCTTCGCTTCAGGTTTGGCCTTTGGCCAATATAAGATTGGCGCGCACCTACCACTGACAGGCAACCTGGCTCGTATCGGAAACGAAATGGCCAACGGCGTGCAACTCGCGGTCGAACACTTTAACGCTCGCGCACCGTTCCGAGTAGAGCTGGTTCTCCTTGACGACGAAAGTTCACCCGCCAAAGCTGTGGCTGCTGTAGAGCGTCTTGTGGGCCGAGAACGAGTCCTGGGCATTACGGGGGGATACGGCTCCAACATCATTGGTCCTGCGTCGGAAGTAGCTGAGCGAGCCCGGGTACCTTACATCACAAGTGGAGGCCTAGCCCGGGATCTCACCGAACGCGGGTTCCGCTACTTTTTCCGGTTCACCAACGTGGAAGGCTATACGGTAGTAGCTGACCTAATCGCCAAGGGCTTTGGAGCTAAGCAGGTGGCCCTAGCCCACGATGACGGAGCAGGAGGAACGGACGTAGCCCGAGCAGTTCGGGCCAAGCTTCAGGCCCTAGGGCTAAGACTGGTTTTTGACAGTAGCTACCCGGGACGTGCTACGGATCTGAAGCCTCTTCTTGAACAAGTCAGTCGCTCAGGAGCAGATGTGCTCGTTTTCATCGGCTACGAGAATAATTACGCCACAGTCCTAAGGGGAGCACAAGTCGTTCGACCAAAGGTGAATGCCTTTGTGGGCCTCTATAGCCTAATCACCCCCTCACTTCTCCAAGATTTGGGGCCCCTCATGGAGGGAGTCTATGGAACAGAACCCTGGACAGATGGTTCCGCTCCTCTGAGGCTTCGAGCCCAAGAAGCAAAGTTTGTTCGGGACTACCGTGACCGATTCCGGCAACGGCCTGGATACCTTGCTGCATTGGGATACGTTCAAACACAACTCTTACTTGAAGCCTTAGCTAAAGCGGTAGCCTCCGGTAACCCCACTCCCCAGGCTGTTCGAGATGCCTTGGCGTCAAGCCGAGGAGAAACCTTGGTTTCGGAGGTTCGCTTTGACGAAAAGGGGGATAACATCCTCTATCGAACCGTGGTTTCCCAAGTCCAGGGAGGGAAAGGCGTTCCGGTTTGGCCTCGGGAGCGAGCATACGGTCGCTTCGTATATCCTAAGGTTCCCTGGTGATGGAACTGTTGCTGAGTACATTAGCTTCGGGCCTTTCCCAAGGGGGAATCTACGCTCTCATTGGGGTGGGGCTCTCTCTGATCTTTGGAGCCATGCATGTGGTTAACTTGGCTCACGGTGAGGTGCTGGTAGCCGGAGCCCTTCTGACCTACATAGCAGCCAGCGCAGGTCTACCTCTTCCTCTAGCCATTTTCCTTGGCAGTGCCCTGGGGGCGCTGCTTGGGTTATTCTTGTTCTTGCTTCTCCTACCGGCACGACGAGAGCCCCCCTTAAGCAGCATGGTAATAACCTATGGGGCAGCTTTAATTCTCCTTTACGGTATTTTAGAACTCTTCGGGGCAAATCTTCGCACCCTGGCCTACCAAGAATGGGTGAAGCCTGTGATCCTAGGCCCAATCCGGCTCGCCTTAGGAGAACTCCTTACCACAGGGATTGCGCTTTTGGCTGTAGCCGGAGTATCCTGGTTCCTTACAAAAACTTGGATGGGCCTCGGAGTTCGAGCCTTGGCTCAGCATAGAGAAGCAGCCATTTCCCTGGGAATTCCACCTCTCTCCGCAGAAGCCTCGGCTTTCGCCCTTGGCTCGGCGCTGGCCGCTCTTGCGGGTAGCCTTCTAGTTGCCGTTCAACCCATTTCCCCGGTAGCAGCTCCCCTTTTCACCGTCAAAGCCTTTGTGGTAGTGGTCTTGGCAGGCTTGCTATCGCCCTCGGGCGTAGCCCTGGCCGGGCTACTCCTTGGCACAGTGGAGAGCCTGAGCACCCTCCTAAACCCTGCCTTGGGAGAGCTTCTGACATTTTCCGTATTCATCCTGATCCTCCTTTTTAAGCCTGAAGGGCTTTTTGGGAAAAGGAGGAGAGCATGAAGGAAAGGCTACCCATTCTCATCCTGTTCGCTGGGCTTTCGTTCCTACCCCTCTTCCTTGATGACTACCTTCGACACCTCTTAATCACTGCTCTAGTCCTTGCCCTACTCGCCCTCTCCTGGAATATTCTAGGGGGCTTCGCAGGCCAAATCTCCTTCGGCCACGCAGCTTTTTTTGGCCTCGGAGCATATGGGGCAGGAATTCTTGCCAAAAATGGATTTAATCCATGGTTAGCTTTATTCCTCGGAAGCGGTATCGCCTTGCTGGGAGGAGCTATAGCGCTCCCTACTCTCCGCCTCAGGGGTCCCTACTTTGCGCTGGCGATGCTGGCCTATGCAGAGGTTCTAAGAACTCTTGCAATCCTCGCAGAGAACCTGACCGGAGGAGCAGCAGGCTTATTCAATATCCCTGCGTTACATCTAGCGGGCATCGATCTTAGCGCAAAATTGCCAAACTTCTACATAGCTCTCGTTCTTCTGGTCCTGGGAACTAGCGTAACCTTCTACCTCCGGTACGGACCTTTAGGGCTAGGGCTTGCCGCTCTCCATGAAGAGGAAGCAGCCCAAGCAGGTGGAGTACCCGTCTTTCGCCTGAAAGCTCTGGCCCTCTTTGCCAGCGCTGGTCTTGCGGGCTTGGCCGGTGCTTTTCAAGCACTGTACATCCGGTTCCTAGAACCACCTTACGCCTTTAGCCCTGAGTGGTCGATCTACCCCCTCGTGGCTGCCCTCTTAGGAGGAAAAGGGACCGTGGTGGGACCTATCCTCGGCACTTTTGGGCTTTATCTGGGGGCGGAGCTAGTGGTTAAACAACTTCTAGAAAGGGGTTACCACATCCTGACTGGCCTGTTGGTGGTTTTGGTGATCCTTTTCCTTCGGCGGGGGCTTTTTGGCTTTTTGGAGGATCGATATGCCACTTTACGCCCAAAACATTAAGGTGAGTTTTGGAGGGCTTCTCGCCCTACAAGGGGTTACCCTTGAGGTAAAGATTGGATACAGGGTGGGACTTATTGGCCCAAATGGCGCAGGTAAAACCACCCTTTTCTCGGTTCTAAGCGGGCACATTCGACCTCAGGAAGGTGAGGTTTTTCTCGATGGACACCGTATCACCCACCTTTCCCCAGAGACACGGGCCCGGCTTGGCGTAGGCCGCACGTTTCAGATCCCCCGTCCCTTTCCTGGCCTCACCGTGTATGAGAACGCTCTCGTTTTCGCTCGCTTTACGGGTCGAGCTCCGAACCCTGAAAAAAGTGCCCAAAAGGCCCTAGAAGTCCTCGACTTACTAAAAATCGCGGATGTTCCAGTCGAACAACTTAACGTAAGCCAACTGAAGAGGTTGGAACTTGCCCGCGCCCTAGCTGCTGAACCTCGCTATCTCCTACTAGATGAGGTTTTCGCCGGCCTCAACCCCAGGGAAAAAGCAGAGCTTGCCGAACAAGTCGAAATTTTGGCTAAGGAACGAAACCTGGGCCTCCTCGTAGTGGAGCACGATCTGAAGACCGTATTCCGCCTAACGCAATGGGTTTATGTGCTATCTTTCGGCTCCCTGATCGCCGAGGGTCCCCCTGAAGCTATAGCCCAGGATCCCAAGGTGATTGAAGCCTACACCGGGGGGGTGATCTGATGCTCGAAGTTCACCGTCTCGAGGCAGGCTATGGGCCTTTCCAAGTCATCTCAGACGTAAGCCTAGTGGTACGACCTGGGGAAATGGTAGCCCTCCTGGGACCCAATGGGGCTGGCAAAACCACGCTTTTAAAGGCGCTGATGGGTTTAACCTGGCGTCGCGGGAAAATAGTCTTCCAGGGTAAATCCATAGAACACCTCCCCCCCCACAGAATAGCTCATCTTGGGATAGCCATAGTCCTCGAGGGTAGGAGCCTTTTCCCTGAAATGACCGTATATGAGAACCTTCTTGTCGGGGCTTACCGGCCCATGGCTCGCCAAAGGTTTAAGGAACGTCTAAGCGAGGTCTACACCCTATTCCCCATTCTAAAGAACCGGGAAAAACAACTTGCTGGAACGCTTTCCGGAGGGGAACAACAAATGTTAGCCATCGCAAGAGCCCTGATGTCCGCTCCCAAGTTGCTTCTAGTGGACGAGCCCACGTTGGGTCTTGCACCCCGCCTTGGAACTGAGCTACTTCGGCTCCTGTCCAACCTCAAGGCAGAGGTTCCAATTTTACTTGCTGAGCAGAACGTAGCTTTGACTCTAGAGCTCGCTGACCGCGTTTATGTGCTGGAGGAGGGGCGGGTGGTACTGGAGGGGCCAGCAAAGGATATGCTGCAGGATACGCGCGTGCGCGAAAGCTACTTGGGCATACGCTAATGAAGGCGAACGTGAAGCCAGGGTTTGCCGACACCAGGTACGTCCAATCCCTTCCAAGCAGAGCGGAAATGTTGAGAGGGAGGCCCATATGTTTCCGAGCACCATGATGGAGGAGGAACTCAATCTGTGGGACTTCCTGGAACGGGCGGCAGAGCTTTTTCCCAGGAAGGAAGTGGTATCCCGGCTCCACACAGGGGAAGTTCATCGCACCTCCTATGCCGGAATTTACCTGCGGGCTAGAAGGCTCATGGGGGGCCTGAGGAAGCTGGGAGTGGAGGTGGGAGACCGGGTGGCCACCTTGGGCTTCAACCACTTCCGCCACCTGGAAACCTACTTCGCTGTGCCAGGAATGGGGGCGGTCCTCCACACCGCAAACCCCCGGCTTTCCCTCAAGGAGATCGCCTACATCCTGAACCATGCGGAGGACAAGGTCCTTCTCTTTGATCCCCAGCTCCTTCCCTTGGTGGAGACCCTGCGCCCGGAGCTTTCCACCGTGCGCCACTTCGTGGTAATGGACGAGAAGGCGCCAGAGGGATACTTGGCCTACGAGGAGGTGTTGGGCGAGGAGGCGGACCCCATCCGGGTACCCGAACGGGCCGCCTGCGGCATGGCCTACACCACGGGGACCACCGGTCTTCCCAAGGGAGTGGTTTACAGCCACCGGGCCTTGGTCCTCCACACCCTGGCAGCGAGCCTCGAGGATGGCACGGCTCTCTCGGAAAAGGACTGTGTCCTCCCAGTAGTACCCATGTTCCACGTGAACGCCTGGTGCCTACCCTATGCCGCCACCTTGGTGGGAGCCAAACAGGTCCTGCCAGGACCCAAGCTAGATCCCGCCTCCTTGGTGGAACTCTTTGACGGAGAAGGAGTAACTTTTACCGCCGGAGTGCCCACGGTGTGGCTGGCCTTGGCCGATTACCTGGAGAGCACGGGACACCGCCTCAAGACCCTGCGGCGCCTGGTGGTGGGGGGAAGCGCCGCCCCGAGAAGCCTAGTGGAGCGTTTTGAGCGCATGGGCATAGAGGTGCGGCAGGGCTATGGCCTCACGGAAACTTCTCCGGTGGTGGTGCAGAACTTTGTGAAAAGCCACCTGGAAAGCCTCCCCTGGGAGGAAAGGATCCGCCTCAAGACCAAAACTGGCCTCCCCATCCCCCTGGTACGCCTTCGGGTTGCGGACGAGGAAGGTCGCCCGGTGTCCAAGGACGGCAGAACCATGGGAGAGGTCCAGCTCAAGGGACCCTGGATCACCGGAGGGTACTACCGGAACGAGGAGGCTAGCCGTAACGCCCTAACCCCCGACGGATGGTTCCGAACAGGAGACATCGCCGTGTGGGATGAGGAGGGTTATCTGGAGATCAAAGACCGGCTCAAGGACCTAATCAAGTCGGGTGGGGAGTGGATCTCCAGCGTGGATCTGGAAAACACCCTCATGGGACATCCCAAGGTGAAAGAGGCGGCGGTGGTGGCCATTCCCCACCCCAAGTGGCAGGAAAGGCCCTTAGCCGTGGTGGTGCCCAGGGGAGAGAAACCCAGCGAGGAGGAGCTTCGGGAACATCTCTTAAAGGCTGGTTTTGCCAAGTGGCAACTTCCCGATGCCTACGTCTTCGTGGAAGAGATCCCCCGCACCAGCGCGGGGAAGTTCCTAAAGCGTGCCCTCAGGGAACAGTATAAGGACCTGTTCCACGATTCCTCAGAGGGATAAGGGGGGACTATGTTCCTGGAGCAGTTTCGCCTGGACGGCAAAGTAGCCCTGGTGACGGGGGGATCTCGGGGGCTTGGCCTCGAAGCAGCCCTAGCCCTCAAGGAAGCCGGGGCCAAGGTGGCGGTTTTGGCCCGGAGGGCCAGCTTCTTTGAGGAGGCCAAAAAGCACCTTGGGGAAGCCCTTTACCTGGAAGGGGATGTGCGGGACGAAGGGCGGCTCCTCGCGGTGGTGGACCAGGTGGAGCGGGAACTTGGGCCCCTCACCATCCTGGTGAACGCCGCGGGGATCTCCTGGGGGGCCCCCTCCTGGGAGATGCCCGTGGAAAAGGTGCGGGAGGTCCTCGAGGTCAACCTGGTGGGGGCCTTCCTGGCAAGCCGCGCCGCTGCCCAGCGCATGCGGGAGAGGGGCTACGGCAAGATCATCCACATCGCCTCCGTGGCAGGGCTCAAGGGAGAGTACCCTGAGGTCCTGGACGCCGTGGGCTACTCCGCCTCCAAGGGTGGGCTCATCGCCCTTACCCGGGACTTGGCGGTGAAATGGGGCCGGTTCGGTATTCGGGTGAACGCCTTAGCCCCTGGGTTTTTCCCCACCCGCATGACGGAAAAGGTCCTGCCCAAGGTCGAGGCTTTCCTGAAGACCACCCTGCCTCTGGGGCGTCCCGGGAAACCCGGGGAGCTAGGAGGAGCAGTGCTCTTCCTGGCAAGCCCGGCCTCCGACTACATCACTGGAGCCGTCCTTCCCGTAGACGGCGGGGCTACCGCCCTCTGAACTAGGCGAAGTGGTTCACGGGGCCATGGCCGTGACCCAAGGAAGGCGCGGTTTCCAAGGCCCGGGTGAGGTAGGCCTTGGCCTCGGCCACGGCTTCCTCCAGGGGCTTTCCCAGGGCCAGGAGGGCAGCGATGGCTGCGGAAAGGGTGCAGCCCGTGCCATGGGTGTTACGAGTAGGAATGCGGGGGGCACGGAAAACCTGGATACCTTCCCGAGTAGCTAGAAGGTCCACCGCCTCCCTCCCCTCGAAATGGCCGCCTTTAAGTAGGACCGCCTGGGGGCCAAGGGCCAAAAGTTCCCGGGCCGCCTCCTGGGCTTCCGCCAGGGTCCGGATGGGCTTAGAAAGGAGGGCCTCCGCCTCGAGGCGGTTGGGGGTGATGAGGGTGGCCAGGGGGAAAAGCCTTTCTTTTAGCGCCCGGACCGCCTCTGGGGAAAGGAGGGGGTCCCCGCCCTTGGCCACCATCACCGGATCCACCACCAGGGGACGGATCCCATACCGCTTCACCCCCTCGGCCACCGCCTCCACAATGGCCGCGTTGCCCAAAGCCCCCGTCTTGGCAGCATGGATGGGGAGGTCGTCCGCCACGCTTTGGATCTGCGCATAAACCAGGTCAGGAGGTAGGAGTTCCACCCGTTGCACCCCTAGGGTGTTTTGGGCGGTGACCAGGGTAAGGGCGCTTACCCCATAGACCCTAAAGCGGAAAAAGGTCTTGAGGTCCGCCTGCACCCCGGCCCCGCCCCCGGAGTCGGAACCAGCGATGGTAAGCGCTACTTGCATGCCTCACCTCGGGCATAATGAGGATATGCGCGCCAAGGTGATGGAGCTGGACGGGCACTTGGCTTTGGTCCTCGAGGGGCATGCCCCCGGGCTAAAGCCGGGCCAGGAGGTGGAGGTGCTGGGGTGGGAAGGAACCTTGCTGGTGGCAGAGCCTGGGCCCAGCCTAGAAACCTTGAAGGCCCTGATGGCCTACCTCCAGTCCCTAAGGGAGCGCGAAGCACTTTACCGGCGCCTGGCCGATGCCTAAGCTTCCCCTCTCCTTGGTCCTGGCCATCCACGAGGACCTCCTCCGACGCTATGGGGGAAGCCCCGGGATACTGGACCTGGGCAGGCTTGAGGCTGCCTTGGAACGCCCGTGGGCTGGTTTCGCCGGGCAGGAAATCTTCCCAACCCCCTGGGAAAAGGCCGCAGCTTACCTTACCGGCATCGCCAAAGGCCACCCTTTTGTGGAAGGCAACAAGCGGACGGCCTTCGCCGTGGCCGATATCTACCTGCGCCTTTCCGGTTTCCGGCTTACCCTTAGCGACGAGGAGGCCTTCTCCCTGGTGGTGGGGGTTGCCCAGTGCCATCAGGAGGTGGGGGACGTGGCCAAAGCTTTTCGTCAGCATCTTGACCCCCCGCCCTAGCCCACGGGGTCGTGGACGTAGGGTGCACCTTGAAGCTCCATCCGGGCCTTGCCCCGTAAGACCGCCTCCACCAGGTTCATGGGGCAGAAGGGGCCGCACATGCTGCAGGCCTTGGTCCTCGAGCCCCGCTCCTCCTTGAGGCGGCGGGCCTCCTCAGGATAAAGGCAAAGAGCGAACTGGCCTTCCCAGTCCAGGCGGTAGCGGGCCTCGGACATGCGCCGGTTCCTCTCCAACGCCCGCGGGTTCCCCCGGGCCACATCGGCGGCATGGGCAGCGATTTTAAAGGCGATCACCCCTTCCTTCACGTGCTCAGGGGTGGGCAGGCCCAGGTGCTCCGCCGGGGTCAGGTAGCAGAGCATATCCGCCCCCATCCAACCGGCCAAGGCGCCTCCGATGGCCCCGGCGATGTGGTCGAAGCCAGCGGCGGTATCCACGGGAAGCATCCCCAGGATGTAGAAGGGAGCATGGCCCGTGAGCTTCTTCTGGATCTGCACGTTGGTGGCCACCTCGTTCAAAGGAATGTGGCCCGGTCCTTCCACCATCGCCTGCACCCCCGCCCGGCGGGCCCTTTCCACCAGTTCCCCGATGGTGAGGAGCTCGGCGATCTGGGCCCGGTCGGTGCTGTCCGCCAGGGACCCCGGCCTGAGGCCGTCGCCCAAAGAGAGGGTCATGTCGTAGGTGCGGGCAATGTCCAGGAGGTCGTCAAAGCGGGCGTAAAGGGGGTTCTCCTCTCCCCGGTGGAGCATCCAGGCGGCGAGAAGCCCTCCACCCCGGCTCACAATCCCCGTGGTCCGGGAGGAATTCCGGTAAACCTCCAGGTTCTTCAGGGTAACCCCCACGTGCACGGTGATGTAGTCCACCCCCTGCCGCCCGTGTTCCTCTATGACCTCGAAAAGCTCGTCCGCGGACATGTCGAAGAAGCTCTTCCGCTTGGCGGCGCGGAACTCCGCCTCATAGATGGGCACGGTGCCCAAAGGAACGGTGGCCACCTCGAGGATTCTTTCCCGGATGGCCTTCAAGTCCCCCCCTGTGGAGAGATCCATGATGGTGTCCGCCCCGTATTGGATGGCCACCCTGGCCTTTTCCACCTCCTCCTCGAGGTTGACGTAGTCGTAGGAAGTACCCAGGTTGGCGTTCACCTTCACGCTGAGCCCTTCCCCGATCCCCTTGAAGTCCCGAAGGGTGCGGTGGTTGGGGTTCCTAGGAATCACGATCCGCCCGGACGCCACCCCTTCCCGCACAAACTCAGGGGAAACCCCCTCCTTCTCCGCCACATAAGCCATCTCCTCGGTCACGATGCCCTTCCTTGCCGCTTCCAGCTGGGTCATAGCTACACCCCCAAAAGCTCGAGAATCCTCTTCGCCGTCCACGGGGCCAGGAGGACGCCGTTCCTTCCATGGCCCACCGCAGCCAGCACTCCCCTTTCCACCTCACCCACGAAAAGCTCTCCCACCGGCCTGTACCCCCAAAGGGCCTCCCGGAACCTGGCCCCTGCCAGCAGGGGAAAGCGCTCGTGGGCGTAGTCGGAAAGCCACCTTAGGCCGAATAGATCCACTCCTTGAGCCCATCCCTCTCGCTGGGTGGCCCCCACGTATACCCCACCCTCCCGGGGAAGGAGGTACCCTTCCCCAGCGAAAAGGGGGGCAGGAGGAGCCGGGCCCTCGAGGACCAAGGCCTCCCCCTTCAGGGGCCGGACCCCAAGGCCAAATCGGCTACCCCAGGCGCCCACGGCCAGGAGGACGAACCGGGCCTGGGCGGTAAAGGGCTCCTCCCGCCAGCGCCCTCGCACTCCCCCTTCCTTCACCTCCTCCACCTCGGCTTGAAGGAAAGGGGTTTCCATGACCTCCAAAGCTTTCAGTAAGGCCTCGCGGAGGGCCTTGGGATGGACATACCCCCCAGGGAAGGTACGCGCTCCCCTTCCACCCCGAACCGGGTAGGACAAGGACTCCTGGGCCTCCCAGGCCTCCTTTTCCACCTGGGACAGGGCCACCACCTGGGTGCCGCTAAACCCCGCCTCCACCTTCCATCCCTTGGCGGCAAGCTCCTCGAGGAGGCCTGGATAGTACTCTAGGCCGAAAAGGGCCGCCTCCAAAACCTCCCCGGAAAGCCCCTCGGGATAAGGAGCCAGCATCCCCGCACTGGCCAGGGTAGCCGCTCCCTCCTTACCGGCATCTAGGAGGAGGACGGAAAGCCCCCGCTTCCTGAGCTCGTAGGCGGCGAGGGTTCCGATAATCCCCGCCCCCACCACCGCCACCTCTACCCTCACGGCTTAGGACCTCCCAAAGGGATGCCCTCCATGGGGCTCGAGGGGCTCGCCACCTCCCGGGGTCGCATGGGGCCGGCCAAAAAGGCTTTCCTCCCCGCCTCCACAGCCAAACGAAAGGCCTCAGCCATGGCCACGGGATCTTGGGCCTCGGCAATGGCGGTATTCACCAGCACGGCGTCCAAACCCATCTCCATCACCTCCGCTGCATGGGAAGGGAGGCCAAGCCCTGCATCCACCACCACCGGGGGCAATGAGGTCTTCTCCCGGGCGAAGAGCTCCAAAAGGGCCCGGGTCTTCACCCCCCAGCCGGAGCCGATGGGGGCCGCCAGGGGCATCACCGTAGCCGTGCCCTGCTCCGAAAGCTTCTTGGCCAGGACGAGGTCAGGACCGATGTAGGGCAGGACCAGGAAGCCCTCATCGATGAGCATCCTCGCCGCCCTCAGGGTCTCCACGGGATCGGGGAGGAGATAGGTGGGGTCAGGGATCACCTCCAGCTTCACCCACCTCTCCCCGGTGAGGACCCGGCCCAGCCGGGCTATCCTCAACGCTTCCTCCGCCGTCCTGGCACCTGCTGTGTTGGGCAGGAGGCGCACGCCCTCTAAGGCCTCGAGGAGACCCACATGCCCGGGCATCCTGGCCTCCACCCGGCGGATGGCCACGGTGACCACCTCGGCCCCCGCAGCCTTTATGGCCTCCCGCATCACCCCGAAGTCCCGGAACTTGCCCGAGCCCAGGATAAGACGGCTTTCAAGCTCTATGTCCCCGACCTTCCAGGTGTCCATCTAGCCTCCTTGCATGAGGGTGACCACCTCCACCACATCCCCCTCCTTCAGGACGTGGTGAGGAAGCTCCCGCCCCAGGTAGGCCTCCTCGTTGAGGAGGACCGCCACCCGGGAAAGATCCACATCCAGCTCCTCCAGAACCTCCCTGAGCGTCTTGCCCTCGAGGGGCTTAGCCTCCCCGTTAAGCCACACCATAAAGCCGCTCCCTGAATGCCTGGGCCGCCCGCTCGGGGTTCTCAGCGTCCAGGATGGCGCGGACCACCACAACTCGGCGCGCCCCGGCCTCCAAAACCTCCCCCAGGTTCTCCAGGGTGATGCCGCCGATGGCGTACCAGGGCCTCTCCCCCAGGTTCTCCCGGGCCCAGCGCACATAACCCAGGCCCGCGGCCTGCCTCCCCGGCTTGGTGGGGGTTTCCCACACAGGGCCTATGGAGAGGTAGTCCACTCCTTCCTCGAGGGCTCTTAGGGCCTGTTCGGGAGCGTGGGTAGAGCGGCCCACCATCCCCTGAAAGAAGCGCCGGGCCTCCGCGGGCGTCAGGTCCCCCTGGCCAAGGTGCACCCCATCCGCTCCCAGAAGAGCCGCCAGGTCCGGCCGGTCGTTGAGGAAGAAGGGCACCCCATACCGTCGGGCCAGGGCCAGCATCCTTTCCCCCAGGTCCAGGATGGGCCTCGCCTCCCAGTCCTTGGCCCGAAGCTGCACGACCTCCACCCCACCCGCCAGGGCCCGTTCCGTCCGATCCAGCACCTCCACCATGGACCAACCGGGCCTCGGGGTCACCACCAGGTAGAGCCTTCCCAGCAAGCTTTCACCTCCCCAGCGCATGTGCCCTACGGGTAAAGCCTCAAGCGGGTATCCAGGGCCCACGCGGCCTGGGGAGAGGTCGGTTTGTAAGGGGATTCTTCCGCATAGGCTTCCCTCCGCCGGCATTACCCGGATCAGGTTCTAAGGGTTGCTGGGAGAAACCCAGCTCTCAGCCCCTCCATTGGGGCACCCCTAGCCTGTCCCTTCCACTATAGCATGCGGGGCTCTCGAAAACCCGGCCTGGGGAACAGGGCATATACCCTTGACTTTCACACACTCAATGGTATATCATGCCGGGCAATCCCCCGGGGAGGGGGGAAAGGAGGCAGGATGGCAGGACTCAGCGCGGAGGTCGAAGCCGAAATCCAGTATCTGGAGGCCATGATTGCCCGCCTCGAGGCGGGGGAGGAAGACCCCGAGGACTTCCGGGTCTACCGCCTGAAAAACGGCATCTACGGCATTCGGGGAAGGCCAGAGCACCACATGGTGCGCATCAAACTCCCCGTGGGCCGGGTAAGCCCGGAGGCCCTAAGGGTTCTGGCAGAGGTGGCGGAGCGGTATGCAGAAAACCGTCTGGCCCACGTAACCACCCGGCAGGCGGTACAGCTCCACCACGTGCACCGAAGGGACGTACCCCACGTCCTCCGGGCTGTAAACAGGGTAGGCCTCACTACCCGCGAGGCCTGCGGCCACTCCATCCGAGCCATCACCTGCTGCCCGTACGCCGGAGTTTCCCCTGAAGAGCCTTTTGACGTGACTCCCTATGCCGAGGCCGCCTACCGCTACTTCCTCCGTCACCCCGTGGGGCAGAACCTGCCCCGCAAATTCAAGATTGCCTTTGAGGGGTGCGCCACAGACCATGCCCGTACCCCCATTCACGACATCGGGGTGGTGGCCGCGGTGGAGGGGGGCAAAAGGGGCTTCCGCCTTTATGTGGGCGGGGGCTTGGGAGCGGCTCCCATGAGCGCGGAACTTTTGGAACCCTTTACCCCAGAAGAGGACCTCCTCCCCACCATGCTGGCCATCATCCGCCTCTTTGACCGCCACGGTAACCGCAAGGTCCTAACCCAAGCCCGGCTCAAGTTTCTGGTAAAGAAGTGGGGAATTGCCGCCTTCCGCGAGGCGGTAAGGGAGGAAAGGCGGATCGTGAAGCTCACCGCAAGCGGTGAGGACCTAAAGGCCTGGCAACCTCCCCAGGACCTCCCACCCCCAAGCCTTCCCTCCCCTCCCAGGAAGCCCTTCTCCTTCGCTCCCGGGTTTGATGCCTGGCGCCGCACCAACCTCTTTCGTCAAAAGCAAGAGGGCTACTACACCGTGGCCGTGCGCCTTCCCCTTGGGGATATCACCCCGGAAGGGCTCAGGGCGCTGGCGGATATCGCCGAAACCTACGCTGGAGAAATAAGGAGTGCCATCAGCCAGAACTTACTCCTTCGCTTCGTGCCCGAGGACGCTTTGGGTGGGCTTTACGAAGCCCTGTTGCGGGTGGGCCTGGCCCATCCTGAGGCCCACACCATCCTGGACATAACCCGCTGCCCTGGAGCTGACACCTGCAACCTGGCCATCACCCGCTCCCGGGGACTGGCGCAGGCCCTGGAAGCGCACCTCCACACCCTTCCTCTGACCCATGATCCAGCGGTGCGGTCCATTAGCATCAAGATCTCCGGTTGCCCCAACTCCTGCGGTCAACACCACATAGCCGATATCGGCCTTTACGGCTCAAGCCGTAAGGTAGGGGAAAACGAAGTTCCTCACTACACCCTCCTCCTGGGGGGGCGCACCCGGGAGGGGGAGGCCCGTTTTGGCCAAGTAGTGGCTCGGATTCCTGCCCGGCGCACTCCTGAGGCGGTGGAAAGGATCCTGAAGCGCTACCAGGAGGAACGGGAGCAGGGCGAAAGTTTCCAGGCTTATTTGGACCGGGTGGGGGCCGCCTCCTTCAAGCCCCTTCTCGAGGACCTCCAGACTATTCCTTCCTATGAGGAAGCCCCAGAGTACTACCAGGACCTGGGGGCGGAAGGGGAAACCTTCCGGGTGCAGCTAGGCCGTGGGGAGTGCGCGGTGTAAGGGAGGTTGGGAATGCGCATCGCCTATGCCGGCCTCAGGAGGAGGGAAGAGTTCAAATCCCTGGCGACAAAGCTAGGCTTAATCCCCCTCCTTCTCCCCGTTCAGGCCACGGAAAAGGTACCCGTTCCCGAATACCAGGACCATCTCCGGCGGCTGGGAGAAGGGGTGGATCTCTTCGTGGCCACCACCGGGATAGGGGTAAGGGAGCTTTTGGAAGGAGGGCGGGTTTTGGAACTAGACCTGAAGGGGAGCCTGGAGAAAGCCCTCCGCTTGGCCCGGGGGACCAAGGCCGCCCGGGTACTCAGGGACCTAGGGCTTGCCCCTCATGGGGTAGGAGACGGGACCACGCCAAGCCTCCTGCCTCTCCTACCCCAAGGGCCTGGAGTGGCCGCCCTCCAGCTTTACGGCAAGCCCCTACCCCTCCTGGAACAGGCGTTGGAGGAAAGGGGCTATGAGGTTCTCCCCCTCATGCCTTACCGCCACCTGCCGGACCCTGAGGGGATCCGCCTTCTGGAGGAGACCATTTTGGCCAAAGAGGTGGAAGCGGTAGCCTTTGTAGCCGCCATCCAGGTGGAATTCCTGTTTGAGGGAGCCCGGAACCCCTCGGACCTAAGGAAAACCTTCCAGCACGAGGTAAAGGCCCTGGCCGTGGGCCGGGTTACCGCGGATGCCTTAAGGGAGTGGGGGGTGCAGCCCTTCTACGTGGATGAGCAGGAGCGGCTAGGAAGCATGCTCCAGGGCTTCTTACGCCTGTACCGGGGGGTGGCATGACCTACTTTCCCCTCATGCTGAACCTGAGGGACAGGCCGGTTCTCCTAATCGCCGGCGGCCCGGAGACGGGGGCCAAGCTCCAAGCCCTCTTGGAGGCCCAGGCCCAGGTTACCGTCCTGGCTGAGGAGGACCATTGGAATCTGGCGGACTTGGCCAAGGAGGGAAGGATCCGCTGGCTTCCCCGAGGTTATCGGGAAGGGGACCTCGAGGGCTTCTTCCTGGTGGTGAGCCATCCCCGGGACAAGGGGATCCACCCCCAGGTAAAGGCAGAAGCGGAAAGGCGAAGGGTGTTTTTGGTGGCGGTGGACGACCCGGAAAACGCCACCGCCATCCTCCCCGCCGTGGTGCGAAGGGGGGAGTTGGTGGTGGCCCTTTCCACCTCTGGGGCTGCCCCTGCCTTGGCGGTGCGCCTAAAGGAGCGTTTTCTTCGGCTTTTGGGTCCAGAGTACGGGGAACTTGTAGCCTACCTGCGCCACCTTAGGCCACGGATAGCGGAGATCCCCTGCTTCGAAGAGCGCAAGCGGCTTTGGTACCGCCTAGTGGATTTGGCCTTAGAGGAACTTGACCTGGATCCGGAGGCCGGCCTGACCAGGGCCAAGGAAAAGGTGGAGGAAGTGCTTGCGGAGGTTCAGCCATGGACAAGGTAACAAGCGCCAAGGCCCTTATCCGGGACGCCCTAGCGGAAGGCCAAAAGCCCTGCTTCACGTGCAGTTTCCAAGCAGAGGACGTGGTGGTGCTCCATCTCCTCTTGGAGGAGAAACCCGACATCCCCGTCCTCTTCCTGGACACCGGCTACCACTTCCCGGAGGTTTACGCCTACCGGGATGCCCTAAAGGAGAAGCTTGGCTTCCAGCTCATCAACCTCTCCCCAAGCCTTTCCCGGGAGGAGCAGGAACGCCTCTACGGGAAGCTCTACGAGACCGACCCCACCCGCTGCTGCCAGATCCGCAAGGTGGACCCGCTATTCCGGGCCCTCGAGGACTACGACACCTGGTTCACAGGGCTTAGACGGGAGCAGTCCCCCACCCGGGCCCACCTGAAGCCCCGGGAGGAAGCCATCCTCGAAAGCGGCCACCGCCTCATCAAGGTGAACCCCCTCTACGATTGGACCCTGAAGGAGGTCTTCGCCTATCTGGCTGTGGCCGATCTCCCCCACCTTCCCCTTTATGACCAAGGCTACCTCTCCATCGGCTGCGCTCCCTGTACGGCCAAGCCCCTAGACCCCAAGGACCCCCGCTCCGGCCGCTGGGTAGGCAAGGGCAAGCTGGAGTGTGGCATCCACCTGCACGGAAGGAGGGAGTAGCATGGCCTTCCTCATGGGCTTCCTGATCGCCTTCGCCATTGGGGTCACTGGGGTGGGGGCCGGCACCATCACCGCCCCCCTCCTCATCCTGGGCCTGGGCCTTTCCCCGGAGATCGCGGTGGGCACGGCCCTTCTCTTCGGTTTTCTGGTCAAGGTTCCCGCCGGCGCCGTCTACCTCTTTAGGCGCCAGGTGGCGGGTAGGGTGCTGGGCCTCCTCCTTTTGGGGGGGCTCCCCGGGGTCCTGCTGGGCAGCCTCCTCCTGGTTCACCTTAAGGGGGCCAAGGACATGGTCCTCCTCCTGGTGGGGCTCACCGTGGTGGTTTCAGCGGGACTTGGGCTCTACCGGAGCCTAGCCCGGCTAACCCTGAGCCGGGAACGGCCCTGGCTCCTGCCTCCCGCCGCCTTCGGGATTGGCCTCGAGGTGGGCTTCTCCTCGGCAGGAGCAGGGGCCCTGGGCAGCCTCCTCCTGCTCTACGCCACCCGCCTTACCCCCCAGCAGGTGGTGGGCACGGACATCCTCTTCGGCCTGGTCCTCTCCCTGGTGGGGGGTGGGGTGCACCTCCACTTCGGCCAGGTGGACCCAAAGCTCCTCCTTTCCCTAAGCCTAGGAGGGATCGTGGGGGCCAGCCTGGGGGCCCTCGTGGCCACCCGCGTGCCCAAGCAGCCCTTCCGGGTAGCCCTCCTCCTCTGGCTTCTCTTCATCGGTGCTCAGCTGGTCTGGCGGGGGGTGGCCCATGGCTAAGGTCTACCTGGTGGGAGCCGGGCCAGGAGATCCCGACCTCCTCACCCTGAAGGCCTACCGCCTCCTCAGAGAAGCCCCGGTGGTCCTCCACGACCGGCTGGTGGACGGGAGGATCCTGGCCCTAATCCGGGGGAAAAGGGTGGAGGTGGGCAAGGCGGAAGGGGAAAGCGGCAAGCAGGAAGCCATCCACCGGCTTCTCCTCCACTACGCCCGGACCTATCCCTTTGTGGTCCGGCTCAAGGGGGGGGACCCCCTCGTCTTCGGAAGAGGGGGCGAGGAGGTGCTTTTCCTCAGCGCCCATGGGGTGGCGGTGGAGGTAGTACCTGGGGTAAGCAGCATCCTGGCCACAGGACTTCCCCTAACCCACCGAGGCCTTAGCTCGGGCTTCGCGGTGGTCTCCGGGGTTTTAGAGGGTGGAGGATACCCGGACCTAAGCACCTCCGCCAAGGTACCCACCCTAGTGGTCCTCATGGGGGTGAGAAGGCGGGCATGGATTGCCCAAGAGCTCATCCGGTTGGGAAGGGATCCCAAGGAACCTTGCCTCTTCGTGGAGAGGGCCACCACCCCCAAGGAAGCGCGGGTGTTAAGCCGGCTGGAAGAGGTGGCGGAGGGGAAGGTGGAGGTGGCCGCCCCAGCGGTCTGGGTGATCGGCAAGGTGGTGGAGGTCTTTGACGTTCTCCAAAAAACACCACAGGCTTGGGCCCTTGCGGAGGTTTGACCATGGTGGAAACCCTACCCCAGGTGACCATTGGCGAGGACGAGCGGCTGGACCTAGAAAACCTGGCCACGGGAGCCTTCCACCCTGTGCGAGGCTTTATGACTCGGGAGGAAACCCTTTCCGTGGCCCAGGAGATGCGCCTTCCTTCGGGAGAAGTTTGGACAATTCCCATCCTCCTCCAGCTCCAGGAGCGACCCCGGGTGGACAAGGGGGATCAGGTGATCCTCGTGCACCGGGAAAAGCCGGTGGCCCTTCTCCAGGTAGAGGACGCCTACGAGCTGGACCTCAAGGCCCTGGCCCGCCAGGTGTTCGGTACGGAAAGCGAAGCCCACCCCGGGGTCAAGAAGCTCCTCACCAAGGGGCCCTACGCCCTCGGGGGACGAGTAGAGGTGTTGGCCTGGAGACCCCGGTCTGCACAGCTGGAGAAAACCCCTGAGGAGATGCGGGCTTTCTTCCGGGAAAAGGGCTGGAGTAGGGTGGTGGCCTTTCAAACCCGCAACGCCCCCCACCGGGCCCACGAGTACCTAATCCGGTTGGGACTGGAGCTGGCCGATGGAGTTCTAGTCCATCCCATCCTGGGTGCCAAGAAAGAGGACGACTTCCCCACGGAGGTCATCGTTAAGGCTTACCAAGCCCTCATAGAAGGCTTTTTGCCCCGGGAACGGGTGGCCCTGTTTGGCCTTGCCACCCCGATGCGCTACGCCGGCCCCCGGGAAGCGGTATTCCACGCCCTTGTGCGCAAGAACTTCGGGGCCACCCACTTCCTGGTGGGCCGGGATCATGCAGGGGTAGGAGATTTTTACGATCCTTACGCAGCCCACCGCATCTTTGACCAGCTTCCCCCCTTGGGCATCGAGATCGTGAAGGTGGGCGCGGTCTTTCACTGCCCCATCTGCGGCGGGATCGCCTCGGAAAGAACCTGCCCCGACCACCACCGGGAGAGGCGGATCTCCATCAGCATGACCAAGGTGCGGTCCCTCTTAAGGGAAGGCAAAACCCCACCCGCCGAACTGGTACGACCTGAACTGATCCCTATCCTTCAAGAAGGAGTCTAGGGCAGCCAAGGCTTCCCCGGAAGACGGAAAGGCCCTCACCTGGGCCTGCGTAACTTCGCCTTCCCATGGGCCAAGGCCAGGAACCTTCCGGCTCCCTCCGGGCAGGCCGGCAGGTAGAGGTGGACGAAGCTTCCCAGGATGCGCCCATCCGTGTAGCCCTCCACCTCCTCTCCCCCCACCCGCCGCCAGGCGGGGCTTGGGGAGGATTCCATCCGGGCGTAGTGGAACTCGTGCCCCTTGAAGGCCTCTCCCTTTTTGGCCACCGGGTTATCCCTCAAGGCCTCCACCTGCCGGTAGCCCAGGATGGGCCTTTCCGCCATATGGGCCTCCCCCGGAACCAGGCCCACCATGGGGAAGAAATCCTCCCCCACCCAAAGCCCCTGGGACAGGTACATGTACCCCCCGCACTCCGCCACCACCGGGCCAGGGAAACGACGGATGGCCTCCCGCATGGCCCGGTTTTCCGCAAGCTGCTCTGCGAAAAGCTCGGGGTAACCTCCTCCGAGGAGGAGGGCCTCTGCCTCCGGAAGGGCCGAATCCCCTATGGGGCTAAAGGGGACAAGCTCCGCCCCCATGGCTTCTAGGAGCTCCAGGCTTTCGGGGTAGTAGAAGCGGAAGGCTTGATCCCAGGCGTAGGCCACCCGCACCCAGGCCGGCTTCCCCTCGGGGAGGAAAGGAGGAGCCTTGGGCAGGGGCAAGGCGGAGGTGGCCAGGCGCAAGACCGCTTCCAGGTCCACCTGGAAAGCCCGGCGCAAGGCAACTAAAGGCGGGCGTATCTCCCCGGCGAGGACCAGGCCCAAATGGCGCTCCGGGATCTCCAGAAGGGGGTCTTGCGGAAGCCAGCCCAAAAGGGGCAGGCCCACCTGGCCGAGGGCCTCCCTTAGGAGTTCCGCATGCCGGGGAGAACCCACCCGGTTGGCGAAGACGCCCACCACCTGGACCCCAGGATCAAAGTTCCGGAAGCCCTGCACTAGGGGGACGATGGAACCCGCCATGCCGGAAGCATCCACCACCAAGGCCACGGGGGCTTTGAGGAGCTTGGCCACCTGGGCCGTGGAGCCCACCTGGCCCAAGGGGTCCTTGCCGTCAAAGAGCCCCATGACCCCCTCCACCAGGGCCAGGTCGGCTCCCTTGGCTCCATGCTGAAAGAGGGAAAGGAGGCCGGTTTCGTCCAGGAAAAAGCCGTCCAGATTGTAAACCCTGCGCCCGGAGGCCACCTCTAGGTGGCTGGGATCCACGTAATCCGGCCCCACCTTGAAGGGCTGGACCTTAAGACCCTGCTCCCCAAGAGCCTGGAGAAGGGCCAGGGCCACGGTGGTCTTTCCCGCCCCCGAATGGGGGGCGGCCAGAACCAGCCGGGGGAGCCTCACCATGGCCTTAGCCTGGAGAAAGGCTCGCCAGGAGGCGGGCGGCTTCCTCCTGGGCCCTTTGCAGGAAAACCCCCACCTCCACCCCTTCCGCATGCGCCAGGGCCTCGAGGTAGGCATGGAGATAGCCTTCGGAGATCAAGGCCATTACGGTAAAGCCCAGCCGGCGCCAGGCATCCGCCAGGGCCTGGGCTTCCTCCTGGGAAAGGTGCTCCCGGGCCAGGCGGGAGACGGTATCCACCACCCAGTTCCACATGGCGGCCATCATGGCGTTGGTCACCCCCCGGCGTACGTGCACCAGCCCCACCAGGGTCTGCCAGGCGAAATACTGCCCGTTAAAGGGGCCCTCCACGGTGCGCAGGTACCAGTCCCTTAGGGTCCTCTCCCGGGCTGGCCTTTCCCCTTCCCGGAAGATGGCCCGGGTGGCGGGGTGGCCGAAGAGGGTGTCGTAGAAGCCCTGGACCACCTGGCCCACCCAGCCCCTCATGAGCTCCTTGTGCCGGGAAAAAGCCCTGGCGTCCTCCAGGGGGCGGAAACGGGCGGAGGGGGGAAGCTGGGACCAGAACTCCTGGGCCAAGACATAAAAACGGCCAAGGCTCTTATCGGTCATGCGTACCATTCTACCTTCCCTGTGAGGGAATCCACCCATAGCCCAGGGAGGCCAAGCCCTTTAGCCCTAGTGCTCTATCCCCCGTAGCGCTGGCACCCCCTGGTCGAAGGCGTGCTTCACCTTGCGCATCTCGGTCACGGTGTCCGCGAGGTCCAGGAGGGCCTCCGGGGCTTCCCGACCCGTCACCACCGCGTGCACGTGGGGGGGCCGTTCCCTCAGGACCCCAAGGAACTCCTCCAGGGGAATCCAGCCGTAACGCACGGGATAGGTGGCCTCATCCAGAACCACCAGGTCCCACTCCCCGGAAAGAAGGGCCGCCCTCGCCCTTTCCCAGCCTTCCCTAGCCAGGGCCGCCGAGTGGTCCAGGTCCCGGCTTTTCCAGGTGAACCCATCCCCCAAGCCCTCCACGGGAATCCCCAGGGCAGAGAAGGCCCGGTGTTCCCCAAAGCGGGCCCCTTGATGCTTGATGAACTGGAAGATCCTCACCCTCAGGCCCCGGCCATGAGCCCGAAGGGCCAGGCCAAAGGCTGCGGTGCTCTTTCCCTTGCCGTCCCCGGTGTAGACCAAAAGGAGGCCCCGCCGTTCCCCGGTGGGCCGGGTGTAGGGCTTTACCCGCTTAGGGCTTTCCATAGCACGTAGCCTACCAGGCCCCCAAGTTCTCCCAGGGCGATCATGGCCCCGAGGACATCCCCGTTGATGCCGCCCAGGCGGGCAAGCGCGAAGCGGGCCACCAGGTAGGCGGTGAACAGGGTCAAAAGGGCGGACCAGGGGTAAAGAACGGGAAAGGGAAGGGCAAGGAGGAAGGCTCCCCAAACCGGTCCCCCCCGGATGAGTCCAGCCATCCCCTGGTGCAGAAGGGGATACCGGTTCAGAAAGGGCAGGATGGCGAAACGGGCAAAGCCGGGGAGGAAGAGGAGGAAAAGGGGATCCCGCACCAGGGCCAGAGCCTGCCAGAGGAGGAGGAGGTAGAGCCCTCCTACCCCGAAAGCGAAGGGACCCAGGTGGGGGTCTTTGAGAATGCGAAGCCGCTCTGCCCTGGGCCTCGAGCCCAGGAGGGCATCGGCGGCGTCCAAAAGCCCATCCAGGTGCAAAAACCCCGTGAGGAAGAGAAGGCAAGCGAGCAGCAAGGCGGCCAGGAACTCTTCGGGAAGGGGGAGAAGGGCGAGAAGAGAGAGGGGAAGCCCAAGGGCATAGCCCGCCAGGGGGAAGAACAGCGTGCTCCGTCGGAAATCCTCCGGGCTGGCCTCCCGGGGAGCCAGGGGAAAGACGGTAAGAAGGCCTAGGGCCAGGCGCAGAAGCCGCAGCATGGGCTTAAGGGCGGTCGGAAACCCCTGCCTCCTCAAAGGTGGCCATGTGCAGGATGCGGGCCGCAGCCCTGAGGAGGGGCATGGCCAGCACCGCCCCCGTACCCTCCCCTAAGGCCAGGTCCAGGTCCAAAAGGGGCTTGAGGTCCATAGCCTCCAGCTGGCGGCGGTGGCCGGGCTCGCGGGAGAGGTGGCCGGCGAAGAGGTGCTCCCGGATCCCCGGGGCAAGCCTCCAGGCGAGGAGGGCCCCGCTCGTCACGGGAAAGCCGTCCAGCACCAAAGGAAGCCCAGCCTCGTAGCCCTCCAGGTAGATCCCGGCGATGGCGAGAAGCTCAAGCCCCCCCACCTGGGCGGCCACCTCGAGGGGCCCCATGCCAGGGCGGAGGCGGGCAAGGGCCCTGGCCACCGCTTCCCGCTTGCGCCTTAGGCCCTCCTCCCCCACCCCCGTTCCCCGGCCCACCACGGCCTCAGGAGGAAGGCCGAGGAGGGCAGCGGTAAGGGCGGCTGCCGCCGTGGTGTTGCCAATCCCCATGTCCCCAGCGGCAAGGAGGGTGGCGCCCTGGGCTATGGCCTGCCTCGCCGCCTCTCGGCCCGCCTGGAGGGCCCTTTCCGCCTCCTCCAAGCTCATGGCGGGGCCTTGGGCGAGGTTGTCTGTCCCTTCCCGCACCTTGCGGGAAAGAAGCCGCGGGTGTTGGGGAAGTTCCCCCTTTACCCCCACGTCCAGCACGTACACCTCGCACTCGGCCACCCGAGCGAACTGGTTGATGGCGGCACCCCCCCGGAGAAAGTTCAGCACCATCTGCCGGGTGACCTCCTGGGGGTAGGCCGAGACCCCCTCCGCCACCACCCCGTGGTCTGCAGCAGCCACCACCACCGCCCCCAGGCCCAGTTCCGGTTTCAGCCTTCCCTGGATGGCGGCAAGCCGCACCGCCACCTCCTCCAGGTGGCCCAGGGACCTAGGGGGCTTGGTGAGTCTCTCCATGCGCCTCCACGCTGCTTGCAAGGTTTCACGGTAGTCCATACGGCAAGGAGTATAAGCTTTGGAGCGTGGAACTATGGCTGGTGCGCCACGGGGAAACCCTTTGGAACCGGGAAGGCCGCCTCTTGGGCTGGACCGACCTCCCCCTCACCCCCCTGGGGGAGGCCCAGGCCAAGGCCCTCCGAGGGGTTCTGCCGGGGCTTCCCGCCTTCAGCTCCGACCTGCTTCGGGCCCAAAGGACGGCGGAACTGGCGGGGTTTCAGCCCCAACCCGTCTTCGCCTTAAGGGAAATCCACTTCGGCCTTCTGGAAGGAGCCCTCTGGCAGGAGCTGGACCCCGCCTACCAGGAAGCCCTCCTGCGCTTCCAGGGCTTTGCCCCCCCAGGAGGGGAGAGCCTCGAGGCTTTCCAGGAAAGGGTTTTCCGCTTTCTGGAAAGCCTCACAGGACCAGCCCTTCTCTTTACCCATGGAGGGGTGATCCGGGCTGTGCTCCGGGCCTTGGGAGAGGATGCCCTCCTCCCTCCTGGCAGCGCCGTGGTCCTGGACTGGCCTAAGCGGGTCCTGGACCGCTTGATTCCAAACCCGTGAGCCTCCTTCTGGCTCTTCTCTTGGACTTCCTCTTTGGGGAACCCCCTGCCCGGTTCCACCCCGTGGTGCTCATGGGCCGGTACCTGGCCTGGGCCTGGCCCCAGGTGCGGGGTTTCTGGACGGGGGCCTTCTACTGGACCCTGGGGGCCCTCCTCTTCACCCTCCCCGCCCTTTTCCTGGACCTGATCCTCAGGCCCTTGGCCTGGGGCTGGCTTCTTCTGGGGCTTTTCCTCAAGCCCCTCTTCAGCTTGAGGATGCTCCTTTGGGAGGTGGGTAGGGTGGAGGAAGCCCTGTCCTATGGGCCTCTGCAGGGGCCGGATTCCCTTGCAGAAGCCCGGCGGCGCCTAGCCCGGATCGTGAGCCGCCCCACAGAAGACCTTTCCCCAGAGGAGGTTCGGGAAGCCGCCTTGGAAAGCCTTGGGGAGAACCTTTCCGATAGCGTCATCGCCCCTCTCCTCTATTACGCCCTCTTGGGGCTGGCCGGAGCCGCCCTGTACCGGTACGCCAACACCGCCGATGCCATGTGGGGCTACCTCGAGCACGGAAGGAGGGGAGCGTTTGCCGCCCGGGCCGACGACCTTTTAAACCTGGTCCCGGCCCGGATCACGGGCCTTCTCCTTTGCCCTCCCCGGCTCTGGCCCAGGCTCCTCCAGGAAGCCAGGAAGACGCTTTCCCCCAATGCCGGCTTCCCCATGGCCGCCTTGGCCTTGAGGCTAGGGGTGCGCCTGCGTAAGCGGGGAGCCTACGCCTTAAACGCCTCTGCCCCCTCCCCCACGCCCAAGACCACCCACCAGGCCTTGCGGCTAGCCCTAGCGGTGGGCTACGGCGCGGGCTTCCTCCTGGCCCTTCTCACCCTGAGGCGGTAGCTAAAGAGCTTTTCCCCGTTGTCCCAAGGGGGGCTTGGGTGTACATTCGTATCGTGGCGCAAGGCAGTTTAGAGAAAAGAGGGGGTGTGGGGGAGCTATAATCCCCCGGTTTCCAAGATAGCCCTACAGGCTGACCAAACCGGGGATACATGGGTCAGCGGTCACGCAAAGCGTACCTTGCAGCTACATGCGACCGAAGGGAGCTTAGCTCCCCCACGTCCACCACAGGTGGACACGGATTGGGTACAATGTTCTTGGGGACAAAGTTTCCCGTGGACCTTGAAACTTGGAGTAGGGGGTTCCATCGGGTAGTCCGATGGGTAAAACTCCAAACGAACACCCGTGGCAGAGCCAGAAGCATTGCGCTCGCCTGCCGATACGGAGTCAAGGTCTTTCTGGGCCCGGACGGGGCCTTCGGGGGAAACCCCGCGTGCTTTCCCGCAGGGAAACACCCCGAGAAGCCCCGGACTTTAGTCCGGGGAGTCGTCACACTTCCTCCTTTTCGGAGAAGGGGATGTACCCACCCTTACCCATGAGATCCTGCGCCGCACCGAACCCGATCGGAGCCAACGCCCCTTCGTGCACGTGGGGGGCTAGCGCCGCCAGTGCTTCAGAATTCCCGCCCCCAGGATGGTCATGGGTACCGCCAGGAATATACCCAGAAAACCGAAGAGCTTACCGAAGGCGAAGATGGCGAGGAGCAGCCCATGCGCTTCCAGGTATCCTCCAGCACCTCGGTCCAGCCGCTCCCTGGAAGGTATGGCGCCGCCCGGGCACCAAGTGGGGCTCGAGGGCGATCATCACCGCAAGAACCAGGGCCAAAACCATCTCGGAAACCGTCTCCCCCACCCTGAGGAGAAGATCCCCGGCCACGTGGGCGGAGGAAGCCAGGGAGGAGGCCAGGTCAGGAAGGGAAAGGGCCAGGTTATCCTGAAGCCACTGGAGGACCATGGGCAAGAGTTCCCCCGGGTGGTGGAACTGCAGGATCAGGAGGGGTGCAGCCAGGTAAAACCCCAAGCCCATCACCCCCAGGACCATGAGGTAGGCCAGGAAAACCGCGGAAGGCCGGGGGAACCTTCGCGCAAAGAGCCCCACCAGGGGATCCAAAGCCCCGGCCAGGGTAAAGGCCAGGAAGACCCAAAGAAGAAGGCTATAGAGGTGGGAAAGGGCCCAAAGGAAAAGGGCCAGGCTCAAAAAAAGCGGCGTACGGGAGGCGTTTCCATCCGGTCTAACCCTCCTCAGGATAATACCCCTACTTCATGAGGGGCCACACAAGTCCCTTGGTTAAGGCACAACCGGGCCCCCAGCCCGCCTGGCGGCGGGCTGGGGGTGGTTTACCGGGACCCCGCGTGGGGTGGCATAAGGCCCTTGACCGGTTGCGGGCCAGGGTATCCTGCAGGGCTTGGGGGGCCTTCCACTCCCCGACAGGGCCCGGGATCATCCCGGAACCCCCGCTGGCCAAAAGCCCCCTCGGGACCTAGCGACCCAGGTGGAGTAAATACCGGAAGCCAAGGGGCGGTACGGCCACTTCCTTGCGGTAGGTCCGCCCCTCCAGGGGGTCCCGCCAGCCACCTGGGGGCAGGGGTAGGGTGGCGGCCTCGAGGCCACTATTAAACGCTGCCAGCACCTCCCCTTCCCCCGGCTCCCCCCGGAGGAAAGCCAGCAGGTAACCCTCGCCATAGTAACTGCGAAAAACCGCGCTCCGAAGGGCGGGAAGCTCCCGGCGTAGCCCGGCCAAGGTCTGGTAGAAGACCAGGGTTTCCCCGTGGCACTTCTCCCACTGGAAAGGATACCGGTTGAGCTCGTGGGGGGGGTCGGCTGGCCTTTCCCCGGTGAAACCGCACTCATCCCCCTGGAAGGTTACGGGGAGACCGGGAAGGGCGTAGAGCATGGCCGCCGCAAGCCGCTGCCGGGCCCTGGCTTCCGGGCTGGGAACGTCCTTCAGGCCCCCGCCCCCAAGCTCGGTAAGGAGGCGGGCCGTGTCGTGGGAGGTGATCAAGTTGAAGCCCATCCCGGCCACCGCCTCCGGGTAAAGGGCGTAAACCCGGGCCAGGTCCGCCAAGGCCCGGCGGGCGTTGTACAGGGCCAGGCTTCCCCCCTTGGCAAAGCGAAGGAGGATATCCCGGCCGATGGCGTAGTTCATCAGGGAGTCAAACTCATCCCCCCGGAGCCAGCTAGGATCCCTCTGCCAGATCTCCGCCACCAGGTAGGCGTCGGGCTTGATGGCCTTCAGTTCGGCCCGCATTTCCTTAAAGAAAGCGTGAGGATTTAGCACATCCCCGGGCACATCCACCCGCACCCCGTCAAAGCCGAAGCGTACCCAGTACTTGGCCACCTCGATCAGGTAGCGCTTCACTCCCGGGTCGGCGGTATTCAGTTTGGGGAGGCTACCCAGGCCCCACCATCCCTCGTAGGCGGAACCATCGCCGGGCAGGAAGGGCCAGCGCTTGATGAAGTACCAGTTCCAGTAAGGGGACCTAGGCCCCCGCCGCACCACATCCTGGAAGGCCCAGAAGCCCAAGCCGGTGTGGTTGGGCACAAAGTCAAAGATCACCCGCATGCCGAGGCGATGGGCCTCGTCCAGCAGCTTGCGCAAGAGGGATTTGTCGCCGAACTTGGGGGAAACCTTGAGGTAGTCGTGGGTGTCGTAGCCGTGGGCCGACCCGGAATCAAAGATGGGATTCAGGTAGAGGACGCTAACCCCCAGCGCCTTTAGGTAAGGAAGCTTGGCCAGCACCCCGGCAAGATCCCCCCCGAAGTACTGGTGGCAGCAGTGCAGGGGCGAGGGGGGATCGCTCCAGTGGGAGAGATGGGGCTTGGGCCCGGAGGAGCGCTGCCACACCTGGTTAAAGCGGTACTCGTCGGTTTCCAGGGCCAGGGCGTCGTTGCCGGGATCCCCGTTGTAGAAGCGCTCGGGGAAGATCTGGTAACCCACCCCCTCGCCTACCCAGGCCACCTCGGCAAAGGGCCTTTCGGGAGGGTTAAAGGGACCGAACACCTCCTCCTTCCCATCCTGGGTCCGCACCAGGATGCGGTAGGCTCCCACGCCCCCAGGTAAGGTCCCACGCCAAACCTCGCTTCCCGGAAAACTCAGTTGCAGGTGCATGGGGACCCTCTTTCCTTCCACCTCTACCCAGGCGGCCGCCACCGCCCCCTCCCCCGCCCGGAAGCGCACGGAAAGCTTGCCGTCGGCATGGGAGACAAACTGGGCGTCCAACGGATCATGGGTGAAGTCCAGGGCCACGGGCCCCGCAGGAGGGGTGGGGGCTACCGGGGCCTGGACCACGATCACGGCGTTCTGACCCCCAAAGCCATCGTCCACACACCCTGCCGCCTTCGGGTCCACCATGGGCGTGCCGAAGGTGGGATCGTTGCACATGTCCCTGGGCCACTGGCCGTTGATGAAGAACTTGTACTGGTGCTCCCCTGGATCCAGGTCCACGGTTACCGCCCAGGACCCGTCCTCCTTCCGCATGGGGGTTTCCCTCCAGCTGTTGAAGGAGCCCCGGAGGCTTACCGAGCGCACCTCGAGGCCCGAAGGAGGTGTGTAGCGGAAGGTCACCGGGACCGCCAGGGCCAGGCTAAGCCATACCCACACCGCCAGGATTCTCCCCATATCCCCTCCTTTTCCTACCCACATAGAAGCGCTTCCATCATACTTCCTTCGCCTCTTTCGGCAACCGCAAACCGGATTTGCGTCCTAAATCCCCCATCCGCCAGTGGATTCCTCTTCACTTCGGAGGAAGCCATATCCGGCCCCGGTAAGGCCCTCCGGAATACCATGGATGCATGCACCTGAGCGGTATCCCTACCCAGCACCGCTCCTCCGGGTGTTCCGGGCCATTTGCTGCCCCGGCACCCAGGTGAACGTGCTGAGCCGGGCAACGGGTGGAACCCGGATAAGGAGGCGGTTGTGCTAGCAGGCTCCATCCTGACTCCCCAAGGCTTCGTACAGGGCAGGCTTCACTTCAGCGAGCGCATAGAGGCCATAGAGGAGGCTCCCGTGGAGGGCCCCTACATCCTCCCGGGCTTCTTGGACCTCCACGTGCACGGGGGAGGCGGAAGGGAGGTGATGGAGGGCCAGGAGGGAGTAGAAGCCACCTTGCGCTTCCACCTCCAGCACGGCACCACAGGCCTCCTCGCCACCACCGTCACCGCCCCCCTGGCCGATCTGGAAAGAGCCCTCAAAGGAGCGAAGGCGGCCATGGAAGGCCCTTGGGGAAAGGCCCTCCTGGGCGTTCACCTGGAGGGTCCTTTCATCAGCCCAAACCGCCTGGGGGCCCAGCCCCCCTTCCCCCTTCCCCCGGACCGGGAAATAGCCAGCCATCTTCTCTCCCTGGCTCCCGTGCGGGTGGTGACCCTGGCCCCCGAGCTTCCCGGGGCCTTAGAACTCATCCGCTTCCTGGCGGAAAAGGGCATCCGGGTCCAACTCGGGCACACGGGAGCCCGCTACGAGGAGGCCCTATCCGCCCTGGAGGCAGGGGCGGTGGGCTTCACCCACCTCTATAACGCCATGACCGGCCTGCACCACCGGGCCCCGGGGGTGGTGGGCCTGGCCCTAGAACGGGGGGAATGGGCCGAGATCATCCCCGATGGCCTGCATGTGCACCCGGCCGCCATCCGGCTGGCTTTGAAGACCATTCCCGGGCTGTACTTTGTGAGCGACGCCGTGGCCGCAGCGGGGATGCCGGAGGGCACCTATCCCCTGGGGGCCCATCGGGTGGAAAAGCGGAAGGAGGGGGTGTGGCTGGGGGAGTCCCTGGCGGGGAGCACCCTTACCCTGGACCAGGCCTTAAGGAACCTGGTGGCCTGGGGCGTGCCCTTGGAGGAAGCGGCCAAGCGGCTATCCCTGTACCCGGCCCGGTACCTGGGCCTTTCGGACCGGGGGGAGATCGCCTTGGGGAAGCGGGCGGATCTCGTGGTGCTGGACGAGGCCCTAAGGGTGCTGGAAGTGTACCTCGAGGGGAAACAGCTGGCCTAGTGCCCCCCCTGGGGTCCAGCACATCCCTAAGCCCATCCCCCAGGAGGTTAAAGGCCAAAACCCTGAACCGCATCCCTACCGCTAAGGCCGTGGCCGCATGGAACCCCGGCCCTAGCGCTACGGGTTTCCGCCACCATGGCCCCCACGCCGGGGTATGCGAGTGTACGCTAAAGCCGATAAAGGACTGCCCAGCAGCGGTAAGGATAGCAACCCCCACCTTGTAATCGGCCAGCAAATAAAATGAAACCCGGAGGAAGCCGTGGACAAAAAACAGAAGGAGCTGGCCCGGAGCTTTTCCTCCCGCCACGCCCAGGAGTATGCCCAAAGCATCAGCCACGCCGGGGGCCGCGATCTGAAGAGGTTGCTGGAGCTTTTAGAACCCAGGTCCTCGGAAAGAGCCCTGGATGTGGCCACGGGTCCCGGCCACACGGCTTTGGCCCTGGCCCCTTTTGTGCGGGAAGTCATCGGGATCGACCTGACCCCAGAAATGGCCATACCTTTCAGCCAGGCGGCCCGCGAACGGGGCTTGCGCAATGTCCGCTTCCTGGTGGGAGACGCCGAGTCCCTGCCCTTTCCTGAGGGGGAGTTCCATCTGGTCACCACCCGGAGGGCTGCCCATCACTTTCCCCGCATCGCCAGGGCCTTAGCCGAGATGGCCAGGGTGCTGAAGCCAGGAGGCCGTCTGGGAATCGCCGACATGGTGGCCCCGGAAAACCCAGAAGCCGCCCAACTCTTCAACGCCCTCGAGGCAGCCCGGGATAACTTCCACGTGCAGGCGTACACCGTGGAGGAATGGCAAGGGCTCATTCAAGAGGTGGGCTTAAGCCTCCTCCACCTGGAGGCATTTGAGGAGGAAGTGACCTGGCCTGAGTGGCTCTATCCCCTGGACCCAAAAGGGTGGGAAGCGAAGCGGGTGGAGGAGGTTTTGGCCCAGGCTTCCCCCGGAATCCGCCCCCTGGTGGTCCAGGAAGGGCCAGGGGATCGCACCCTCATCAAGCGCCGGATGGTCCTGGTGGCCCTGAAGGGCTAGGGCCCAGCTTGGCTAAAGGGGCGGGGTAAACCGCCCGTCCACCGCCGTCCAACCCCCATCCACCAGGAAGAGGGTGCCGGTCACGTAGCTGGAAGCCGGCGAGGCCAGGAACACCACCGCCATGGCCACTTCCTCGGGCTTTCCCCAGCGCAAGAGGGCGGTTTTCTCCGCATAGGCCCGGTACCAATCGGGATGGGTTTGGATGGGAGCGGTGAGGGGGGTTTCGATGGGCCCAGGGGCGATGGCGTTGGCCCGCACCCCATAGGGCCCAAGCTCCGCGGCCAGGGTACGCATGATCTGGAGGATCCCCGCCTTGGTGGCCGCATAAACCCCCTGCCCTGGTTCCACCACCAGGGCCCTTATGGAGGCAAAGGCGATGAGGCTTCCCCCCCTTTGCTCCCGCATCACCCGTCCCCCCGCCCTTAAAAGCCGCAAGGTTCCCTTCAGGTTCAGGTCCACCACCCGGTCGATCTCCTCGTCGGTGTAGTCCAGAAGGGGCTTGCGCACGTTGATGGCCGGGGTGGAAACCAAGGTATCCAGCCGGCCATGGGCCCGGTGCACCCTCTCCACCAACGCCTCGGCCTGGCCCCTGGCCGCCAGGTCAAGGGGGTGGGCCTCCGCCACCCCACCTTGTCTGCGGATGGCCTCGAGGACCTCCTTTAGACCCTTCTCATCCCGGTCCGCCAGCACCACCTTAGCCCCAAAGGCCGCCAGGGCCTCCGCGGAGGCCCGCCCGATTCCGGAGGCCGCCCCCACCACCAAAGCCACCTGCCCTCCTAGGTCGAAAAGTTGCCGGTAGTTCACCGCCACCTCCTTTCGTTTAGGCCAGCATACCGCGGTATAATCCCCCTCGGGAACCCCATATGGAAAAGGCCCTCCTGGCGGCGGAAGCGGTGGACGAAAAGGAAGTGGTGGAGCTCCTAAGGGCTCTGGTGCGGATTCCAAGCCACTATCCCGGACCCGGGGAAGAGGGGGTGGTGGCCTTCCTGGAGGAGTACCTGAGGGAGCGGGGTTTCCGCCCCTTCCGGCAGGAAGCGGCTTTGGGCCGGCCCAATCTGGTGGCGGACCTGGGGGAGGGGGAGGGGGGGTTGATCCTCGAGGGGCACACCGATGTGGTCACCCCCGGCCCAGAAAGCCTATGGCGCTACCCTCCCTACGAAGGGGTGGTGGAGGGAGGCCGGCTGTACGGCCGAGGAGCCTGCGACATGAAGGGAGGCCTCGCCGCCTTGATAGGAGCCCTGCTGGCGGTGAAGCGAGCCCTAGGCCAGCCCCGGCACCCCCTACGCCTCGCCGCTTTGGCCGATGAGGAGGGAATGATGCTGGGGGTGAAGGCCTTCGTGAGAGGAGGGCTGGCGCGAGGCTTCCGCGGTGCCTTGGTGGCCGAGCCTGAGGCCATGGAGGTCTGCCTTTGGCAGAAGGGAGCCCTGCGCCTATCCCTCCGCTTCCCCGGACGCATGGCCCACGGGGCCATGCCCTACGCCGGGGAAAACCCTATACCCAAGGCAGCCCGCTTCATCCTCGAGCTGGAAAGCCTCCAACGGGAGCTCCAGGAAGTTCATTCCCACCCCTTTCTGGGCCTTCCCTACCTCACCCCCACCCGCATCCTGGCCACCGCCGGGGAGGGGCAGCTCAACGTTATCCCCGCCGAAGCGGAGGTGGCCATGGACGTGCGCACCGTGCCGGGGTTGGACCACGAGGAGTTGGTGGCCAGGATCCAGGCCCTGGCGGGAACCCAGGTGGAGGTCCTGGAGGACCGCCCCCCCGTGGAGACCCCCAGGGAGGATCCTTTGGTGCAGGCAGCGGAGGAAGCCCTAAGGCTTCTCGGCCTTCCCGTGCGCCACGGCGGGGTACCCGGGGCCACGGACGGCACCTTCCTCCAGGCATGGGCGGGTCTTCCCGTGGTGGTCATGGGCCCTGGGGGGAAAACCCTGCCCCACCAGGTGGACGAGTGGGTGGACTTAAGGGAAGTGGTCCAGGCAGCCCGGGTCTACGCCGCCTTGGCGGTGCTCTATCTGGGGTAAGTGCCTTTGGGCATAGTATGGGGAAAGGGAGGGAAGACATGAAGAAGCGGTTGGCGTGGTTCCTTCTGCTGGGCCTCTGCTTGGCCCTGGCCCAGCCCAAAGGAGGAGAGCTTAGGGTGGCGATCCTGGCTGAGCCTCCTGTCCTGGATCCCACGGCCTCCACCAGCCAGGAGATTCCCCGCATGCTCTACGACAACGTCCTCCAGGGGCTGGTGAAGTTCAACGAGAAGGGGGAGATCGTCCCCGCGTTGGCCGAGCGCTGGCAAGGAAGCCCTTCCAGCCTCACCTGGACCTTCTATCTGCGCCGGGGGGTTCGTTTCCACAACGGTGCCCCCTTCACCGCCGAGGACGTGGTCTTCAAGTTCAACCGCGCCCGGGATCCCAAGTCTGGCCACACCCACCCCGAGTACTACCGGGACATCCAGAGCGTGGAGGCCAAGGATCCCTACACCGTGGTCTTCCGCCTGCGCCAGCCCAACCAGGACTTCCTCTTCAACCTGGCCCGCCCGGATTCCGTGATCGGCCCCAAGGGCAGGGTGGAGGAACAGAAAACCCAGCCCATTGGAACCGGACCCTTCCGCTTCGTGGCCTGGGAGCGGGGGGTTGGGGTGAGGCTGGAGCGGTTTGAAGGCTACTATGAGCCCGGCCTCCCCTATCTGGACCGGGTCTTCTTCCGTTTCCTGCCGGATCCAAACGCCCAGCTTGCCGCCTTGCGGGCGGGGGACATCCAGGTGATCGGCCTCGGGGTGAGCCCGGAAAACGCCCTGGTGCTCCAGCGGGATCCCAACTTCAAGGTGATCACGGGCTTTACCACCACGGAGATCACCGTGGGCATGAACAACAGCCGCCCCCCCTTCATCGACATCCGGGTACGGCGGGCCATCCAGCATGCCGTGGACAAGAAGACCCTGGTGGAGGGGGTGATGCTGGGCTTTGGCACCCCCATCGGCAGCCACCGCTCCCCAGGGGAGAGTTGCTACGAGGATCTTTCCGGCTACTACCCCTACGACCCCGCCAAGGCCCGGGCCCTTTTGCAAGAGGCCGGCTACGGACCCAACAACCCCTTGCGCTTCACCTTCACCCTAGCCGCCCCCTACCCCTACGAGAGGCGGCTTGGGGAGGCCATCGCTGCCCAGCTTTCCCAGATCGGGGTCCAGGCACGGCTGGAAGTGGTGGAATGGGCCACCTGGCTTTCCAGGGTCTTCCGAGGAGCCGACTACCAGATGACCATCATCGGCCACTCCGAGCCTCACGATATCGGCATCTACGCCAACCCCAACTATTACTTCCGCTACGACTCCCCCCGCTTCCGCGACCTCTACACCAGGTACCTGCGCACCCCCGATCCCAAGCGGGCCTGCGAGATCATGAAGGAGATGCAGCGCCTTCTCGCCCAGGATGCGGTGAACCTCTGGGTGATGAACGCCCCCTACATCGCCGCCATGCGCAAGGAGGTCATGGGCTGGTGGCAAAACCAGCCCACCCCGAGCCTCAACGTGACCCGGGTGTACTTGAACCGCTAAATGCGAAGCTTCCTCCTGAGGCGGGTCCTCCTGGCCCTGGCCACCCTGTGGCTGGCCTCCAGCCTGGTCTTCGCCTTCCTCCTCCTCCTCCCGGGGGACCCGGTGCAGGCCATCCTGGGCCTCGAGGCTTCGCCAGGTGCCCGGCAGGCCCTGGAACGCGCCCTCGGCCTGGACAAGCCCCCCTGGGAACGCTACGTGGACTGGCTCACCCGCATCCTCCGCTTCGACCTGGGGGAGTCCATCCGCTACGGAAAGCCCGTGGGCGAGCTCCTGGGCGAGCGGATCCCCCTCACCCTGAGCCTCGTCTTCCTGGGGCTTGGCGGCGCCCTTTTCCTGGCCTTACCCCTGGCCCTCCTAGCCCTTAGGTTTCCCCTATGCGACCTGGCCCTAAGCGGCCTTATGGCCTTTTTGCAATCCGTGCCCACCTTCTTTCTGGGGGTGGTCCTCCTCTACGCCCTGGCAGTGCACCTGCCCCTTTTCCCCGCCAGCGGCTTCCCGGGGTTTTCCCATCCATGGGAAGCCCTCCGCCACCTTTTCCTCCCCGCCCTCACCCTGGCCCTTTCCCGGGCAGCCATCCTCTTCCGCATGGCCCGGGGAAGCCTCCTAGAGGTGATGGGCCAGGACTACATCCGCACCGCCCGGGCCAAGGGGGTCCCCGAGACCTGGGTGCTCATCAAGCACGCCCTGAAGCCCGCAAGCCTTCCCCTGATCACCGTGCTGGGCTTAGAGGGAGGGTTCCTCCTTACCGGGGCGGTGGTGGTGGAGGTGGTCTTCGCCCTGCCGGGCATGGGAAGCCTGGCCTTGACGGCTCTCGAGGCCCGCGACTACCCTCTCCTCCAGGGTCTGGTGCTGGTCATGGCCGCCCTCATCGTCCTCTTCAACCTCCTGGTGGACCTCCTCTACGGCCTTTTGGACCCGCGGGTGGCGTATGCGTAGCCCAAGCCTCCTCTTGGGAAGCCTCCTGGTGGGCCTCTTCCTCCTCCTGGCCCTGGCTTCCTTCCTCTACCCCGTGGACCCCAACGCCCCCGACTTCCTCCACCGCCTCGCCCCTCCTTCCCCCACCCATCCCCTGGGGACCGATCCCTTGGGCCGGGACCTCCTGGCCCGTCTCCTTCACGGAGCAAGAAACGCCCTACTGGTGGGGAGCATCGCTGTTTCTGTGGGTTTTACCCTGGGCGTGGCCGCAGGCCTTCTTGCCGGATACCTGGGCCGGCACTGGGACGGGGCGTTAAGCCTCCTCATGGAGGCCCTCTATGCCCTTCCGGGCCTGCTGCTTGCCCTTCTTCTCGCTGCCCTCATGGGCCCCGGGATCTACAGCAGCATGCTGGCCGTGGGGCTTTCCATGGTTCCCGCCTTCTTCCGGGTGGCCCGGGCCGGGGCCATGGCCCTTAAGACCGCCCCCTTTGTGGAAGCCGCTTTGGCCCTGGGAGCCCCTCCGGGCTGGGTGATGCGCCGCCACCTCCTTCCCAACCTCCTGGGACCCCTTCTGGTCCAGGCCAGCCTGGCCTTCGCCGCCTCCCTCCTGGCCGAGGCCGCCCTCTCCTACCTAGGCCTTGGCGTCCAGCCCCCAAACCCAAGCCTCGGCCGGATGCTCCGGGAAGCCCAAAGCTTCCTCCCCCTTTCCCCCTACCCCGCCCTGGTTCCCGGGTTGGCCCTTTCCCTGGCCGTCTTGGGCTTTAATCTCCTGGGAGACGGCCTCCGGGACCGCCTGGACCCCCGGCGTTAGGGCTTGCATACCTTTGCAAGCACGTGGTAACTTGCCCCTGAACAAGGAGGAAACCATGTGTGCCCCTCTGGTGATGGAGGAAGTGGCCAAGCAGATTTCCCGCAGGGCCTTGTTGGGCGTGGGCCTAGGGCTTCTTGCCAGCCGGGCCGTGGCCCAGGCGCAGGTACAGGGCAAGGCCTTTAGCCGGGCGGTGGACCTCACCCACGAGCTCTCCCCGGAGATCCCCCTCTTCCCCGGGGCTGAACCCATGCGCATCACCACCCTGGTCACGGTGCGGCAAAACGGGTACTACGGCAACCGCATCGATTTCTGGGAGCACTCGGGAACCCATATGGACGCCCCCGCCCACTTCGCGGAAGGGGGGCTCACCGCGGAAAAACTGCCCGTGGAAACCCTCATCGCCCCCCTGGCCGTGATCCACATCCACGAGAAGGCCGCCCGCAACCCCGATGCCCAGGTGACCGTAGACGACATCCTGGCCTACGAGCGCCAGCACGGCCGCCTGCCCAAGGGGGCCCTGGTGGCCATGCACTCCGGCTGGGAAGCCCGCTGGCGCGACCCCAAGGCTTTTCTGAACCAGGACGCCACGGGCACCCTTCACTTCCCCGGCTTCTCCCCGGAGGCAGCAGAGTTTCTGGTGCGGGAGCGGGAGATCGTGGGGGTAGGGGTGGATACCCTCTCCCTGGACTTTGGCCCCTCCAAGGACTTCAAGGCCCACGTGACCCTCCTGGGCGCGGGGAAATACGGCCTGGAAAACCTGGCCAACCTGGCTCAGGTGCCTCCCGCCGGGGCCCTCATCTTCGTGGGAGCCCCCAAGCACCGGGGAGCCTCCGGAGGGCCCGTGCGGGCGGTGGCGGTATGGTGATCTCCTGGCCCCGCCTCCCTGGGGATGAGGAGTTGAGCCCGGAAGTCCAGGAGCGATTCGCCCGGTTCCGGGAGAAGACGGGCTTTGTTCCCAATGTGGCCCGGGCCTTCGCCCTGAGCCCCAGGTTTCTCCTCTGGTTCCGGTACTACGGCCCCCTTATGCGGGGGGAGGGTCTCCTCTCCCGGAAGGAGGGGGAAGCCATGGCCGTCACTTCACCTACCGAACGCTTAAGGCATAAAGCCTAACCTTGAGTCCAAGCCATGAGCTTTCTGGAATTTAAGCAGGTCTCCGTGGCCTTCGGTTCCTATGTGGCCGTGGAAGGAGTAAGCCTCCGTCTATCTCCAGGTGAGTTCGTGAGCCTAGTGGGCCCCACGGGATGCGGGAAAAGCACCCTCCTAAACGTGGCGGCAGGCCTTCTCGCCCCCACCCAGGGGGAGGTCCTCCTGGAAGGGAAGCCCCTTAGGGGGTTGAACCCGGTGGCGGGCTACCTTTTCCAGCAGGACGCCATCCTGCCCTGGAAGACCGCCCTGGACAACGTGGCCCTGCCCTTGGTCTTCCGGGGCGTGGGCTTGAGGGAGGCCCGGGAAAGGGCCCAGGCCTGGCTGGAGAAGGTGGGGCTGGGGCGGTTTCCCCGCCACTATCCCCACCAGCTTTCCGGGGGGATGCGCAAGCGGGTGGGGCTGGCCCAGGTGCTCATCGCCAACCCCAGGCTCCTCCTCATGGACGAGCCCTTTTCCGCCCTGGACGTGCAGACGCGGCAGCTCATGGAAAACGAGCTCCTCAGGCTCTGGCAGGAGGATCGCAAGACCGTGCTCTTCGTCACCCACGACCTGGAGGAAGCCATTGCCCTTTCCGACCGGGTGGTGGTCATGTCGGCGGGGCCCCGCTCCCGGGTCATCGGGGAGTTCCCCATCCCCCTCCCCCGGCCCAGGGATGTGGCGGAGATCCGGCTCACCCCGGAGTTCTTGCGCCTGCACCGAGAGATTTGGGAACTCCTAAGGGGGGAGGTGATGCGGGCCCATGCGGGGGCTTAGGCTACGGCTTTGGCAGGTGGGGCTGCTCCTTCTCTTCCTCGCCTGGTGGGAGTGGGCCTCGAGGACCGGCCGCCTGGACCCCTTCTTCTTCTCCCAACCCTCGGAGATCGCCGGAAGGATCTGGCGCTGGTTCAGCACCGGGGAGATCTACCCGCACCTTTACATCACCACCCTGGAGATGCTCCTGGCCTTTTTCCTCGGAACCCTGCTCGGGGTGGTCCTGGGGCTTTGGCTGGCCCTGGCCCCCAGCGTGGCGGCGGTCTTGGACCCCTACATCAAGGCCCTAAACGCCATCCCTCGGGTGGTCTTGGCTCCCATCTTTACCCTCTGGTTCGGCCTCGGGGTGCTCTCCAAGGTAGCCCTAGGGGTCACCCTGGTCTTCTTTGTGGCCTTCTTCAACACCTACCAGGGGGTTAAGGAGGTAAGCCCTGTGGTCCTGCAAAACGCCAAGCTCTTGGGGGCCAGGCCCGGTCACCTTCTCCGCCACGTCTACCTGCCCTCCGCAGCCAGCTGGATCTTCTCCAGCTTAAGGACCTCCATCGGCTTCGCGGTGATTGGGGCCGTGGTGGGGGAATACCTGGGAAGCGCCGCTGGGCTGGGTTACGTCATCGCCCAGGCAGAAGGGGTCTTTGACACCACCGGGGTCTTCGCCGGCATGGTGGTGCTCATGGTCTTCGTGTTGCTGTTGGATGCCGTGGTGGGCCAGGTGGAAAAGCGTCTAGTCCGTTGGCGCCCTAAAATGGAGGGGGAATAGCGGTCGAAGGAGGAAAGGAGGGGATATGAGGAGGCTGGTTGCGGCGCTTTTGGTGTTACTTTTGGCGGTGGGCTTAGCCCAGAAGCGGGTGGTGCTGGGGGTAGGGGGAAAGACGGCCGTGGTCTACCTACCCCTCACCGTGGTGGAGCGCCTGGGATACTTCAAGGAAGAAGGCCTGGACGTGGTGATCCAGGACCTGCAGGCGGGCTCGAGGGCCCTCCAGGCCCTGGTGGGGGGAAGCGTGGAGGTGGTGATGGGCTTCTACGACCACACCATCCAGATGCAGGCCCAGGGGAGAGACATCGTGGCCTTCGTGCAGGTGGGGCGTTACCCGGCCATCGTCCTGGGAGTGCGCTCAGACCTGGCGGACCAGGTGCGGAGCATCGCCGACCTTAAGGGGCGGAAGGTGGGGGTCACCGCTCCAGGAAGCTCCACCCATTTCTTCCTCAACTACCTCCTGGTGAAAAACGGGCTTAAGCCCACGGATGTGTCCGTGATCGGGGTCTCCGTGGGAGCCCAAGCGGTGGCCGCGGTGCAAAACCGTCAGGTGGACGCCATCTCCAACGTGGAACCCGCCATCACCCTCCTGGAGGAAAGGGGCCTCATCAAGGTACTGGCGGACACCCGCTCCACCAAGGGAACCCGGGAGGTTTTGGGTGGGGAGTATCCGGCCGCCGTCCTCTACACCACCCGGGCCTGGTTGGAGCGGAACCCCGACACCGCCCAGCGGCTGGTGAACGCCATGGTGCGGGGCCTGAGGTGGATGCAGGGCAAAACCCCTGAGGAAATCGCCGCCGTCTTACCGGAGGAGTACTTCCTGGGCGACCGGGCCCTCTACCTCAAGGTCCTCAGGAACTCCCTGGAGTCCTTCTCTCCCACGGGGCGCTTCAGCGACACCGCTCCCCTGAGGCCCCTCACGGTGCTTTCCGCCTTTGATCCCAACGTGGCCCGGGCCCGGATCGATCTCAAGCGCACGTACACCAATGAGTTCGTGGACCGGGTGCCCAAGCGGTAACATAATTCTTGGAGGTGCATGATTATGCGTAAGCTCCTTTTCTGGCTTTTCCCATTGGCCCTAGTAGCCCAAGCCCAGACCTGGAACATGGCCACCCCGTATCCTCCGGCCAACTTCCACACGCAAAACATTCAGCAGTTCGTAAAGGAAGTGGAGGAGGCCACGGGAGGCCGGCTCAAGATCTCCGTCCACCCTGGAGGCTCCCTCTTCCCCCATCCCCAGATCCTGCCCGCGGTGAGGAACGGGCAGGTGCAGATGGGGGAGGTGCTCATGTCCCTCCTCGCCAACGAAAACCCCATCTTCAACCTGGACTCCATCCCCTTCGTGGCCACCAGCTACGAAGAGGCCCGTCGGCTTTACCAGGCCCAGCGCCCTGAGGTGGAAAAGTGGCTGGCCCAAAGGGGAGTGGTCTTTCTTTACGCCGTTCCCTGGCCGCCTCAAGGGCTCTACACCAAGCGGCCCGTGAATACAGGGGCGGATCTCAAGGGCCTGCGGTTTCGGGCCTACAACCCCGCCACCGCCCGGCTGGCGGAGCTACTCGGCATGCACCCGGTGCAGGTGGAGGCCGCAGACATCCCTCAGGCCTTCGCCACGGGGATTGTGGAGGCCATGATCACCTCCCCGGTCACCGGGGTGGACAGCCAGGCTTGGGACTTCGCCCGTTACTTCTACGACGTGAAGGCCTGGATCCCCAAGAACATGGTGGTCATCGGCCGGCGGGCCTTTGAGAGCCTCTCCCCCCAGGATCGGGAAGCCCTGTTGCAAGCGGCCAAGCGGGCAGAGGAACGGGGCTGGCGGCTGAGCCAGGAGCAGGAGGAAAAGGCCATGCAAACCCTGGCGAGCCGGGGCATGCAGGTGGTCAAGCCCTCCCCCACCCTCCTGGCCGACCTCAAGAGGGTGGGGCAAACCATGATCCTGGAGTGGCAAAAGCAGGCGGGAGCCACGGGGGTCAAGGTCTACCGTCAGTACCTTGGACGATGAACCTCTTGGAGAAGGCCCTCGAGGGCCTCTACCGTCTATCCGAGTTCCTGGCGGCCCTCATGGGCCTTTTCATCCTCCTGGTGATCCTGGCCCAGGTGGCAGGACGGTACCTGGGCTTCGTGGTGCCCTCCGCCCTAGAGATGGCCGGCTTCGCCACCGCCGGGCTCATCTTCCTGGGCCTTGCTCCCACCCTGAGGGCCGGGGGGCACATCCAGATGCGGCTTCTCTTGCGAAGGCTTCCCCCCAAGACCCGTCGCCCGCTGGAAACCTTCGCCCTGGGGCTCGGGTTCCTAACGACCCTTTATGCCTCGGTTCAAACCTGGCTTAGGGTGGCGGAAAGCTTCCGCTACGGAGACCTGGCCCCAGGGCTTCTCCCCCTTCCCCTTTGGCTACCCCAAAGCTTCCTGGCGGTGGGCCTTAGCATCTTCGCCCTGGCCCTCCTCGAGGCGGGGCTGAAAACCTGGAAGGAGGGAAAGGAATGAGCCTCCTATGGGAAAGCCTTATCCTGGTGGGCCTTCTTTTCCTCCTCCTGGCCCTGGGGGTCTACGTGGGCCTAGCCCTCCTCCTGGTGGGCCTCGCTGGCCTGGTCTTTTTCACCACCGCTCCTCCGGGAGCCAACCTGGCCACCGCCCTATGGTCCGCCACCTCCGGCTGGAGCCTGGCTGCCTTGCCCCTTTTCGTCTGGATGGGGGAGGTTCTCTACCGTTCCCGGCTGGCCCAGGGGCTCTTCCAGGGGCTTAGCCCCCTTCTTTCCCGCCTTCCTGGGGGACTCCTTCATGTGAACGTGGTGGCCAGCGCCCTCTTCGCCGCCGTCATCGGCTCCTCCGCTGCCACCACCGCCACCGTGGGCCGGTTTACCCTGCCTGAGCTGTTGCGCCGCGGCTACCCCAAGCCCCTGGCCCTGGGCTCCTTAGCCGGGGCGGGAACCCTAGGCTTCCTCATCCCCCCTAGCGTCATCATGATCGTCTACGGGGTCATGGCCGAGGTTTCCGTAGCCCGGCTTTTCATGGCTGGAGTGGTGCCAGGAGCGGTTTTAACCTTGCTCTTCATGCTCCTGGTGGCCCTTCTGGCCTTCCTCTACCGCCACCAACTACCTCGGGAACCCCGGAAGCCCCTCTGCCAAAGCTTGGTCGGCCTTCTATCCGTTTTCCCGGTGCTTTTCCTCATCCTCCTGGTCCTGGGCTCCATCTACCTGGGGGTAGCCACCCCCACGGAGGCGGCGGCCATAGGGGTAGCGGGGTCCCTCCTCCTGGCGGGGCTAAACCGGGAGCTATCCCCCAGGATGTTCTTTGAAAGCTTGATGGGGGCCATACGCACCACCAGCATGATCGGCCTGATCCTGGCAGGAGCCGGGGTTTTGACCCTGGCCATGGGGTTCACCGGCATCCCCAGGGCCTTGGCCACCTGGGCGGTGGAAGCTGGGATCACCCCCGTGGCCCTCATCTTCTTCTTGAGCTTGGTTTACATCGTTCTGGGCTGGTTTCTAGATGGGATCTCCATCGTGGTCCTCACCATCAGCGTGATCCTTCCCGTGGTGAAGGCCATCGGCGTGGACCCCTTGTGGTTCGGCGTGTATCTGGTGATCATGGTGGAACTGGCCCAGATCACTCCCCCTGTGGGCTTCAACCTCTTCGTCATCCAGTCCTTAACCGGGGAGGACCTCTTCCACATCGCTCGCTATGCCCTTCCCTTCATGGGGGTGCTGCTCCTCATGGTGGTCCTCCTCGTGCTGTTCCCGGAGTTGGCCACGTGGCTACCCCGAACCATGACCGGGGGATAACATGCAGGTCATCCCTTTGTGGACAGGTTTTCCCGGAAAAACCCACCGCGGCTACCTGGGTGCCTCCAGCGCCTACGTGATCCTGGCATCCAGGACGGTTCTCTACGACACCCTGGGCTTCGGCGAAAGGGAGGGGCTTTATCACCGCCTCAAAGACCTAGGCATACCGCCTGAGAGGGTGGAGGTGGTGGTCGTAAGCCATCTGCACTTTGACCATGCGGCCAACGTGGACCTCTTCCCTCAAGCAGAGATCATTCTGCACAAGCTGGAGTGGACACACGCAAAGAGGGTAGCCCGAAATCCCCTCGAGGATCCCGCCTGCCTCTACACCCTCCTCCCCCTCCTGGACCAAATGCGGATTCGCGAGGTAACCGTGGGGGAGGAAGAACTTCTCCCAGGGCTCCGTCTTCTTCACCTGCCCGGGCACACCCCGGGTCTATTGGGCCTCGAGGTGGAAGGTGTGGGAATCCTGGTAAGCGATGCGCTCAAGAGCCGCTTCGATCTGGAAGGTCCTCCTGCGCCCCCCTGTTGGAACCCCCAGCTAGCCCTGGAAACCCGGGGACGCATCCTGCAATACCCGCGCATCTTCCCCGGGCACGATGTCCCTTTGGCACGTAAGGGAAACACCTTTGTGGCGGAAACCCAGGCCGAGCTGGGCTTCTTCTATGGGGGAAGGGAGGTTAAGCTTTCCCTGTAAGGGGGTGGCCATGCTCATAGACCTCAACGCTGACGCTGGGGAATCCTATGGGACCTTTACCTACGGTCACGATCGGGAAATCTTTCCCCTGGTGACCTCGGTGAACCTGGCCTGCGGCTTTCATGGGGGAAGCCCCACCCGCATAAGGGAGGCGGTGGCCCTTGCCAAGGCCCATGGAGTGGCGGTGGGAGCCCACCCGGGCTTCCCCGACCTGGTGGGCTTTGGTCGCAGGGATATGGCCCTGAGCCCCGAGGAAGTCTATGCGGACGTCCTCTACCAGATAGGAGCCCTCTACGCCTTCCTGAAGACGGAAGGGCTAAGCCTTCACCACGTGAAGCCCCACGGGGCCCTCTACCTCAGAGCCTGCCGCGACCGGGAAACCGCCCGGGCCATCGCCGAGGCGGTGAAGGCCTTTGACCCCGAAGTGCCCTTGGTGGTGCTTCCCGGCACGGTGTACGAGGAGGAGGCCCGGAGGGCAGGGCTAAGGGTGGTCCTCGAGGCCTTTCCCGAACGGGCGTATCTGAAAAACGGCCAGCTGGCCCCCCGCTCCCTCCCGGGAAGCTGGATCAGCGATCCCAAGGAGGCAGCCAGGCGGGCCCTCAGGATGGTTCTAGAAGGAAAAGTCGAGGCCCTGGATGGCGGGGAGGTGGAGGTCAAGGCGGAAACCCTTTGCATCCACGGGGACAACCCCAACGCCCCCGAGGTGGCACTGGCGGTGCGCAGGGCGCTGGAGGAAGCAGGGGTAGAGGTGAAACCCTTCTAAAAGGCAGTCGGCTCAGCGCCAGACCCCCTTCTCACGGAAAAAGCGTATGGCTCCCTCATGGTAGGGAATCCTTCCTCCCCGGGAACGCACGGCGTTTTCCAGGGTGGTGTCCCGGGCTGGGGCCACCGCCGCATGCAGGGCGGAAAGGTTTTCAAACACAGCTTTGACCATGCCGTAGGCTACGTCCTCGGGAAGGCTAGCCGGGCACACAAAGACGTTCCAAAAGGTAAGGGTTGGCGTATCGTAGCGGGTGTTATACACACTCTTGGGAATAACCCCCGTATCTACCACTCCGGGAAAGCGGCGCATAAGGACCTGAACCGAGGTGCTCTCCTTGGGAAGCGGAACAAGGTATAGGCGCTTTCCTTTCCGGGAAAGGCTTCCCGCAAGCTCCACGATACTCCCCGTAGGGAGCCCACCCGACCAGAAGAAGGCATCTAGGTTGCCCTCGGAAAGCATCTGGGCGCTTTCAGCCACCCGGGTCCTTTCCCATTTGGCAAAGTGCACCCGTGGATCAAACCCTGGAATGGCAGCGGACATTAGGATCCGGGCCTCGTACTCGATGATACCCCCGGGCACCTCCGTGGAGACCCGCTTCCCCTTCAAATCCTGAAGCACGCGAATCCCGCTACCCTCCGTGGTCACCACGTGGAAGTAGTTGGGGTACATGGTGAAGAGGATCCGCACGGGGGCAGGCTTCCCTTGAAAACGTTCCTCCCCCTGATGGGCCATCAGGGCCGCATCGGGGAGGGCGGTTCCGCAGTAATAGACACCCCTCGAGGCATCCGTGCGATCGCGCAGGAGCATGAGATTCTCTATGGATCCCCCGGACTGCATGGCTTGAGCCTGGACCACCCCCGCTTTGTTGAGGATCTCCGCCACCGCGGTGCCGTAGTAAAAGTAAACCCCTCCCACACCCCCGGTACCGATGAGGACCTGTGGCTTCTGGGCCAAAACCGGGCTTAAGACCCCCAGGACGAGATAGGCGAGCAGGCTCCACCTCATGGACCACCCCCTGATGCACACAAGTCTACCAAAAGCCAACTTACAGGAACTCCCCACTCTTTCTGGTCCTATCGTATCCTTAGCAACCGGCACAAACCGGCCTGAAAGGGAAAAGTCTAGGCCCTAGGACAGATCCCGGCCAGCGCCCTCTGCGGCGTAGCCAAAGTTTGGGCATAGCGACGCATTCTCAGAGGTCACTCCTGCAACCGAAAGCGTCGAACGAGGGCCGAGGTATCCAAACGCCTACCGACTCCCTAGGTTATCCTGCGAGCCCTTCAGTTGATAGATCCGGGAAGGCCTACCCGGTTGGCCATACGAGGTGCGAACCTCCAGCACCCCCTCCTGGCAGAGTCTTTCCAGGTACCTCCAGGCCGTCACCCGGGAAATTCCAAGGGCCTTGGCCACATCCTCAGCTGTCACAGGCTTCCCCGAAGCAGAGAGTACCTTTAGCACCTCCTCCCGAGTAAGGGGATCGAAGCCCTTATCGAAGCGCCGCCGAGCCAAAATCCGGTCCAGGTCTTGTTGGGACACCTCCCTCTTGGTGTTCAGGGAGACAAAAGCTCGAAAGCGCACCAGAGCCTCCTGGAATCTGCCTCTACTAAAAGGTTTTACCAAATAATCCATGGCCCCACCCAAAAGGGCCCTTTCCACCGTCGGCACATCCTTGGCGGCGGTGATCACGATTGTATATATCCCCAAGAGCTTAGGCAGTAGATCCAAACCATGACCATCGGGCAGGTAAAGATCTAAAAGAACCAAATCCAGATCTCGAAGGGATTCCAGGGCCTCCAGGGCCTCTCTAAATCCTTGAGCCACATATACCACTTGGATGCCTTCAGCCTCCAAAAAAGCCCGGTGCAAGGAAGCCACCCGACGATCGTCCTCCACGATTAGGCACCGGCCCACAGAACCTCCGGGAAATGGGCGTAGAATACCGTCCATTCGCCCTCCCTATAGTACCCAAGCCTACCCCCATATGCCTCCACTTGCGAGCGGGTGAGGGCCAGGCCATAACCTCTATCCCTGCCCTTGCCGCTTACTCCCGGCGAGAAGAGAACCTTGCTCAGCCCTGAGGGCACACCAGGGCCGTTGTCCCGCACCTCCAGCCACAACCCCTTGTCCTCCCAGAAACGCACTACCACCTTGCCCCTCGGCTGATTGGAAACAGCTTCCAAAGCATTCTCTAAGAGGTGGCCCACCGCAGCTACCAACACTTCAGCCAAAGGGGCAAATCGAAAGGGAAGGATCCCCTCCACCTCCAGCTCCACCCCTAGCTCACGGGCCCTACGGACCTTTCCTAAGAGCAAAGCGGCCACCAGGGGAAGCTCTACATGGGAAAGAAGCGCCTCCAGATGCTCCTCAGCACCCAGCTCCCCCTGAATGAGCCTAAGAGCCTCCTCCACCTTGCCCAGCTCCAGCAACCCCCCTAGCACATGAAGTGTGTTGCGAAACTCATGGGCTTGCGCCCGCAATAGATCCAAAGTCCGTCGGCTTTGGGTGAGGGACTCCGCCAAGCGAAGGAGTTCCGCCTGATCCTGAATGACAACCACCTGCCGGGTCCCCCCTCCCAAAATCCGCACCCGTGCCCGGCGGTGGCTAGGAAGCGCCAGGATCGCTTCCTCCACCCCTTGGCGTAGCACCTCCCGGAGGGCAGGCCACACCCTATCCAGGGACAAAGGGGGTATGGCCCCTTTGGGCAGAGCAAGGAGTTCCAAAGCCCGCGGGTTTAAGAGTTCCACCAGATCTTCCCTCAAAACCAGCACTCCCTCGTCCAGGTTGTCCAAGGCTCCACCTAGTACCGATAGGCGTTCGCGCGCGGCACCCAATTGGAAACCTAGGGTTCTCCGAATTAGGCCATGTAACCTAAGCCAGGTCCAAACCCCTACCACCACCGTCAAAAAGAAACCGGGCCACCCACTGGGCACAAATAGGCGGGCCCGGCGCTCCACCTCCAAGGCACCCTCCCCCAGGGGTACAGCCACCAGCACACGGATTTCTCCCCCTTTTAGCACAAACGTCTTGGAGGTTTCCCCAATAAGGGGTAGGTAGCTTTCGGGTTGTTGCGTCACGCGCACGCCCAGGAGGGCAGCATTCTCCTTTTTTCCTTGAAAGTAAGCGGCCAGAGCCTCGGCTTCCTGAAAGAGCAAACTGACCAAGTATCGATTGGCCTCAAGGGCGGTGTAGGTCGTGTCAAGAGTTATGTGTAAGAGTCTGTGTACGGGGGGCATACCGCTCCTGAAGCATCTTCTCCAGCACCTCCTTCACCTCCGAGAACCCCTTTAGTTTCCGTTCTGCCC